>CAZFWV010000447.1:0-5161 GCA_964522605.1 uncultured Pirellulaceae bacterium
TGGCTCTGCCCGTGTTCTTCCTCAACCCAAGACGACACTGGCAAAGCCAGTGGCACACCCATTGCGCCGAGCGAGGCAACACCCCCTTCGGTTGCAGCCGAAGGCCGCGCTGCGCCTTTGCGATCTCTGCGTTTTCATTTCTTCCGGAACATCAGCACGGCCCGAAAAAGCAAAACGCAAAGGCCGCAAAGGCGCAGAGGGACGCAGAGAAAGAAAGAAGGAGATGTACGGCCCGGGCTGCGATTCTCGAATCGCGTCACGAATACGAGATTCTGGTGGGCGTTGATTTGCGTTTTCCTCTTGTCGGCATCGATCGGGACAGCCGCCGATCCTGTCTTTCGATACAACACGCGTGATCCGGGTCCAGAAACGGACACGGTGCCAATCATTCGTGCCTGGAAGTCCATCCGCCTCGACCCCGATTATGCTGGACAATGGGTCGTCACGGGCGATCTCAACGGGGATGGCGTTGCGGAAATTGTCAGTGCGCGAAACGTGGACAAATCCGACGTGCACTACACGAGTGCGGTTTGCGCCCAGCAACTCAACGGCAAGGTCCTCTGGCGATGGGGTGACCCCACTGTGGGGCGAAAAGAACTCCATCATGATGTTGCCTGCCAGATCTACGATTGGGACGATGACGGGCAACAAGAAGTAATCCTGCTGACGGATGGATCCCTGGTTGAGCTGGATGGCAGGACCGGACAAGAACTTCGACGGTTACCGATTCCCGCGCAGGCAAGTGATTGCCTCGTGTTCGTCAACCTCTCGGGCGACGATCATGCCTCGGAACTCCTGGTCAAGACAAGGTACACCCAGATCTGGGCGCTCGATTACGATGGAAAGCAACTCTGGACCGTGCGGCAACCCGGCGGGTTTCGCACGGCGCATCAACCAAGGCCTGTCGATCTGGACGCGGATGGAATCGACGAAATCGTCGCTGGCTATTCCCTGCTGAATGCCGACGGAACGCTCCGCTGGACCATCGCCTCGCCTTCGGTCGATCTTTCCCGCGGGCATCTCGACACGTGCCGCCTATTTGGGCGGGGCGATACACTCCAGCAAACACGGCTGGTTCTCACCTGCTGCGGCGCCAACAATCTGGCAATGATCGACGGCAACGGCCGGCCGCGCTGGGAATTTTCTGGCCACCATTTCGAATCGTTGCGGATTGGTGAGATTCTTCCCGACGTTGAGGGGCCGGAGATTCTGGTCGACATTGACCATCGGCCGCGGGGTGAAAGTCCCGTCTGGGTCGTCAGCGAACGAGGCGAACCGCTGACCCAGATCACCGGCGACTACAGCCGACATCACCAGCTGGTGGACTGGACGGGCGATGGAGTTCGCGAGATTGTCGTGGCTCAATCGCGCGGACTGTTCAATGGTCGAGGTGAACGGATCGGCACATTCCAGATCGATCCCGAGTTTCTCGATTCCGACGAAATCCTCGTTTCTGTGGGCGATATGACCGGAGACGGGATCCCCGATGTGACACTCAGCACGCTCTCGGCCGTGTTCATCTTCGAGAATCCCAGTCCGCTGCCCGCACGTCGCGACGTTCGCCAAGGTTCCGGAACCAACTTCACGCTCTATTGACGACTTAGGACCGTGTAATGCGCATTTACGCACTCGCTCTTCTGACAATGCTTTGGACTTCAAGCATCGAGGCAAAGCCAAATATCATTCTCTTCCTCGCTGATGATCTCGGTTATGGCGAGGTGGGTTGCTATGGACAACAGATCATTCGGACACCGAGTATCGATCGCCTGGCAGCTGAAGGGATGCGCTTCACCCAGTTCTACTGCGGCGCTCCCGTCTGTGCGCCCTCGCGCTGCGTTCTACTGACCGGCCTTCACAGCGGACATGCCTACGTTCGCGACAATCGCGAGCACCAACCCGAAGGACAATTGCCCATTCCTGCAGAGACGATCACGATCGCAGAACGGCTGAAGGAACTCGGATACGCGACCGCCGCCATCGGTAAATGGGGGCTCGGCTATCCCGGTTCGTCCGGCGATCCGAATCGTCAGGGCTTTGATCTCTTTTTTGGATACAACTGCCAGCGACACGCACACAATCATTACCCACGTTATCTTTGGCGCAACGACCAGCGAGTGGAACTCGAGGGCAATTCTCGCAGTCTCACCGGCAAGCAATATTCGCAGGATTTGTTCATCCGAGAAGCGTTACAGTTTGTCCGTGAGCATGCGGATCAGCCGTTCTTTCTGTACATGCCGTTCACGATTCCCCACCTGTCGATCCAGGTGCCTGAAGAATCGTTGGAAGAATATCGCGGCCAGATTCCCGAAGCCGACTACAACCATCGCGATAGTTATCTGAAACATCCCGCCCCGCGGGCCGGATATGCGGCGATGGTGACCCACATGGATGCTGGAATTGGGGAAGTCGTTCAACTGCTGGATGAATTGAACTTGCGCGACAATACACTCGTCTTGTTCAGCTCCGATAACGGACCAACCTATGATCGGCTGGGCGGTTCGGACTCCGACTTCTTCCAGAGTTCCGGTCCGTTGCGGGGACGCAAAGGCAGCGTGGACGAGGGAGGAATCCGCGTTCCTTTGATCGCCCGTTGGCCCGGCAAAATCGCTCCCGGAACCGTCAGTGAACACGTGAGTGCTTTCTGGGACATCAGCCCCACCATACTGGAGGCGGCGGGAGCACAACCACCGGACGATCTGGATGGAATTAGCTTCTTGCCGACTCTCTTGGGACGCGGTGAGCAACGCAACCACCCGTTTCTGGTCTGGCATTTTCCCGGTTATCAGGGACAGCAGGCGATCCGCGTCGGTAGTTGGAAAGGCGTGCGACGCCAACTGCTTCGACAACCCGATGCACCGCTCGAGTTGTACAACCTGCAACAAGACCTGACGGAGAGCCACGACGTAGCCGCCGAGCATCCTGAAATCGTCCAGTCGATGATGGAAATCCTCAATCGAACGCAAAATCGGTCCGAAGTTTTTGCATGGCTGGGCGAGTGACACTGCTTTGTCACTATGCAGATTCAAGCTGAAAAACGGTAACTTCAGGCCGGACGTTGAATCGAACTCGCAGAAGGTGTCCAACACCGCGGCTAATGTATATCCGGCGCTGTCCGGGTAGCAGAAACTCACCGGAAGTATATCGCCGATTCCGAACGGGAAGTAACGGGGGTGGCAGAAACGGCGGTTTGCACTGCCCACCGTGAGTGTGCCCCGACAAGATCCAGCCCCTGTAGCTGTCCCAGCCGGGTTCATCGACCGTGTCGGGATTGTGACTCAACACCAACGCGGCACGCTGCGGATCAAGCTGGGTGAAAGCTGCGTTCGGCCGGAAGTGACCTGCCCACAGATCATCCAGTCCGACAATCTGCAAACCCTCGACCTCGGCAACTTGGTTCCGCAAAATCTGGACTCCGACCGAATCCGCCAGCGAGGCGATCTGATCGGCCACCTCAAGCCGATTCCAACCGGGGCCATAGTCATGGTTCCCCAGAACACCGAAAGCTCCAAGGCGCCCCACGGGCAGGTGAGCAAACACGCGTTTCGCGTGGGCGATGACGTCCCCTGCGTAGGTCGTGAAGTCTCCTGTGTAAACGACAATCTCTGAGTCAATCGCCTTCACTCGCTCAAAAGTTTGAAGCAAGTAGGAGTCATCGACTTGAGGGCCGATGTGCAGGTCGCTGATCTGTACTAGCCGCGCACCGTCGAGCGCGGGAGGCAAATGAGCCACCGGCAATCGACGTTCGACCAGTTCCAGCCACGTCGGCTCCCAGCGCCAAGTGTACATGCCAACGCCAATCCCCAGTCCCGAGGCGGTGGCCGTCGCACGCAGGAAGTTGCGGCGAGTGATGATGCCATTGAGCATGGATTATTCTCGGGAATAGGCTGACTGGAGTGAGAGGAGCCAAGTCTCTGCAAAGGAGCCGAATTCAAAGCCTGCCATGCACCCCGGCAGGATGAAGGAGTGACCACGGATCGAACGGATCGGACCGATGTCCACCGATCGGTCCGTGTCGATCCGTACTCTCCGCCGAATCCGTGGTTTGCCTTCGCGAAACGTCCGTACTTCAGGCCCCGTTATGGGGATTCCCGTTCGGTCAACTCGGATCCAGGTCCGTTCGAAATGTGCCGTCGTGACGGATCAGGGGCTGAGCGTTGGGGACTCGTCCCAACGGACGGCATCCGGGCCCGGTTCCGTCGCGTCCGAGGTCGCCTATCATCTGGTTGGCCAATCGCTCGAGTCGCGCGACTACATCGGGGTGCTCGGACGCAACATCCGTGCTCTCCCCGATGTCGTCATCCAGATGATACAGCGTGCCGGGAGCCAAATGCAGCTTCCAGGGTCCGCTGCGCACCGCTTCCAGTTTCAGGCCGCGGAAGAAATAGAACGCATCGTGAGGCGTTTCTGCATCCGGTTCACCCGCGAGAAGTGGCCAGATGTTCGCGCCATCCAGCTTCCGATCCGTCGGCAGCCGACCACCGGCCAGCGTCACCAGCGTTGGCAGAAGGTCCATCATCCCGGCGATCGCGTCGGTCTCGGTCCCCGCCGGAATCCGCCCGGGCCACCAGGCAATAGTTGGGACGCGCATGCCGCCTTCCCAAGTACTCCCCTTGTGCCCGCGTAACGGTGCATTCACGGCACGCCGAGTACCTCCGTTATCCGAAGTGAAAATCACGAGCGTGCGTTCGCTCAGCTGCAATCCTCGCAGCGTATCCAGCACTTGCCCGACACTCCAGTCCACTTCCTCTACCCAATCACCATAGATTCCATTGTTTGATTTTCCCTGAAAGGCAACTCCCGGATAGATCGGAAAGTGCACAGCGGAATGGGGCAGATAGAGAAAGAACGGCTGGTCTTGATGAGTCCGAATGAAGTCGACCGCTTCCTCGGTGTAGCGAGCCACGAGCGTTGTCTGATCGTCCGCCAATACGCGCTGCAAGATGGTTTCATTTCGCAGCAGCGGCAACGGCGGCTGTCCCTTGCCCTGCCCTTTCTTTTCCGGCAGCGGGTCCCCCAGGTTGCTCTTTACTCCGTCTTCAGCCGGGCCCATATCATTGGAGTAAGGCAGGCCGAAATAGTAATCGAACCCTTGCCGCCGCGGCTGGAACTCCGGCTGATCGCCCAAGTGCCACTTGCCGATGCACGCCGTCGCATACCCCTG
>CAZFWV010000448.1:0-5151 GCA_964522605.1 uncultured Pirellulaceae bacterium
AACACGCCCCACTTCTGAACGCGCTGGCGAAGCAGGCCTTCCGGCTGGAATCCCCAGCGACTCAACACGTGCGCGGAAGCCGGATTCCTGACCATGTGATGGGCTTGCAGGCGATTCAATTGCCGGGTCGAAAAAGCCTCTTCGATGACCGCTCCCCCTGCCTCCGACGCAATGCCCTGACCCCAGAACGGACGCCCGACCCAGAAACTCAATTCGCCGATCGCATGTTCCACGTTGATATCGACGATACTGAACGAGCCGACGAGTTGATCGTCCGTTCGCTGGCAAATGGCGAACGCCAGCTGATTTGCATGAAGCTTTGTATGTTCCGTGATCCAGTCGATTGCCTGCTCGAGCCCGAACGGGTGCGGGACCGAAATCATCGTGTCCGCGATCGCACGGTCACCGCCGAGTTCCGCAAGCCGGGGAGCATCGGAAGGACGAAAGGGACGTAGACGCAACCGACGCGTGGTAAGACACTCGCTCATGAGCATCCATTCTACCGGCTGCCTCTAGAGAAAAGCAGTTGGGAGATCCGCCGAAATTGCCCCTTCCTCGCCGCTTTCCACTCGCCAATTCGGAATCTGCCTTCCCCTCAACAATCGGAACTCCTTGTTCGTCACTCTCCGGCTCATCCGCCCCCAGGTCGTCCAACAAGGACTTCAACCCCCACCGCTCTCCGGCTGACTTTTCCGACGGCAGCCCCAACCGGCACCGGCGACTCCGCCGGCCGAGTTCTGCCACGCTCGTGGGCTGGGCGGGGGTGGCGACTTGAGACAAATCGGCCTACAGGGACCTGCGCACAATCTCCCGATTCTCCGATTGACGTTTTGGACCCCAGCCCAAATCAGCAGAACCAGACACGCACCACCTCGCCCCTCGCGCGAGTGAGCGTCGACGGGGGAAACTAAGTAATTTCTTCGACCTGACCTTGCAACGGATTCCAGTGGTCCTATGATTTGCGCTAGGAACTCGGAATGAGAGGGGCCGGCGCGCTCCCCATATGTTGACCATCAACGCGATTCTGCTGACGGTGCTGTGCCTCGCGAGTGGCCCTCCCCGCACTGCGAACGGTGAAAACGTTGTTCTCTCGGTACGAAATCGAGCGACCAACGGAAGCGACCTTTACTCGGGTGCGGAAGCACCCCGCTGGGCTGCCAGCCATACGTGGGGTGCCGAGATCCTCCCCATGGCGATCGTGTGGGGGGAGGAGACGCTGAGCGGACGTCCGCCAGAGATGCGCCTGCGGAATCTTCGCTTCATGTCTAAGGGGATTCCGCGAGTTCCCGACGATGCAGCCCCATTCCGGCCGAATCGTCGATCATCCATCCTGAATTGGGTGCCTTCCTTCGAGTCCACCGCCGACTTTTCGACGCTCTTGGGACGGTTTCAGATCTAGGCCTCCCTCCACAGTTGTTTGTTGGCCCGTGACGGTGCGCGATTGGTCGGCGCGTCGCATCGGATGTCGTGCAGATATGAAGTTCTCGTTCTGCCGGAGTTTACGAACAGAATTCACTCCACCTCCCGAGGATATCGCGTTCTGTTCGGACTGAAGGAGGAGAGGTAACCATGGATCAGACGGAGAGTACGGATCGGCACGGACAGATCCGTGGATATCCGTCTTGTCCGTTCGATCCGCGGTTCCTCCTCTCGATCTTCGGTGTCGCTGGACTTGTGCGTCACAGTGAGCTCGGTGGGGAAGTGTTTTGTGATTTTGGATGAACCAGCAACTCAAAAACTGCACAACCGCATCGGGCGAGTCCAGTCTGCCCGTCACGCGACGACGGCGGTTTACGGCTGGGATTCTCTTTTTTGGGCGGAGCTAAGTGGATGCGGAACTCGTTCTTTGGTCGGTATGCGCTGTGGATTCTTGTCATCATTTGGTTCTTTGTTCCGTTTGCGCTGCGAGGAGCGCGCGTTGCCGTTTCGCAGATGAAGAACGAAGTCAAGGATTGGCTGCCGGCCAGTTTCGAGGAGACGGCGCAGATGGATTGGTTCTGGCGCCATTTTTCGGGCGAGCGGTTCGTCGTCGTCAGTTGGGAAGGTTGTACGGCCACGGACGAGTCGTTTCGGCTGCTCCAGGCGAAACTCCGGCCCGAGGTGCCTCCTTCGCAGCATCCCGATCCGCCGTCCGACGAGGAACCCGAATCTGATTCGCTCGGAGTCAATTCGACCGACTCGGAGGTCGCGGCCCCAGTCTCGAGTGCCACACTCGCTTCGGAGTCGCTCGAACGACCACCCGGATTTCTGGGAGACCGGCTAGGACTGTTTTCCAGTGAAGAGGATTTCTTGAACTGGGGTGGTCGGCAGGAGAAGTGGCTCCGCGGTGCCCAGGACGAATGGTACTTCATCACTCCCACCGGTGAACTCTACCAATGGGGCGTTCGGGATGCGCCATTGGCTTCGCTGCTAAGTCGAATTTGGCGCGCGCTGACCGGTACGGTGGTGCAAGGTGAGTTGGTCGCGGATTTGGGACCACTGGATGGACCGTGGTACTACCAGCAACCTCGTCGTCTGAACGCGCAATTTTTCAAGTCGGTCACAACAGGCCCTGGCGCGCTGGCGGCCCTCACGGGTGAGGGCGGTGTGCTTCAGGATGATCCGGCGGAGGCGCAGCGCAGACTATCGGGACTGCTGTTTGGCGCCGACGAAAAGCAGACGTGCTTGTTGCTTACCTTGACGGATAACGGGACCTCGGATTTTCACCGAGTCCTGGGGCGAGGCATGCTTGGACGCCCACGGGGCCGACTGCTCGTCCTTGCCGAGGAAGCAGGGATTTCGCCCGAGCAACTGAAGTTGGGTGGACCGCCGGTCGACAATCTGGCGATTGACGAGGAAGGTACGATCACGCTCGTCCGTCTGGTCACACTTTCCGGAATCCTCGGCTTCGTGTTGGCTTTTGCCTGTTTCCGCACGATCTCGGCCACGATGATCGTCTTCTTCGTCGGCGGCATCAGCGCCGTCATGAGTTTGGCGATTGTGCGCCTGTGTGGTTCGGGCGTCGACGCGATTCTGATGTCCATGCCTGCGCTCGTTTATGTGCTGGGAATCTCCGGGGCCGTTCATCTGATCAATTACTATCACGATGCGGTGGAGGAACACGGGTTACAGAACGCAGCCGGGCGCGCACTGCGACATGGGTGGAAACCCGCCGTGCTCTGTTCGACGACCACGGCCATGGGACTCGGGTCGTTATACGCCAGCGACATCATCCCGATTCGCAAGTTTGGTATCTTTTCTGCCGTCGGCGTCATGGCGACTCTGCTCGTCCTGTTCTCGTATCTCCCCGCGGCACTCGAGCTTTGGCCTCAACCACCGCGGAAACTGCGCCGCAATCGGACGCCATCGCGATTCGAACGGAACATGGATTCGTTTTGGGATTGGTTTGGAGGCGGGATTATTCGCCACCATGGGGCAGTGGCGGCGCTCTGCATCTTCGTCATTGCGACATTAGGTTTCGGAGTCACACGGATTCAGACTTCGATCAACCTGCTCAAACTGTTCGATCCCCAGGCGAAGATCCTGAACGATTACGCGTGGCTCGAGCAGCATCTCGGAAGGCTGGTTCCGATGGAAGTTGTGGTGCGGTTTCCTGCGACATCGCTGTCGCCACGACTTTCAACGACGGATGACGAACAGCCGCGTTCGCTTGCCGCGACGAGTCGTCAATTGACCTTCCTGGATCGGATGGATCTTGTGGCCCAGGTCGAAGAGACGGTCCAGCGAGAATTCGGAGCTCAAGGACGAGATGTCGCGGGGAATTCCCTCTCCGCCCTGACGTTCGCTCCGGTTTTGCCTCCCGTGCGGGGGAGTACCTTGGCGTTTGCTCGTCGCGGGGCGACGAACGCGCGACTCGAAGCCCATCGCGACGAGTTTTTGCGGTCCGACTTTCTACGTGTGGACCCGACAGACCAGTCGGAGCTGTGGCGGATCAGCCTGCGGATCGGCGCGCTGAAGAACGTGGATTATGGGCAGTTTGTCGGGCAATTGAAGCAGGCGATCGAACCGGTTCTGGCGGCCCAACGGCAGCGCGAAACGATCTTGGAGACGATCGCCAGCCGGCGCTCCGACCACCGCTTTACAGGCGGCAGCGTTTGCGTATTGGGCGTGCGTGCGTCTGACTTTGCCGAAGGCACCAGCGGAGCCTCGGAATCGGTGGAGTCGCGGGACATTGACGAAACGGGAATCTTTGTGCGGTCGTTGCGGCACCTGTTGATTGCGGCTCGGCTCCGCGTCGACTGTCATGACCCATCGCGACCCCAGTCGGCCGAAGTCCTAAAGCGCGGACTGAACGATTACGATTGTGTTGTCCTGGTGCGCCCCCATCCCATTTACGAAACGGAAGACCTACGTAAGTCCGCCGTGAGTTGGTTCGATGCGCGTAACGATCTGCTTCCCGCCACCCAGTCAGAATCATCCTCGGGGGATCTTGCGACGACCGGCGTGCGGGCCATCTATACGGGAGTCGTCCCGATCGTCTACAAAGCGCAACGAACTCTGCTGAACAGCTTGATCGAGAGCACGTTCTGGTCATTCGTGACGATTACTCCCCTGATGATGATCCTGTCGCGCGGCGTCTTTGCCGGGATCGTCGCCATGCTGCCGAACGCACTTCCCGTGTTTGTGATTTTTGGCAGCATGGGATGGTTGGGCGTTCATGTCGATATCGGTTCGATGATGACGGCCAGCATTGCCCTTGGAGTTGCCGTCGATGATACGATCCATTTTCTGACGTGGTATCGCGAAGAACTGGTCAAGCAGCCCGACCGGCAGCACGCAATCCTGGCGGCCTATAAGCGATGTGCGACGCCCACCTTTCAGGCGGCCCTGATCAGCGGATTGGGGCTTTCGATCTTTGCCTGCAGTACGTTCGAACCGACGCAGCGCTTTGGCTATCTGATGCTGACGATCCTGTTGGCAGGTATGGTCGCCGAGTTGGTCTTTTTCCCCGCTCTTCTCGCCGGTCCAATGGGGGTCGTGTTCCGTGGTACTGGGGCAAAGCGTCTGGACGAGCGTCCCCGTCGGTCCGACAATCAACCGTACAAGATCGAGCAGGACGCGGTCGAATCGATTTCGGCGAGCGTTCCGCTGCCGACGAGTCACTTGACGGGCACGCATCGCACGGCTCGACGTTCCGTCCGATGATCGGTT
>CAZFWV010000449.1:0-5148 GCA_964522605.1 uncultured Pirellulaceae bacterium
GCGGCGTCCCATCGGATAGCATCTGTCTCCGCCCCGTGCGAATTCGTACGCGATTCCCGCTGTAAAGCTCCGCAATTCCCACTCGCTAACTTCCATGTCTCGTAGCCTTTGTGGGACAAAACCCTTCCGGATCTCGCATCTATTAGGGGACGGTCTGCTGTACCATCGTGCTGTTGAGTGAGCCTGCTCCGGCCCACGGCCCCGTCAGAACGGGAGAAGTTTCATGTCGCTGCGAGCTCAGGTCTGTGTTTTGTTCTTCGCCTTGTTCGGTGCTATTTCAATCAGTCCCACCCGCGCCGACATCTACCGTTGGGATAACGGCCAGGTGATTCCCGGAACGGAGGGGATTGAGCTGGGGCCGGGGGTGGATTTGTCGTTCAGAGGGCTGAAATACGCAGATATGAGTGGAAAAGACCTCTCGCTCGCGCAATTCACGTCATCGAACCTGATTCGCGCCAACTTCGGTCTAGCGAACTTGACCGAAGCCAATCTGTCTGGTGCGAGCCTAAACGGCGCGAGTTTTTGGCTCGCTAATCTCATGAGTGCAAACTTGCAGGATGCCGAGATTACTGGTGCGGGCTTCGATTTTGTGACCCACAACGGATTTGTCAAAGAGCAGCTCTACTCGACAAAGAGCTACAAAGAAGGGAATCTACGGGGCATACGCCTCGGATGGAATAACCTAACAGATTGGGACTTCAGTGGCCAAGATATTCGGAGTTCGGCATTCATCAGCACGACTGGTCTCCGTGCCGAACAGCTTTACTCGACAACCAGTTACCAGACAAAAAGTCTACAAGGGCTCTGGCTCGCCGGAAACAACCTTAATGGCTGGGACTTTCATGAACAGGATCTGACAGGATCGCACTTTGAATTAGTCTTTCGAGCGGAAGCTACGGAATTAAGCAACGCCAATTTCTCTATGGCAAACCTCACGCATAGTAACTTCTGGGCAGCAACCTTGGTGGACGCTAATCTGGAATCTTCCAACTTAAGCGGATCGTTTCTAGGCGGTTGTGATTTGGCGGGAGCGAATCTAAAAGGTGCCAATTTGACGAATGTCGATCTCGGGGCAGCAAGACTAGCTGGCGCCGACTTTTCTGAAGCGATCATAACGGGAGCAGACTTCGGTGAGACTACGTTTGGTGGTTTCACGCGGGAGCAGCTCTATTCCACGACGAACTACCAGATAAAGAACCTGCGTGCGACGTCCTTCTACAGAAACGACCTAACGGCTTGGGATTTTCGCAGGCAGGACCTGAGCACTGTCGATTTGTCCTATGCCACGTTGACGGATGCGGACCTGACCGGGGCAAACCTCAAGAATGCAAACTTGAGTCATTCCAAAGGGTTGTCGCAGGCGAAATTCGATCCAGCAACGCTTTACAATCAGTGGACGGTTTTTCCTGCAGGTTTTGATCCGCAGGTGGCGGGACTCACATTTGTGCAATCAGCAACCGGCGATCTTGATGCGAATGGCATTTACGACGTGGCTGATATCGATATGCTGACCGTCCATACCTATGTAAGAAATTGGCTGCCGACCGCCATGTTTGATTTGAATAGCGACAATGCGGTCGATCAGTACGATCATCGCGCATGGATAAAGGAACTCAAGCAGACGTGGTATGGTGACGCCAACCTTGACGGTGAGTTCAATGCGAGTGACATGACAGCGGCGCTGAATGCGGGCAAATATGAAAAGAGGGTACCGGATTTATGGATTTGGGAAGAAGCTAGAGGTGAACCAGCTTCCTGGTCCGAAGGCGACTGGAACGGTGACGGCGTCTTCGACACAGGTGACCTCGTGAAGGCACTTGAGGATGGTGGCTATGAGATGGGACCGCGGGAACCAGCAGCAGTGCCAGAACCCAGCGGCGTCCTGCTGCTGACGTTCGGTGCGTTGATGGCGGTCTTTCGTCGGCGCGGAACTCCGTCGCTAATGTCCAAATTTTGAACCACGCCTCAGGGCATCGTTGGCAGGTACCGGTTTCTAACCGCGAGAAAACACGAACCGTTGTCTGGCGTTAATCTGGGGTAGGCTCTGGCCTTCTCGCCGAAGTTGTACGGATCAACACTCCGTGGAAAAGCCAACAGACCCTCGTTTTTTCGGCTCACAGGTCGTTTTTGGGCGGTTTGCAGTCACATCGCTTTGCAGGGCCGATGCCTCTACAGAGTGGTTGTATGGACGTCTCGACGCCGTCTTCTCCCGATTCTCATGACGCCTTGAGACAGTTCCCCGCGATTTCTCGCATGTAACTGGGATGGGCTGCGCCCCTACCGCGAGTGCGTACTGGCTGTCAGCCGATGAGTGGTTCCACTACGCAGATCGACCCCGCAGTAGTTCATGAACCGGCTCACTCGGTCGCGCGAAAACCCAGTCTCCTGATCCTGTCGCGGACCTGTATGCCTGACGAAGGATTCCAGTGGAATTGTCACGCATACTTGCAGGTCCAGTTATCAAAACGATTCTTCGTAAGCGAGATTTGACATGAGGATTACCACGACGAACCAGACCATCCAACTGCATTCACGGCTGTCGCTCGCCATCTTCATCCTTGCAGCCACTTCGAGCTCTGCATTTTCTCAAGCCGCCAAGATCGAATACGTCGTGCCTCAGTTCCTTCAATCCATCGAGGGCAATGTTGAAAACGTTGGGGGCAACACGTTTCCGAATGGCTGGCGCATTCAATTCATCTATGCCGCAAGTGAATTCGACGAATTGCCCGAATCCCACCACGTGATCACCGAGATGCGATGGCGGCCCGATGCATCAGTTATCTCCCCGGTGACGTCAACGGATCTGTTTGAGATTCGATTATCCACGACCCAAAAGAGTCCGAATACAATCAGCGCCGTTTATGAAGAGAACATCGACAACCCACAGACTTTGGTTGTCTCTGGAGAAGTTACTCGTTCCACGACGGCTTCCGGGCCGGTCGGAGGTCCCAGGGTCTTTGACATGGTTTTTGGATTCCAGACTCCGTTTCTCTACAACCCTGCGGAGGGCAACCTTCTCGTTGATATCATCAGCCTTGGCCCAACCGCGGAAACAGACTGGTACCTTTCTCCTGATCTTCACAACGGAACGAATGGTCTAGCCGGCGGTGTAGGTGATCCAAACGGCTACACGAATCCGGTAGCTCCGAACGTCTTCCGAAATCAGATTACTCCCACGATGTTCGTCTTTGTTCCCGAGCCATCCGGTGCTGCTTTACTCTCGCTGGGGTTGCTGATTCTCTGCCGAGCAGCTCGCACGAGAAACCAGTAATCTTGATAGACAGCGAAGAGTTCAGACAAAGGGGCTTCGATCTGCTGGATAAATCCTGGTCTACAGTCGCCGAAAATGATCGGATTTTGCAACTCAAAGGGAGGTAGCACGAGATGACAATCCACGCAACGGGAAGACGACTTCTGCACTCGTTCGTGCTTTGTGCAGTGGCAATAGCAATTTCCGCTTCGGCTCTCGCGGAGACCGTGGTCTTTGACGATTTCAGCGACGGAAGCGCGACGGATGGTGAACCGGCGCGTTGGTCGATGGCGTTTGGGGGAACGCAAACTGTCGAGGATGGTAGCTTGGTTATCACGGCACTCTCGCCCACATTTCCTGCGTCACGGCTCGTTACTCCGATCGCAAATTTCACAGACATTTCGGTTCGAACTCAAATGCGGCTCTTGGAAGGGGAGATGATTGGATTTGGTGTACGGTACAACCCCGATGGCGACGACCGAGGAACGTACGGTGGTTTCATCGACGGGGACATGGCGGTAATCGGTATCGGTGGCAACGCTGGTGAATTGTTCGCAGAAGCACCGATCGACCTCGATGTAAAGAATGAGGACGTAATGCTGCAATTCGATGTCTTTGGTGACAGCCTGGAACTCTGGGTCTGGCCTGTAGGAGCAGCTATGCCAGCAGCCCCAACGGCAACTGCTGTAAATGACGAAGAATTGGCAGGTCGGATGTTTGTCTGGGCGAGCCTTGGAAACAGTGTGGGTTCCGAGTCCAGTGCAGCCTTTCGGTTTATTCACGTCTCCACCACCCCAATCCGCGATACTGCTGTCGGCGACTTCAATGCCGATGGTCAACTGGATGTCGAGGATATCGACATGCTCACAACGGCGGCAGCTTCCAATCCTTTTGACCTGAAGTACGACCTCAATGATGATCAGATCGTCACTACGGGCGACGTCGAAATCTGGGTCAGGGATCTCCGCAAGACATGGGTCGGCGACGCCAATGTGGATGGAGAATTTAACACGAAGGATCTCGTCGATGTGCTCACCATCGGAAAATACGAAACGGGAGCATTCGCCGTTTGGTCAGAGGGAGACTGGGACGCTGACGGGAAATTCGGCACTTCCGATTTCGTGGCAGCGCTTATAGATGGCGGGTACGACTTGGGGGAACGAAACGATGTGACTGCCGTGCCGGAGCCGGGAGCGTGGGTGCTGTGCTTGGTGGCGAGTGTTCTTTACTTGTGGGGTACGAGGCGGTGATCACATTGCGACCGCCCCACCGCTCAGCGACAATGGGGCAACACACCACCCAGGGAGTCTCGCCATGGTCGCACGCTGTGTTCGCCACGCTGCGTACGTCGTCGCCTTGATTCTCGTAGCGACATCCGCTACCCACGCCGCCATCTTCCGCTGGGACACAGGCGAGGTGATTCCGGGCACTTTAGGGATATGGCCGCGGCCAGGGGTGCAGCTGGTCAGTCAGCGTCACTGGGACCCGCTGGTTGGATACGTCGGCGATGGCCCATGGAACACGGATGACCAAAACCTCCGCTATGCGGATTTCTCGGGACTCGACTTGTCCCGCTCCCGTTTTTCCCGGAGCTGGCTCGATAACGCGGATTTAAGTCAAGCCAACCTCGCGGGCGCGATCTTCGCTCACTTGGTACGGTGATGCGAACTTAGGCGGAGAATTTGATGCGGGTGATCTGGTGCAGGTTTTGGCGGTGGGCAAGTACGAAGCGAGTTGGGTGGATTGTCAGTGGGGCGAAATTCAAAACGGTGCCAGCTGGTCCGAAGGCGACTGGAACGGCGACGGTGTTTTCGACTCCAGTGACATGGTGACCGCGTTCGTCGATGGTGGGTACGAGAAGGGACCGAGAACGGATGGAGCAACTGTACCCGAACCGA
>CAZFWV010000450.1:0-5124 GCA_964522605.1 uncultured Pirellulaceae bacterium
TTCCTTCAGCCCAGCCGTGGAGGTTTCCCGATGAGTGATCCTGCAAACTCGCACCCGACGCGAAGAGGTTTTCTGAAAAGTACCGGGCAAGTGGCGGCGGCGTCGGCCTTGGCCACCACTGCAATCCCTCATGTCCACGCGGCAGCGGATGACACGATCGGCATCGCCCTCGTTGGTTGCGGCGGCCGGGGGACCGGTGCTGCGGCGAATGCGCTCTCCGTTCAGAACGGTCCGATCAAGTTGCTGGCGATGGCCGATGTGTTTCCCGAGCGGTTGAATGTCAGCCATACAAATCTGACGAGTACGTATGGCGATCGAATGGATGTTCCGGAAGAGCGTCGCTTCCTTGGTTTCGATGCGTACAAGCAAGCGATGGATTGCCTGAAGCCTGGCGATATCGCCATCTTTGCGACGCCACCCGCTTTTCGTTGGGTCCATTTCCAGTACGCGATCGAGAAAGGTTTGAATGTCTTTATGGAGAAGCCCGTCACCGTCGACGGCCCCACCACCCGCCGCATGCTCAAGCTGGCCGATCGTTCCGAGGCAGCGGGGCAAAAGGTCGGTGTGGGGCTGATGTGGCGACACTGCCGGGCGCGACAGGAATTGGTTCAGCGAGTGCAGGACGGTGAAATCGGGGATGTCATTTCCATGCGGTGCTATCGATTGCACAGTCCGATCGGTTTTTTCAGCTCGCAGCCCAAGCCTGATGGCATCAGCGAGGTGATGTACCAGGTGCAGCGGTTTCACAGTTTTCTTTGGGCCAGCGGCGGGTGCTACAGCGATTTTTACATCCACAACATCGATGAGCTTTGTTGGCTGAAAGGCGACTGGCCCGTCGAAGCTCATGCGCTGGGTGGCCGACACTACCGAGGTGAAAGTGTCGATCAGAATTTTGACAATTACTCCGTCGAGTATGTGTTTCCCGACGGCACGAATCTCTTTATGTTCGGTCGTTGTATCGATGGATGCGAGAATCGTTTCTCGGGATATGTGCGCGGCAGCAAAGGCTTGGGCTCGATCGACAGCATGCGCACCGGGGCCGGTGTTTGTGCAACCTATGCGAGTCAGAAGCAAAGCGAAGAGTCGCTGTTGTGGCGGGCACCGGCTGTTCCTGATCCCTATCAATTGGAATGGAACAACCTGATCGATGCGATTCGTCAAGATCGCCCCTACAACGAAGTTCGCCGGGGATCGATTGCGAGTCTGGTTACCTCGATGGGGCGAATGGCTGCCCATACCGGCCAGCCGATCACCTATGACCAGATGCTCGACTGCGACCATGAGTTCGCGCCCCACGTCGATCAACTGACGGCCGAATCACCCGCTCCCCTCGTCCCAAATCCCAACGGCAAGTATCCGATTCCGATGCCCGGACTCCTGCCGAACCGAGAATACTAGGCTTTGTCTCAAAACGCCACGGGCAACGTAGGCCGACGTGTCCCAAGTCGGCCTACGAGGGCGGCACGAACTTCGTTAACGGCCCAGTGTTTTCCAGGCTGCCAGGATTGTCACTCTTCACAGGGTAATGGATCGACATCCAGCTTTTTTTGCCGATTTTTGGTGATGCCCAAATTGGGGGGGTGGTCGAGGGGCAGTGGAAACGGGATCATCGCGAGATCATCGAACAGACCAATTGCCGGGTTGAGCATGAAGATCATTGTGGTGGGTGCTGGAGATGTGGGTTACCACATCGCGGAGCGACTGGTTCGAGAACAGCACGAAGTCATTGTCATCGAGCAGGACGCACGGGCAGCGCGAGATCTGCGCGGCAAGCTGGATGCGCTGATCATCGAGGGGAGCGGCGCGAGCATCGAAGTCTTGGAGCGAGCGGGCATCGACCAAACCGGTTTGTTCATCGCCGTGACGAACCAGGATGAGGTGAACTTGATCGCCTGCATGTTGGCCAATAACCACAACGTGCCGCGCATCGTGGCGCGGATCCGTACGTTGCAGTACGCCAAGAGCGAATGGAGACGCAACGTCGAGAAGCTGGGGATTGACCTGATGATCAATCCCGATAGTGTCGTCGCGGAGGAGATTGTCCATGCCGTATCGTACACCGCGGCGGCCGAGGTGGCTGAGTTCGCCGGCGGCAGCGTAGTATTCCTGGGGTATCCGATCGGGCCCAACAGTCCGTTGATTGGCATCTCGATGCGGACGCTCGGTGAAATCCGTGGTTTATATCGAATGATCGTCACCGGGATCAGCCGAGACAGTAAGACGATCATTCCCTATGGCGAGGATGTCGTCGAACCAAACGATACGTTGTACTTCGTGTGCAGCAAACGGGATCTGCCGGCAATCACCGATTTGTTCGGCTTCGAGGAACGTGAGACGAAGAATATCTTCGTGCTGGGTGGCAGTCGTGTGGGGCGTGAAGTTGCATCACGACTTGCCGCGATGAAGTATCGTGTCAAGATCGTCGAGCGGGATCCGGAACTCTGTCAGGATCTCGCCGCCTCCGTTCAGTCGGTCCGTGTCTTCAATACGGCCGGGACGGATATTGACACATTAATCAATGAAGGGCTAGAGAGCTCCGATGTCTTTATCGCGGTGACGGACGAGGATGAATCGAACATCCTGTGTTCCCTGCTCGCGAAGCGACACGGGGCGAAGCGGGCGATTGCCCTGGTCAACCAGCCGAAATACGTTTCCCTGGCTCCCACACTGGGCCTGGACGTTTGCATCAGTCCGCGACTGGCGACGGCTGCCGAGATTCTCAAGTATGTTCGTCGCGCGGAAGTCGTCAGTATGGCCGTCATTGAGCGGAGCGACTCGGAGGTGATTGAGTTCGTGATGAACGCGGACAGTTCCGCATTGGGGCGGCCTCTGAAACAACTCAACATGCCCGAAGGGGCGATTGTGGGAGCGATCGTGCGCCAAGACCAGGCAATTGTTCCCACAGGCGATGATGAATTGCTGGTTGGCGACCATGTGGTTGTCTTCAGCCTGCCGGAAGCGGCTCCTCAAGTCTCGAAATTCTTTTCTTAATGCAATGAACTTCCGACTGACGCTGCGCGTTCTCGGCGGACTGATGATGTTTCTCGGCGGCATGCTGCTGACGCCGATTCCATTTTCGCTGTTGCATCCGCAAGAAGCGACGTTTCATGACGGCGCCCTGTGGGCCTTCCTCGGCTCGTCGATTTTGACACTGGTCGTCGGTGGAGCCGCCTATCGTCTGGTTCGAGCGCAGGGCGACATGACTTACCGCGAAGGGTTTGGTGTCGTCACGTTGGGGTGGATCGGATACGCGCTGTTTGGATCGATCCCGTACCTGCTGATTGACGAGATTCCCGGGATCGTCACGCCGGTCGACGCATTCTTTGAGGCGATGTCGGGTTTCAGCACAACGGGTGCGACCGTGTTGACGGACCCGGATTCGCTGCCCGAAAGTATCTTGTTCTGGCGTTCCATGACCCAGTGGTTGGGCGGAATGGGCATGATCGTTTTGAGCTTGGCGATCCTGCCGTTCCTGGGCGTTGGCGGCATGCAGCTCTTCGAAGCCGAAGTTCCCGGCCCCATCAAGGACCGATTGAGTCCGCGAATCCAAGATACGGCCAAACTGCTCTGGGTCGTTTATGTCTTGATCACTGCGGCCGAAGTCGCGTTGCTGCTGCTGGGTGGGATGAGTCTCTTCGAGTCGACCTGCCACGCCCTGACCACCATGGCGACCGGTGGGTTCTCGACTCGTGGTGCGAGCCTCGCGGCGTTCAATCGCTATATCCAGTTCGTCGTGATCGTGTTCATGTTTCTGGCAGGTGTCAACTTCTCACTGCATTATCAGGCGCTGCGTCGCGGCAAGTGGCGGTATTGGTTGAGCGAGGAGTTTCGGTTCTACCTCGCAATCGCCGTGTTTTCATCGATCCTGATTGCCGGTCTGTTGATCCTGGACCCAACCGTTCCCGGCAGCCCGCTCGTTAAATTCGAGCAAGCCACATTCCAAGCCGTCTCCCTGCTGACGACCACCGGTTACGCCACGGCCGACTACGAAGAATGGCCGGCGATGGCGCAATACATACTGGTCACGCTGATGTTCATCGGAGGAAGCGCAGGTTCAACGGCGGGGAGTATGAAGGTGGTGCGGATTTTGCTCGTCCTAAAGCACGCCGTTCTGCAACTCTCGCGGTTGATTCACCCCCATGAAGTCCGCGTATTGCGTCTCGACCAGCAGCCGGTTTCCAGCGAGGTGATTCAGAGTATCCTCGGTTTCTTCGCGCTCTTTGTAACGGTGTTTGTTGTGGCCTCGGTCATCATGGCCGGAATCGTGCCGCCGGCCAGCGACGGGAGTCCGGATCTGCTCACCGCGGCGACGGCGGTCATTTCGGCTCTGGGTAACGTCGGGCCAGGATTGGGCACGATCGGTCCCACGGAGACCTACACTTCGTTGCCGATGATCGCCAAACTTGCTCTCGCGCTGTGCATGTTGGTTGGTCGGCTCGAAGTCTTTACCGTGCTCGTGCTCTTCTTTCCATCCTTCTGGCGAAAGTAGGTCCGGCGATGGTTGCTCACTCGCTGGTCCGCACGGCATCTCGGTAGCTGCCCGCAGCCCTCAGTTGATGGACCAAGGCCCTCACCCGCTGTTCCAGATACGGCAAGGCTTCCTCCGGACCCGCGCAATCGAGGTCGTCGACATCCCAGTACTCGACTCGATCAGCCCAGTCGGGAAAGTCCGTCGTCATCACCGGACGATGTTCCGTCTCTTTGACCGCCACGACAAGGCTCGCATTCGAGAAATCGTCGACCGTAACGGGTTGTGGATCTCGATGTTGCCCATTCAACGGAACGCCGAGTTCATTCAACGCGCGAAGCGCATACCGAGAGATCGGCCCGATGTTGCCCCATTTTCCTACGAGCAATCCACGCGAGTCCGCCTGCCAGCTAATCTCGTGCTGCGGTGCGAGCCAGTTGAAAAGGTGTTCGGCAAAACGGCTTCGGTAGTAATTGCCGCTGCAAAGAAAGAGGATTCGCTTTCTCATAAGACCTTCATTATCGTGATTGTTCTCTCTTTGCGGCCCTTTGCGTCTCTGCGGACTCTGCGTTTTTCCTTTTCAACGCAGAGGACGCAAAGTCGCAGCGCAGCCTTCGGCCGCAACCAAACGGCGTGCTACCGCGTTCGGCGCAATG
>CAZFWV010000451.1:0-2122 GCA_964522605.1 uncultured Pirellulaceae bacterium
GTTGAGACGAGTTGTGGGGTGAGTGGAAGTGGAGGCGGCCGCCAGGACGTCAGAGAAGTCTCAGAATCCTGCGCGCGTTCCCAGGAGCCGCGGCTTTCGCGGACCGCCTTGGATGCCTTGATCCTTAAGATCGAACGTCACGAAGACCTTCGCCACCTGCCGATCCTCCGTGTTCCCCCGGCGGCGAGAGCGACGCAGCGAATTAGTCCTTTTCTTGGAGTTTGGCGAGCAATCGCAGAATCTCGATGTACAGCCAAACCAACGTCACCAGAAGGCCAAAGGCACCGTACCACTCCATATACTTCGGTGCCCCCTGCACGGCGCCGTTTTCGATGAAATCAAAATCAAGAACCAGATTCAGTGCGGCGAGCACCACGACAAAAAGGGAAAAGCCAATGCCGATGATGCCGCTATCGTGGATGTACGGGATGCCGCTACCGAAGAGATTGAGCACAATGCTCACGAGGTAGGCAAGAAAGATGGCGCCTGTCGCGGCCACGACACCGGCCTTGAATTTCTCGGACGCGCGGACAACTCCCGTGGTGTAGGCAAACAGCATGACGACAAGTGTGCCCACCGTGAGGCTGGCGGCTGACACGACGATGCCTGGATACCGTGCCTCGCAACTTGCGGAGATTCCCCCCAAAAAAACGCCTTCTGCCAAAGCGTAAATCGGCGAAGTATAGGGAGAGGTGACCGGCCTGAGAATGGTGATGAGCGCTAACACGAGTCCCGCGATCATCCCGATCAGTGTTAAGCTGTAGGCCAACTGCGGGTCGGTGGCTGATTGAGTCCAAGTGACGCCGCCACCGAGCACTACCAAGCCCAGCAGTACGGCTGTCTTGAGGGCGGTTCCCTGCACGGTCATCACATGCTCGGCGGTGCCTTCAATCGTGAACACTTTGTTATTTAGCGCCGGGTTGGCCGTTCGCATTCGAATTGACTCCTGATCTCGATCCTCGCTAGTCTGTACACCCGTCGACTCCACCGATCAGCAAATACTGTCATGTGTTGCCACGTCATCGAAGAACGACGCCGTGTGACACGCCTGTCCTCACACAATTCTCCCCGCGTATCGCGGTTGTGAAGCAGTCGATATCGCCACAGGCGTGGCGCCCGAAAGCCTCACTCTCGGGGGCCGTACCGCTCTGGCGTGGCGTACCCGGGGGCAGGTTTTCCACGGACGTCGCCTGGGCAGCATCCACAGACCACCGACCAATTGCGAGCGGGGCGGCGCTACGAAAGGAACGGTGGGACTTGGGAACCGGGTGCGCCATTTTGTCGGGCTGTCGGTTCAATTCTCTCTGAGAACACCCCAGATTGACGTTGGTGATTCCGTCACCGATTCCCGCGAAGTGCGCAAACCGTGTCACACCGCATCGTTCCTTGATCGCGGGTTACAAGACCGACGTTCCTACGACGTCGGCACGACCATCTGCGGGTCGCTGTCGATCCGCCGGTCTACCGCGAGGGCAGACTGGGAAAGCAGATGGCCCGAGTCAAGTTCATAGGCACGGAATTCGAAGGGGTGATGTTCTGTCGGAAATGCGGTGCAGCGAATCCTGATTCCGCATCACAGTGTCGAAGCTGCAAAGCCCCGATTCCGTCTCAGCGACCGAGGCATCAATCGAGCGTCGATGACTCGGGCATGCAGATGCTGATGTTCCTGTCGCCGTGTGGTTCAGCGATTTGATCGCGTGAGGCGATCGGGCAACCTCGTGGCGCGATGGGCCCGTGTGGATACGATCACGGCGCCATCCACTCGACAGCATCAGCATCCAGTGCAGTCATGTACTTAAGAGTGAGGAATAACCTCATGGCGATCCATTGCCCAAATTGCCTGCAGAGGTTCCGCGCACGCGACGACCTGTTGGGAAAACGCGTCAAATGTCCAAAGTGTGAGGAGAGATTCACTGTTTCTGACAAAGCGCAAGTTAATCCGCCGGACCGCAGGCCGCCTCACGATCCAGTCAGAGAGGAGATCGAGCAGCCGATTCCATTGGACACATCACCTCTGTCCATCATTGGGGCGAACAGACTCCGCAGCATTAGCGCATTGCTCCCTTTGTTCTTTCTGTTGCAGGGTGGCTTTTCTCGGGTAACTGCGAGGAGTATTCTTCAA
>CAZFWV010000451.1:2222-3586 GCA_964522605.1 uncultured Pirellulaceae bacterium
GGCAATTCGATCGGTACGACGCCTACTCTGGTCGGTGCCAACAAATTTGACGAAGCCCAACACCGGACGCTGATCCGCCGTTTGCTGAGCGGTTTTCGGTTATCTGCTGCCCATCTTGGAGCGTTATGCACACTGCATTCCCCTGGGAAGTGCATGAGGATTGACGCGGAATGGTCCGCGGGCAGGAATCGGCCAGAAGCGGACGCTTTCGACGATTCCACTCTCAGGCACCCAGGTCATCGAGAAGCCACCGGTCCCCGGCAGAGAGTGGGAGACGGGATCCCAGAGATCGATGTGATTGGGACTTGCCCGAATCTCCCGCGGCCGAACGGTTCGCCCCTCCCGACTCGCCGCAGCCTGTCGTTCCGCCTCCGCCCGCGTGCGGAACTCGATTTGATCCGCATCCGGCAGGACATCCCAGAAAATGATCCCCTGCACTCTCAGACGCTGTGCCTCGGCACGCGACGCCAACCGAGTGGCTGTCCAGCCAACGTGCGGTGCCTCCAGATAGTTTGCCAATGTCAAGGAACTCGATATCGTTCCCGTACTCGGATGAAGCCTTCCCGTGAATCCGGCGAAGAAATCCGGGACGGTTTCCATCAAGGCCCTGCTCATGCGGATAGCACAAGCATGCGTTACGCCAAAGCTCCGGCTGGGATCGGGGAAGTGCCGGACAAGTTCAGCAAAAGTTGGTTTCGTGAGCATCCTTTGGATCCTCCCGTACTCGAAAAAAAGGAAGCTTGACTGACCGAAGATACAAGCCCCTCCTGGAAGACACTCTGCAGACGGGGTCACCACGCTGCAACCGCACGCCTGGAGATCCAACCAAGCCACGAAAGGGAAAAACCCTGAGCCAGTATCGCACGGCGGACTCTCCGCTCCCAGATGTGCGACTCCTTCGTACAAAGACTTGTCGGCCGATTGCCCGAGAGTGGATGTCGATGTCCACTCTCTGTTGTCGGTGGATCCTCAGATATGTTGCCTGAGTTTGGCAGAAAATCCATCGTTTTCGCCCGGTCGTGGACGGATAACGGGTCCATCATGGAATCCCTGCCGACTTGTGTGACTGATTCACCGCGGCGTGGCGAATGCCCCGGCGGATCGGATTGCCTTGATCTACCAATATCGCCGCTGGACGATCGAGATCTTCTTTCGATTTCTCAAACACATCCCGGGCTGCCGGGGTCTGATCAGCACCAACCCGGTGGGAGTTGAGATTCAAACTCACGGCACTGGTAACGGTGAGCATGTTGTTCTCTCGGCAAGAGTTCGAGCGACCAACGGGAGCGACGGTGACTCGGGTGCGGTAGAGTTTGTTTTCGTTTCGCCGAAGCCTTCAAAGGGAGGCAGAGTTCGTTTTCGAA
>CAZFWV010000451.1:3686-5105 GCA_964522605.1 uncultured Pirellulaceae bacterium
GGAAACGATCCGAATTCTCACGAATTCGGCTACAGGGTGCGCTCCGATTTTTCGCGAAGTCGGCTTCGAAGCAATACGACTCCAATCGCGAACAGGACCAGACCCGACGGCTCGGGAATCGGAAGCACTTCGAACCGGCGGATTGCAATGCTGGCTGGGCCACCGAATGGTTCGACCCAGATTCCTACAGAGCCGTCTGTCAGTGTATTGTCGGTGAATTCGGCGAAGGGCTGCTCGGGCATCGGATCCCCTGCCTTCCAGGCCCAGCCACGAATCTGATCACCTTGTGCGTCCAGTCGCAGCCAGATGTCCGTCGTTGTTGCATCCAGGTCGGTCTGCACACTTTGGTTGGTGACTACCGAGCCATCCGACTGCGTCTCGCGCAGGTGCACCATTCCATTCGTTTCATACCAGACTCCGTAACTGCGATAATCGGGCGTTCGACCGTTGAGTGCGACCCAGGTCAGCGGCCGGGGTTCGGTAATGCGCAGTTGGGCGCGAATCGAGACGTCTTCATACCCCATCCAATTCCCATCGGGATGCTTTGGTCCCAGGTAAGCCCCACCGGTCGTGTTCTTGATGACCAGGCTGCCATCCTCGACAGATTCCTGGCCGCTGATCCAGACTCCACGTCGCCAACTGACAGGATCGTTATCGTTCAGGTTGCCATCTTCAAAATCTTCGACGAAGAAGATCCCGGGCGGGAAGTTGGCTTGTCCCAAAGCGACAGGGGAAAGACAGCACACGAGGCTGATCATACATGCGTTACGAAACATCGGTTGGTTCTCCCCGCACTTGCCGACACGGCCGGGGGGACATCCCCCAGCGTTGCCAGCCAGCTGAAATTTGGAAGGCGAAAAACACGGTTGAGCATCGAAGGAACACGTTCTACTCAATGGAGGGCAGGATCAGATTGCCACAAGCCTTGGACTGCAGCCGCTGTAGCGACAATCGCTGAAGTGAGTGGCGAGAGGCGGTTTCGAAAACGCGTGCCTCTCGCGCCGTGGATACGATCAGTGCGTTGCCGTCCGGCGAAAACTCGCCCGTGGGCCACGCTTCGAAGGGGATGTCGAAATTCAGCAACTCCTCCCCTGTTTCACTCATCCAGATTCGGACTTTTCCATCCAACCCACCCGTGAAGAGACGTTGTCCATCGGGAGAGTAGCGGACGGTGAACATGAATCCTGGCGATTCGGTGGACTGCAGAATTCGTTTTCCCGAACCGAGTTCGTGAATGTTGATTCGTTGATCAGATCCGACCACCGCAACTCGCTGGCTATCCGGTGAAACGTCGACGCAGTCCGCGTTTTGACGATCCGCCCGAAACTCGTGACTGACGGAAAAGCCCGGCACGGCCACGACGCTGACAATCCCATCATTGCGGCCGCAGACCAACCAGCGCTCATCGGGAGAGAAGCG
>CAZFWV010000452.1:0-5076 GCA_964522605.1 uncultured Pirellulaceae bacterium
TCCTCCGGTAATGTTGCCTCGCGAATCAATCGGCGAATCGCCTTTCCGACCTTGGACAGTGAGTCAGAATCCTGGTGCAGACGATCAATCTGCTCACGGATGGAGTCGTCTGAATCGTTGGCTTTCAAAAAGTCGCGATATGCGTCCGCTGTCGTGGCAAAACCATCGGGAATCCGGATCTCCGCGTCCTTCAACTCTTGAATCATTTCGCCGAGCGATGCGTTTTTGCCTCCGACACGCGGCACGTCCTTTTTGGTCAGGTCACTCATCCAGAGGATATACGGTTCGGAAGGCGAACCAGGAGATTGTGTGGTTCGTTCTTCAGTTGACGGTTGTGTCACAGTGCGCTCCAGTGTGATGCGGTGTTCTGCGATCGAAACGACAGACGACGCTGCATTGAAACCAACGTGCTGAAAACGCAAAGGACGTGCCACCATTTAATCGGAAGGCAACATAGTCGTTCCACTGTTTGCCAATTCGGGCCAATTACCGAAAGCCGAAGCGTCAGCGGACGAAGCAGCGTCGGTGTGGGGAGCATCTCCATGTTTTCGTTTGAGACCGGCCCTTGAATCGCGACAAAATGTCGTACGCGTCTGCTAACCTGTCGTCGAAGGGGAAAGTTCGCCTCGACGTCATCCAACAGGGTGCCACCGCTCGTGAAAGGCCGTTTCCGAGCGGTGTGGAGTACGAGCACGAAAAAGAATTCGTACTGCGAGCCGATTCCGTTCGACCTACTTCTCATGCCAACTTCTCGTGGCTGTTCCTCTGCCGATTATACTTGCCACTCGTAACGAATGTGAAATCCAATCCATGCGGTGGCAATTCTTCTCGTAAGGCTCATCGCTGCGATCTGATCGCCCGTTGGGAAAGATGCGCTGCGACAGAATCCGGGGCACGCAGATCCGGTCGTTGTCGGCAACAAAGAATTCGCGTTAAAATAATGCGTTGGGAACGGAGGAGCGAGAGCAGTACCAGGGAACTGGGGGGGGCTTTCCGGAGACCGGGGACGACGTAAGAAAGGGTTGGCAAGTATGAGTTCGCAGCAAGAAACTCCCGGAAAGCAATCGCGAAGCGACTCGGAACAGCCTCAAGGCGACATCCCAGGGGTGGAACCAAGTGCACAAGACTGCGCCGAAACAGGGATTCGCGGATTGGACAAGCTCTTGATCGGGGGATTTCCTCGCGAGCACACGTATCTCATTGAAGGAGAACCGGGATCGGGGAAAACAACATTAGGTCTTCAATTCTGCATCAGTGGAGCGAAACGCGGCGAACGCGTCTTATATCTAAGCACCTGTGAATCCGAAAAGGAGCTGCAGGGAATCGCCCGAGCACACGGTTGGCCTCTGGATGGTGTGCACGTTTACCACCATGATGCGCCGACCAACATCCGCGACGGCTTAAACCAGTCTGTGTTTCATCCCGCTGAGGTGGAATTGCCGCGGACGATGGAAGCGATCTTTTCTGTCATCGATCAGATTGACCCCCAGCGATTGGTGGTTGACTCGCTTTCCGAGCTTCGAAATCTGGCCGTTGACCCGAAGTGGTTTCGCCGTGAACTCCTCGCTCTAAAGGAGGATTTAGACGGACGTCGATGCACAACGTTGCTCTGTGATGAGAGTTTGCAGGCTAGTCATCCAGTTGCCAGCATCGTGCATGGTGTAGTTCAGCTTGAGCAGCTTGCTGCGGATTACGGGCCAGACAGAAGGCGGGTGCGGGTCACAAAGTTGCGTGGAATACCTCATGTGAGTGGCTTTCATGATATGAGAATTCAGCATGGGGGAATCTCGGTCTATCCGCGACTGGTTGCCGCCGAACACCGTCAAAAGAGCGATGAAATGTCAGTTTCAAGCGGAATTGCTCAGCTTGATCAACTATGTGGTGGCGGACTTGACGCAGGTGCGACGACGTTACTTCTCGGCGCGTCTGGTGCAGGGAAATCGATTACGGCGACTCAATTTGCGGTCACCGCGGCGGAACGTGGCGAACGCGCGGCATTATTTGTGTTCGACGAACGAATTCAGACGACGATCGGGCGTGCGCGAGGGCTCGGAGTTGACCTCGAGCATCATGTGGACCGTGGCCTGATTGACCTCATTCAAGTCGATCCCGCAGAGTTGACGCCAGGCGAATTCAGTTGGCAGGTACAGCGAGCCGTTGAGCAGGAAGGGGTCAATTTAGTCGTGATCGACAGCTTAGTTGGTTACGCTCACGCGATGCCTAACGACCGTCTGCTGGCACTTCATTTGCACGAATTATTGGCGTTTCTGAACCAGCTCCGCGTAACGGCAATTGTGATCATGACGCAACACGGTTTGCCCGGGACCCTGCGAGAAACGCCGTTCGACGTGAGTTATGTTGCGGACACCGTCATTTTGTTCCACTTGTTTGAATTTGGTGGCGAAATGCGAAAAGCGATTTCTGTATTCAAGCGTCGTGGTGGTAGTCATGAGCCCACCCTTCGCGAACTTTCCCTAGGTCCGGAAGGGATTTCGATTGGGGAGCCTCTCAGACAGTTTCATGGAATACTAAGTGGAGTCCCGAGCTATACGGGAATGAGTCTGCCCGATGTGTCGAGCTGAAATCTGGGGCAATCCGCCGGCGAATCGATCGGAAGATCAATCTCTCGATCAGCGGATCCTTGTCCTTGCTCCAACCGGCCGCGATGCCGAAGTCATCAGTCAAGTGCTTTCCGTCGCGGGGTTCCACTGCGAACGGTGTGGTGATTTTGACCGGCTGTGCGGTGAAATCCGCCGTGGTGGGCTCGCCAGCGTGGTGACGGAAGAAGCTCTTCCGTATGCGGAGGGTCGGTATCTTCTCAACAAGCTACCTCCGCAACCGTCCTGGTCGGACTTTCCGCTTGTCATTTTGACATCTCGTTTGGCGCGAGGAGCCGCTTTACATCAGCTAACTCAACGACGTGGTTCGATTGCACATTTGGCACTTGTTGAGCGCCCGTGTCACACCGCTTCGTTGGTTAGCGCAGTGAGAGTGGCTGCGAGCTCTCGGTGGCGTCAGTACCAGATTCGCGACGAATTGAAGGCACGGGAACAGACGGAGGCGGCGCTCCGAATGAGCGAGGCAAGAATGCGCGCATTTCTCGAGAACAGTGCCGTCATCGCCTGGTTGAAGGACGCCCAAGGAAGATATGTGTTCCTCAGCAAGAACTACGAGAAGCGATTTGGAATCCGAAGCAGCGACTGGATTGGCAAGACCGATGCGGAGATTTGGCCTCGTGGCATCGCAGTGCGATTTCGCCAGAATGATCTACGAGTACTAGAACATGGTGCGCCGATCGAAGTGGTCGAGGAAGCAAAGAACGCGGACGGTAGCACATCCTGGTGGTTGAGCAATAAGTTTCCGATTAAGGATTTTGGTGGCGAGTTGTGCGTCGGAGGACTTGCTGTGGACGTGACGGAAACCAAGCAGGCTGAAGCCAGAATGCTTGAATGGAATAAGATGCTTGAAGAACGAGTCGCTGAAGGTACTGCCGTTGCCGAGCGACGCGCGAAGGCGTTGCGTCGCCTGACAGCTCAACTAAGCGATGCAGAGCATCGCGAGCGGCAAAGACTCGCGCGGATTCTCCATGACGGTCTGCAGCAATTGCTGGTTGCGGCAAAACTTCGACTGCCGGATTGCCAGTCTCTAGATCGCGAGCAACTGGATGAAAAGATCCATAGCGTCCATCGATTGATCGACGAATGCATTGCAAGCTCCCGCAACCTGGCGATGGAACTCAGTCCTCCTGTGCTGCAGTACGGGTCGTTGGCGGAGGTAATCGAATGGCTCCAGCAATGGTTTGCGAAAAACTATTCCCTCACGGTCGACATTCAGAGCGATCCGACTTTTCCAGTCGTCCCACGACATGTGCAAGTGTTCCTCTTTGAGACAATTCGCGAACTACTGCTCAATGTGGTTAAGCACTCGCATCGGAACGCTGCGTTGCTTCGTGTTATTGGAACGAGCGAGAGCATCCACCTCCAGATCGATGACGAAGGTGTCAACTTCGATCCGTCAAATGTCACGACGAAGTTGGACGAAGCTCAGTCGATTGGGCTCTTGAGGATTCGTGAGCGACTTGAACTTCTCAAGGGTGAAATGCAGATCGCGCGAAGTCGCACGGGAGGTGCGAGTTTTCGGTTGATCGTCCCGGTCGTTGAGACTGAATTCCGATCGACTTCAAATTCCCCGGATCGGGAATAGACAAGACACCGTTGCATGAATCACGCGTTCCCTGGAACCGACACGCGCAGCGGGCTTCCACAGTGGCGACAGGCGATCTCCTGTCCGGAATACTCGGCGCGAAGCACGAGTCGGCGTCCACAAGTTGCGCATGTCGTCACCGCCACGTGTCCATTAGAGAACGACAAGGCCGGCTGAAGATCAATGGGACTATCTGGCGTGGTTGCGACGTTGTACGCAGTGGACGAATTGAATTCGTCCCGATAGATGGGTCGCATCGGAAGGCCTCCCTGATGAAGAATGATGTTGGATTCCTGAACCGCAATGCCTCACATATTCACTGCGGCGCGGTCAAAGATCCTCACAGTGTGACGCGGCAACATTAAACGCCGGAATTCGGTTGATTGTCTTCGTTCATTCGCTGAGCCACCGTCAATGACGGTCCGCCAGATTCGCTTTGAAAACGATTGCGGTAGTTTAGGAGCTCCGTCGAAGAGAACAGTAGCGTGCCAAATGAACGAGCCGCTGCAGTGTCGGACGATCGTGGAAATGGAGGCGTGTCTCGAGCCCTGGTCGAAGAGCAGGCAGCGGGCTGGCCAGGACGAGACACGCCATTTCCGCGCGAGACATGCGCGAAATGTGTTGGCAGGATAATGCAGCGAGCTTTTCCCGATTCCGGCCCGCAACGCCCGAGTGGCGTCCGGTCGATTCGTTCTGATTAACACGGCGAAGCGTCATGCGATCACCTTTGCTCTTCCGTAGGAAACTCGGCAACATGCATGTCCTGAGCAGGTGATTATTAGGGTTGCCTTGAAGGTTGCCCATCCAGCGAGACACCATCCGTACATGGTGAATTTTCCCATCGTCGCATCCGGGAATCCCGGGTCCCCTAAG
>CAZFWV010000453.1:0-5021 GCA_964522605.1 uncultured Pirellulaceae bacterium
GCCAATGTGCTGGCGATCCACGGAATGAACAATGTGCTGCAGACGGATCCACTGCGCAATGATCCGGATTTCTTCTTCGACGCGGAATTGGCGGCCACGGAGATTCTGCCTGGAGTTCCGCAGTACTTCATTACGCCCACACCGGGGGAAACCAACGAACTGCCCGCGGCACCTGCGCCACGGATTGAAGGAGGGGATGGGCTCTTCTTCGGCAGCAAGACGTTCGAACTCGTGCTGGACGAACCGTCGCCCTCTTTGGAGATTCGTTACACCTTGGATGGAAGTGATCCGACGCCGGAGTCTCTCCTGTACACCGGGCCCATCACGCTCACGCAGTCCGCCCGATTGCAGGCGCGCACCTTCGATACCTCCGGACAGAACCAGTTTGTTCCGGGCAATGTGGTCAGTGGGACGTTTATCGCGGTGGATCCATCGCTGCGCGATTTCAGTTCCGATATCCCGGTCCTAGTCCTCGATACGCTCGGACAGTCGCTGCCCAGTACGAGCAGCACGTCACTCGTGGGAATGAATGTCGTGCTTTTCGACGTCAGTAAGGCGACCGGGCGAGCCAGCCTCGATGGCGGCATTGTCGATTACCTCGGGCGCGGCGGAGCGCGGGATCGAGGTTCCAGCACAGCCGGCCAGCCGAAACCAAACATGACGTTTGAAACGTGGGGACCCGAAGGGACCGGCATGGATGACGATGCCGACGTTTCACTGCTCGGTCTGCCGGCCGATTCCGATTGGACGCTGCACGCGCCGTACAACTTCGATCGAGCCTTGATCCGCAATCAGTTGGCGTTCGACATGAGCAACGACATGGACATGTGGGCCACGCACTGGCGGCACGTCGAAGTCTACTTCAATCGCAGTCGCGACGGCGTCGTGGGATCCGCGGACTACGCGGGTGTCTATGTGCTGACGGAGCGAATTCAGGAAGGAAAAGACCGGATCGATATCAAGGACTCGGTCATCGAGCTGGGTACACCTCCCAGTCCGGACCTGCCCGAGATGAGTGGCGGTTACATCTGGAAAATCGATCGCTCGGATCCCGATGCGCCCGCCTTCACGGGGGGCGGCCAGAGTATGAATTGGGTCTATCCCAAGGCGCCCAACAGTCGAACAGCTCGTGAGGATCAGAAGGCGACCCCCGAGCAGCAGCAGTGGGTCATCAACTACTTCAACGAGTTCGCCAGTACTTTGCGAAATCCGGATATCAATGATCCAGACGGGTACAGCAAGTACATCAACCCGATCAGCTGGGCTGACCACCACATGCTGAATGTGTGGATGATGAATGTCGACGCCCTGCGATTGAGTGCCTACTTCTACAAAGATCGAGACGATCGGGTGAACTACGGTCCGGTCTGGGATTTTGATCGATCCGCCGAATCGACGGACGATCGTGACGACGATCCCTACGTCTGGCGTTCGGAGCGAGGGGATTTGGGAACGGACTTCTTTGGCAACGGAACGCAGCGCTGGTGGGGTGACTTGTTCAGGGATCCGGGCTTCTGGCAGCTGTATGTGGATCGTTGGCAGATGTGGCGCCGCACGGTGCTCAGTGACGAGAATATTAACGCCGCGATCGACCGGATCGCCAGTGAACTGGAGGAGGCCCAGCAGCGGAATTTCGAAAAATGGCCCGCCACGCGTCCTCGCACGACCAGCGGCTTTAATTCCGGCCTGCTCGACGGCACCTGGCAGGGCGAAATCGAAAACATGCGGCAGTGGCTCTTTGAGCGGGCAGCCTTCATGGATGCGAATTTCGTGCAGCCGCCATTCTTCGAAGTGAATGGAGAAACACTGACCGACGTTCCGGGTGCCTATGTTGTTCCAGGACAGGAGGTCACGATCTCCGGTCCCTTGTTGACGTTCTACAACGACACGCCGCTCGTTTCTGGAACCGTCGGCGAAACGACGGCGCGCTATTTCGTGCCCACGGATAATTCGCTCGGCACCTCTTGGGCTCAGCGAACGTTCAACGATAGTTCCTGGAGCGCCGGTCCAACCGGGATTGGGTTCGACACCGGTTCCGACTTCACCGACGTCATCGCGACGAATGTCCGTCCGTCGGACAAGAACCCAGATGCGACGACGATTCTGACTCGAATCCCCTTCCAGATCTCGAATCTGCAGGAAGCGCGCAGTAACGATCTGGTGCTGAAGATGAAGTACGACGACGGATTCGTCGCCTACTTGAACGGTACGCTGGTCCTGGAACATAACCTGCGCGAGCCGATCGCTTGGGACTCGCGAGCGAGCACCCGCGGTACCCCACTTGATCGTGACATGGCCGAAACCTGGGTCGACTTCGATCTGTCGGAGTACAAGAACCTGCTCGTCGCCGGAACGAATGTCCTGGCGATTCGCGGGATTAACTCTTCCGCCTCGAGCAACGACATGTTGATCCTGCCGGAACTCGTGTCACGCGAGGTGTTGTTCGGTGTCAATCCGGCCTCCAAGGTCTATTATACGACGGATGGCTCGGATCCGCGGGGAGAGGATGGAAATCCGAGTCCCTCGGCGACACTGCTGCCGCAGGGCCAGACGATCACGATTAACCAGAACACCCGCGTGATCGCGCGGAATTTCGACAACGTGACCGACCGGGGCGAGCAATCTCGCAAGGTGGGAGTGGACGACATCTACTGGAGCGGTCCGGTTCAGTACGACTTCGTCACGAGTAGCGCTCCGCTGGTGATTAGCGAGATCAACTACAACCCGGGCCCGGTCACGCAGGCGGAAGCCGACGCGGGCTATGGAAATGATGATTTCGAATTCATCGAGATCTATAACCCGAGCAACATGACTGCGGATCTGGTTGGTGTGAAACTGACGGATGGAGTCGAATTCGACTTCTATACGAGTGAGATCCGGCAGTTACCGCCACGCAGCCGACTGGTTGTCGTGGAAAACCAGGTCGCGTTCGAGATGCGTTACGGCGAGGGATTGCCGGTCGCCGGCGAGTACACGGGCAATTTGGACAACGCCGGTGAAGATATCGATCTCCAGGACGGAACCGGGCATGTCGTTTTCTCCGTGCTCTACGGCGATAGTGATCCGTGGCCCCTTCGGGCGGATGGCGTGGGAGCGACGCTCGAATTGATCAGCTCGGGAACGCCCGCGTCACTGCAGTCGAAGTGGTACAGCTGGCGTGGGAGCAGTGAGTACGGGGGAACGCCGGGAACTGCCGGGTCGGGACCGAACGGTGTGGTGATTAATGAGGTGCTCGCGGCGACCCGCGGAACGGAACTACGGGACGCGATCGAGATTCTCAACACAAGCGACACACCGATCAATATCGGCGGCTGGTATCTGAGCGATACGGACAACAATTTCTTCCGGTATCGGATTCCCGCTGGCACCACGTTGCAGCCGGGTCAGTATCTCGCGTATGACGAGCGTCAATTCAATTTCGGACTCAATCAGGACGAAGGAGATAGTGTCTGGTTGATCATTCCGGGAGCCGCGGAAGGAACGGTCTCACGTTTCGTCGACGACGTGCACTTTGGTGCGACGATCAGTGGTGAATCACTGGGCCGCATGCCAAACGGAAGTGGCCGGCTTGCCCCGTTGGCGCGATTGACGTTCGGTGGCGATAACGGTCGGCCCCGCGTCGGACCGCTCGTGATTACGGAGTTGCAATACAACCCGGTGATCTCCGAGGCGGCATCGGCGGTCTATCCGGAGGTCGACGAAAGCGATCTGGAGTTCGTCGAAATCCACAACCCGACCGGCCAGTCGTTCGATCTGACGAATTGGCGTCTGCGGGCCGGAGCGGACTTTGATTTCCCCGCCGGCACGCAACTCGCCGCTGGCGAAACGATCCTCGTGCTGAAGTTCAACCCGGATGATCCCGAAAACATCAACGAGCTGAACGCGTTCAAGGCTCAGTATGGGATCGGGAACAACGTGCGGTTGCTCGGCGGCTACGCAGGGCGACTCAACAACAGCGACGACCGTGTTCTGCTACAGCGTCCACTGACCCCGCCCGCGAATCAGCCGAATTACATTCCGCGGGCTCAGGAAGACGAAGTGCTGTACGACGATAAGGTGCCCTGGCCGACCGGTGCCGACGGAACCGGGAATTCACTGCAACGCAAGCAGGCCAATGCCTTTGGCAATGATCCGAACTCCTGGTTCTCGGGACGACCGTCACCCGGTGTCCTGTTGACGAGTATTCCTGGTGACTTCAACGGGAACGGCGAATTGGACGAGCCGGATATCAATCTGTTATTCGTCCAAATGCGTTCCGCCAATCCGGATCTCGACTATGACCTCACCGAAGACGGCAAAGTTGACACGGAAGATCGTGACGAGTTGATCTTGAAGATTTTCGGCACGACATATGGCGACGCCAACCTCGATATGTTCTTCGATACGGCAGATCTTGTTCAAGTCCTTCAGCGTGGCAAGTACGAAGATGGAATTTCACTGAACGCTGGTTGGGGCGACGGCGACTGGAATGGGAACGGCGATTTCGGCACGGAAGACCTTGTACTTGCCCTGCAGTCGGGCGGTTATGAGTCGGCAGCCGCCGTTCCCGTCGCCGCGGTTCCGGGAACTGCAGAACCCTTGCTGGCCGTGGGCGCCGCGGTCGAGCCGTTGCCGGACTCGCGTGAAAACTCCGCAGGATTGGCCATGGAACAGGTGGCGATTTCGACCGCCACGCTGCAATCCACCGGTGTGCGGCAAGTGGAACTTGTGGATGAAGCGATTCAAACGCTCTTCCAGGACGAGACGGATTCGGGCGACGTTTCAGACGAAGGCCTCGGGGACTTGGATGGAGAGGGATCGGGAGACCTCGCCTGATTGGCTTGGGGTTTCCGGGACAATTCAGTCTCGTTCCCAGGCTCCTGCCTGGGAACGCACTGTATTCGAGGCTCCGCCTCAGTCTCCGCGGGTTTGTCGGAGGCTCCGTCCGGAGTCTTCAAGGCAGGCCGGAGCCGGCAGGATGACAGGACGCGTCAGGAGGCAGAGCCTCCAAGACGAGGCGTTCCCAGGCAGGAGCCTGGGAA
>CAZFWV010000454.1:0-5012 GCA_964522605.1 uncultured Pirellulaceae bacterium
ATCCAAGGAGTGAAAAGAGATGTTGAAGGAGCACGAGATTCAACTGCGTGTTCGGTATAACGAAACCGATCCAATGGGCTTCGTTCATCATGCCCATTATTTGACCTATTTCGAAATCGGGCGGACCGAACTGCTAAGGGCTTCGGGGGGTAATTACCGCCAGATGGAAGAGGACGGCCTGTTGGTCGTTGTCGTCAAGGTCGAATGTCGTTATCACCGACCGGCGCGCTATGATGATTTGCTGACGCTTCGCACCGTGATTGCTCGCGTGACCGCCGCGAAGATCGAGCACCATTACCTGCTGCGTCGCGGAGACGAACTGCTGGTCGAGGCGCGCGTTACCTTGGCGATCGTCAACCGCGAGGGCCAGGTCCAGCGAGTTCCCGACGAGTGGCAGACGGATTCTTCGGAAAGAGGTTTGGGGGGTGTTCGAAAGCGACGAGATTGCGGATGATGGGGCGAAAACTGGGGCCGAGACTGGATCCGCCAGGCCGGCTTCGAGTTTCTGCACATCGGCTGATAGGAGTCTGTTATGCATTCGTCGTCGTTCGAGCCGCCATCGGATCCCTCGGGCTCATTGGATCCCAACCTCCGCGCGCCCTGGTATCGGGAACTCAATCGCTATCACTGGTTTGTCCTCATCGTTGCGGCCCTCGGATGGCTGTTTGACTGCCTGGATCAGCAGTTGTTTATCCTGGCACGACAGCCGGCGATGAAGGACCTGCTGCCGGCCGTTTCGGATCCCGCGCAGTTCAAGGTCATGGTCGATACGTACTCGACGTACGCGACGTCGATCTTTCTGATCGGTTGGGCTTCCGGCGGACTGCTATTTGGCGTGATGGGAGACCGACTTGGGCGTGCGAAGACGATGCTGATCACGATCCTTGTGTACTCGCTCTTCACAGGGCTGAGTGCGATTTCCGTGAGCTTTTGGGATTTTGCGATTTATCGATTCCTCACGGGGCTGGGTGTGGGAGGCGAGTTCGCCGTCGGCGTGTCGCTGGTTGCCGAGGTGATGCCCGAACGAGCAAGGCCGTACGCACTCGGCTTGCTGCAGGCACTTTCCGCGATTGGCAACGTGACAGCCGCAGTACTGAATATGGTGATGGGGGGATTGGTTGAAGCAGGGCTTGTCGCCAGCGTATGGCGCCCCCTGTTCGTGGTTGGTGCGATCCCCGCGCTGTTAGCCTTGGTTATTCGGCGGCGATTGAAGGAACCGGAACGCTGGCAGCATCTATCGCACGAAGGCGATGTGGCGCGTCAGTTGGGGTCGTACCGGGCCTTGTTCGCCCACCCGACGTGGCGCAAGCACGCCTTGATTGGATTGGCGCTCGCCTTCTCGGGTGTCGTGGGCCTGTGGGCTGTCGGATTCTTTACGATGGATCTGATCGGCAATGTGTTGACTCGCCGCTTCACGGAGGATGGCATGACTCCGAATGAGGTGACCGGACGTGTCGCCTTCTGGAAAGGAATGACCTCCATGATGATTAACTTGGGGGCATTCTTGGGAATGTACAGCTTCGGCATTGTGACGCAACGCATCGGGCGTAAGCCGACCTTCGCGATGGCCTTTACGGCAGCCCTGTTGAGCACACTGGCGGTCTTCGGGTTCTTGAACGAATTCTGGCAGATCTTTGTGCTTGTTCCGATTATGGGCTTCTGCCAGCTATCGCTCTTTGCAGGTTACGCAATCTACTTTCCGGAACTGTTTCCCACGCATCTCCGGAGCACGGGAACCAGTTTCTGTTACAACGTGGGACGTTTCGTTGCCGCGATCGGTCCGTTCATGTTGGGGCTGTTGACCAGCAAGGTGTACGCCGACACGGCCGAGCCGCTGCGGTACGCGGGATTGACGATGTGCAGCATCTTCCTGGTCGGATTACTCGTGCTGCCGTTTGCACCTGAGACGAAGGGACGGCCACTTCCGGAATAGCCCAATTGCGCGATGCTGCCATGGTCGAACGCACGCTCTCGCACGGGGAGTGAGTGTGCAAGAACTCGCATAGGAAGACCGACAACCACGGATGCAACGGAAGCGACGGATGAGGACACGGATTCTTCCGTTCTCATCCGTTCACTCCGTCGGATCCGTGGTTCCTTCTTCGGCGTCAGGTCACGCGCCGGAAGGATCTGAAATCTGTTGCAGCGCAATCAGCGCCGATCTACCGATCGCTCACTCGAGGATCACTTCCTGCACGCCCGCCGACCAGTTTTCCTGAAGCTTGATTTCGATCTTGATCGCCTTGGTTGCGACCGGATCGAACTCGACTTCATTCATGCAGTCCTTCTGCACGGGATAGGAACCCCGGGCATTCACCGGCTGAAACGAGCCGTCGTCGGCCTGATGCAGAACTCGCCAGGATTCCGGCAAGTGGCATTCGCCGCGACCCGAATCGTCGAACCAGTAGATTTTGACCTTTGAGATTTTCTGCGCATCGTCCCAAGCGAACTGTAGCCATTCGGTTGTGCCTTTATGGGGCCAGAAATCGAGCTGGAGTGCCGACGCATCACCCGAATTTGCGGGCAGATTCTGGTCTTTGATTGCGTCCAGTGAGACGTGGACAAACGATGCGGTTGTCTTGCTGCGGTACGTCAGTGTATCTGCCGGCTTCGGGCGGGCAGCGGTCAGAACGCGCGCGGGCCAGACCGTCATCGGAGCGCTGCCGCGATGCGCCCAGGCATAGTACGGGATCGCGGTGAATTCACGTCGCGTATCCGGTTCGACACCGCCGTCAGTCGTTCGTTTGGCTGTTTGCGCCGTTCCGTGAACCGTGACGATTCCCCCGAGTAATTCGGGTTGCAGTTTCGTGGTCAGCGAAGCATCGTCCGGGATCATGAGGTCCAACACGTGGCCGTCGTTATCGTGGCCCTCCAGGCAATAGACGATGGGGCCCCGTTGCAGTGCGACACGCCCCTGGTTCGATTCGATGTTGGGGTGAGAAGTGATTCGTTGAACCGGCATCGGCAGATCCAACTCGATTACGTCTCCTTTCTTCCACCGTCGCTCCAACTGAGCGAATCCCTGGCGTAGCACCAGTTCGGCAGGCTGACCGTTCACTTTGAGAGTGATTTCGCCGCCGACCGGATTGAGGAACGCATACAGATCGCTGGGAACCGGTTCGTTCCGCGCCCAGCCGGGAATTCGCAGGTAGACGGAAAAATCGGCTTCCTGCTCCGGATCCACCGTCAGCTTGACGCGGCCCAACCACGGGTACTCGGTCTCTTGCGAGAGCAGTACGCGGTTTCCCGCGGTCTGGACTGTCGCGCTACCCCCCAGATACAGATTGACGTAAAGATCCTGGTCCTTGCTCGCATAAGCAAAACCGGGCACCGACGGGATGAATCGTGCAACGTTCGAGGGACAGCACGCGCAACCGAACCAAGGGCTCCGTGCATGTTGGCCCGTTGATTCGAGCACATTCGGATAGAAGAAGCGATCACCCTCGAGCGAGATCCCGGATAATGCCGCGTTGTACATCGTGCGCTCGAGCACGTCCATGTACTTTGCATCACCGTACATGAGGAACATGCGATGATTCCACAGAACGTTCGCAATCGAGGCGCACGTTTCGCAATAGGCCGTCATGTTCGGCAGCTCGTAGGGACCCCCGAATCCTTCGTGGCCGCCGGCTGCACCGATTCCACCGGTGATATAGAGCTTCGTGTCGATGACATCCTTCCAGATCGTATTGATCGCGTTGACGTAGTCCATGTTCCCCGTCAACGCCGCGACGTCGGCCATGCCGGTGTAGAGGTAGGCGGCACGTACGCTGTGCCCGACTGCTTCTGTCTGTTCAACAACCGGAACGTGATCTTGTGAGTAGGTGCCGTAGAGGCCTCCGTTCCCGTCCGGTCCGCGGTGACCCAAACGGCCCCGCTGGTCGAGGAAGAACTTCGCCTGGCGCAGATACTTTTCGTCGCCCGTTGCGCGGTACAGTCGACAGAGGCCAATCTCAATTTCCTGATGACCTGGTGGATCCGTCCGTCGGTCCGGACCAAAGACGTCGCAGATCAAATCGGCGTTTTTCTTTGCGATCTCAAGGAACGTCCGGTCTCCCGTGACCTCAAAATGAGCCACGGCGGCTTCATACATGTGTCCGACACAGTACTGCTCGTGCATCGAGCCAATGTTCGTCCACAGTTTTTCCAGTTGCCGATCCGGCAGGGAGTAAAACGTGTAGAGGTAGCCATCTTCCCACTGGGCCGCACCGAGGACCCGGATCAGTTGGTCCAAATACAACCGCATCATTCGGTCGGGCTGAACCTGGAGTGAGTACGCGGCACCTTCCATGACCTTGTAGACGTCCGAATCATTGAAATAGATCCCTTCGTGACCGCCCTCGCGCAGGCCCGCTGCCTTCTCAAAATTGCTGATTCGATCGGTTGCTTCGCACTGCTCAAAGGCATATGGGATCGTCACCAGCCGGCTTGTTTCCAACCGGGAGGTCCAGAAGGTGTCACGGACGTTGACCTTGCTAAAGGGGACCGGCGTGACGTTATAGTCGTTCTGGCGGTTTGCAGCCGATTCGGCAGATCGCCCGGTCGAAGTCGTCAGCAAGGTGAGAATCAAGGTCGAAACAAGAATCGAACGCGGTGGTCTCATTGCCTGGTTCCTTAATCGTCGAGAGGTTATGAGGGATTGAGGTGGAACGCGGTGGGGTGACGGACCTGGTTCGGTCGGTCGGTAACGGCGGGAATCGAAAATCGGGCCTCGTAGAATGCCATTTGCCTGGTCGAAAAGCTTCGTGTTGAACTGTTGTGGACCACCCAACTCGAGGTGATAATCTGAGTTGGACAACGCCGCGCTCGCAGGACAACTTGACATCGCTCGTTTAACCCGCAGCCGCTAGGCGAGGTTCGTTTAACGGCAAGCCGAAGGCGTCGGCTCGCATCGGGCAGACGCAGTCGCCTTCGGCTTGCCGTTAAACGAAGAATTGGCGCTGTCTGATTCGTCCGTGAAACGATACTGTTCCTCCAATGGGTACTCCGGCTCAAGGAAAACTACCGTTGGC
>CAZFWV010000455.1:0-3387 GCA_964522605.1 uncultured Pirellulaceae bacterium
CGACGGAGGCGACGGATCGACACAGACCGATCCGCGGACATCCGTTTGATCCGTTTGATCCGCGGTTCCTCTTTTCGATCTTTGGTTCCGTTCGAATTGCTTGTATCGCCCAGCGGCGGCAGTGCACCGGAGGGTGCCATTTCCCGCTTTTCGCAGACGCGGCGGCCGTGGGCCGGCTTGATCTCTTGTCGCGTCGCTTGCGGGTTTTGCGAACCATAAATACGATGGCGCGTAGGATGCCGGTCCCACGTGAGAGGATCGCAGCGTCCGCCCAAACGTGGACCCGATCGTCCGAATTCTTTGAATGAACGCTGTGACACCCAATTCGGTCTCCTCGCTTTTTTGTCGGATGGCGTTTGTCCTTGCGGCTGTACTCACGGTTTGCGGAGGGGTACACGCGGGTTTCGACATTTCGATCCGACTCGATCGGGAAACGGACTTCACGAGCGAACAGTTGCTGTTGCTGGAGGATGGACTCTTCCGCGCCGAGCGACTCTGGGAGAGCATTGTTATTGGGCACGCGCATGATCCAGCGCCGGTGACGTTTCCGATCACAGTCTTTGCCGCCAATAGCGGATTGGCCTCCGCCTCCGCCGGTAATCGCTTCACTGCCGGAGACCATGTTCTGCCTCGAGAAGGCAGCTTGTGGATCAATCCGCAACAGATTGAGCCGGTCAGCGACGGGTTTGGTGTTGCGCCGGGAGTCGATTTCCTCGATGAATTACTGGCCCACGAAATCGGCCATGCTCTCGGAATCGGCGGACTGTGGGAGCTCAATGGCGTCTACCAACGCGATAGCGGACAGTACACGGGAGCGTACGGGCTGGCGGCCTATCAGGCGGAGTTTGACCGCCAGGCGGAATTCATCCCCGTCGAGTTGGCCGGAGGACGATCGGCCGCGAATCTGCATTGGGACCAACTGTTTCGCAGTTCACCGGAAGAGGGGAATCCGGCGGATCCGTGGTCGCTGTCGCCCTTGACGGGGATCCTCGACGCGCGCGGTCGCGACCTGGGACAAGAATTGATGAGCCCGGCTTTGGATCCCGATTATGGCGAACCGTTCCTCAGCAATACGACCGTGCAGTCGCTGAAAGACCTTGGCTACTTGGTCATTGAGTCGTTTCCCATACTGGGTGATCTTGACGCCAACGGGATGATCGAAGCAGCAGACGCCGATTATCTCACGGATAAGATCCTCGCTCAGGAAGAAACGTCGTATTGCGATGTGAACTCAGACGGTGTGCTGAACGATGCGGATCATCGGTATTGGGTGAAGGAAATCGCGACGACCTACTTGGGCGATGCAGATTTCAATCGGCTCTTCAATACAGCCGACCTTGTGCTGGTGCTTCAGGCTGGCGAATACGAGGATGCGATCGCGGCGAATTCGACGTGGGTCGAAGGCGATTGGAATGGTGACTTCGAATTCGACACCGCCGATCTCGTGGCCGCTTTGGAAGATGGCGGCTATGAACTCACAGTTCCCCCGGCACTCGCCCCCGTGCCAGAACCATCGACTTGGCTTGCGGGGCTTCTTAGCGGCCTGATTCTGATGCGGTTTCGGCGTCTGCGGTGAATGGTTGAGGCAACGAGGAATTCTGGATCCACGCGCAGATCCGGTCGACCGCCTGGATCACGTGCGGACAGTATTCCATCACAAAATCTTCGTTAAGCGGTTGGTCGTGGGCGGAAAACTCCGCAGCGGCCAGTGCGCGAGCGCCATCAAAGTCGACGTACGACAGGCGAGCCGTCAATTCACTGGCTGGGCGACCAAAATCGACTCCGGGTAACATCGCGACGCCGGTGGCATCCAGCAGTCTTTCACACAATTGTCGGCCGGTCGTGATGCCCTGCTGTCGCAGTTGCGCGCGGAACGGACGAAAGTCCGGGAATAAGTAGAATGCGCCCTCCGGATCGCAGACTTTTACTCCGCAGCTCCCCAGCCGCTGCACAACGCTTTGCCCTAAGGCACGCAGGATGCGCCGTGAATGGGCCAAGTATCGCTCGATCTCCATCCCTCCCTGAAAGGCGCGGATGGCGGCGTATTGGATCGGCGTGCTTGTGGAGGTATACGTTTCGCTCGCCACGACGGCCATCGCATTTCGTAACCAGTGCAGGTTGCTCGGAAATGTGAAGGTCCCGAGTCGCCAACCGCCCGCGCCACACCATTTGCTCAGCCCGCTGCTGATGATGGTTCCCTCCGGATAAAACCGAGCCAGCGAAACGTGGCGCCCATCATGATGCAATTCGCCGTAGATTTCGTCCGACAGCAGCACCACGCGAAACCGTCGTGCGACTTCAGCAATTGCCTCGAGCTCATCTCGCTCATAAGTCAGTCCCGTAGGATTCGCCGGATAGTTCAAGATCACGATACGTGGTCGAGACGGATCCATTGTGCAGATCGACTCGAGACGCTCCGGCGACAGTTTCCATGAGCCTGCAGCACTGGTTGTCAGCCAGTGTACGGGCCGTCCGATGATGTGCGCCTGCGGTGCGTAGGAGACCCAGGTCGGGGTCGGTATGAGCAGGTTTCCGTAATACACTAATTGCAGCAAGAACATCAGTTCTTTCGAACCCGGCCCAACAAGAACATCATCTGCCGTGCAGGTCACACCGTCCTTACGATGATGATATTCCGCGACCGCCTGCCGAAGATCGCGAAGACCTTCGACAGGTAAGTAGTCCTTTCGGAAGGCGTTGACCCGTAATTCCTCCACAACAGGATCCGGCACCGGAAACGGAGATTGACCAAGACCCAGTTTGAAGACTTCACGTCCCTCTTGGCGCAATCGCTCGCACTGCGCGTTAATCGCCAGAGTTGGCGACGGGTTCATCCCACGCACGTTGAGATTGAGGTGAATGTCCATCCGAGAAATGAGCTCTCTTTCGACTCCAAAGGGTTTGTGTACGAGGACGCTCAAACCTCCAGTATAAGCGAGTTGAGCATCTGCGTGTCGCACGCATGGCGTTGCAGTGACGAAACGGGCGCAACATCACGGGATGCTGCTACATCGATCCAAAAATCCATTGGGCCGCGGATGTACGCGGAGAAAGACGGATGAACGCAGATCAGCAGGAACGAAGGCGAACATCAAAGTCGCCGCCGGTTTGGGTGCGTGATGAGGCTGTCGCCTACGGCTATGCGACTCCAACTGGCTCTGCCGATCCGAGCGATCCACTCTGATTCAGTTGCACAATCCACCAGCGATGCCGGAGCAAATCAATCAGGCTCTGAAGTTTCGAAGAAGCACGAATCGCAAGCGAGTGAGTCACTACCAACACGTCCGGACGCATTCGCTTGCGCTTTGTGCTCAGGGATGACTCCGAAAAGACTTCGGCATTTCGGTCCGCTCGTTTAACCGCGTGCCCAGCGGGCCGCGGGAGATT
>CAZFWV010000455.1:3487-4973 GCA_964522605.1 uncultured Pirellulaceae bacterium
TAACCGCGTGCCCAGCGGGCCGCGGGAGATTCCCCGCTACACGCGGGGCGATGCCCGCGCGGTTAAACGAGGAAGTTGTTTCTGAGCCGTTTCTTCGATTGTCTTCCGGCCCCTTTTTCATGTCGTGACGTGCCTCATACACCCGGCTATGCCAGTCGTTGCCGGTTCCTTTCCGGTTCGCTGGATTGAACTTTCACGGGTCCAGGCGGCTTGCCGTGTTTCATCTCTTGAACACTGGCCAAGGAGAAGGGTGAAAAATAGGGGATATGCACGTTTCGCGGATTGCAGTGCCGCGGCTTCCTGGTAATTTGGGGTTCGCTGGACAGTTGGTCAGTCTTCATTTTCTAGGTCAATCGTTGGAATTACGTCGGAGGCGCACAATGGCAAGCATTGGTAGATTGTTGATTTGCTTCATGGTTCTGGTGATGGCCTTTGCGGTGTGCATTCCCGCGGCAGAAGCGGTTGATTTGGGCGGCCAGGACTACAACGATGGAAGCGGCAACACGGACGGTCTTACCTACACGCAAGGATCGATCACGATTGGCGAAGCGGGCGCCAACAAGGCGTGGTCATTTGCGCCAATTAATTGGATTGATACGACGGACGCTACCGAGGGCTCGGTGTTCGTACGGTCGCTCGTTCGTCGCGACAAGGCGGACGCACAATGGGGCGGTGTCAGTCTGTTCCAGACCGTCGACGGCGACGAGATCATGTACTTTGGTACGGCCACTTCCGGCGGCGCGGAGCCTCGCGCGTACTTCGGTTTTCACAACCAGGAGTCCGGTGTCGAGACCGCTTCTCCCGTGGCCTTCGATGTGGGCACAACGCACATGATGGTCGGTGAGTTGGACCTCGTCGCCGGCCAGGCGCGGTTGTGGATCGACCCCGCGTTCGGAGCGACGGTTCCGACTCCGGATCTGACAGCACCGTTCGCTCTTTCGGCAGCGGGCAAGGAAATTGGCGCCGTTCGTCTGAACGCTGGGCTGGACGGATTTATCATTGGTGACGAAATTGCCGTGGGCACGACGTGGAGCGATGTCGTTCCGATTCCTGAGCCTTCGGCGATTGTGTTGCTCGTGATGGGAGCACTCGCGCTGGTTGGATTGCGGCGCAAGTAGTCGTCTGCAGCAAGTAATTCATGAAAGGGCGGTTCTGTTGAAACAGGACCGCCTTTTTTCGCGCGCCAACCGGCGCAATCGCGGTGTTGGTCGTCTGCGTGGATTATCATGAATTGGTATCGACTTCCGATTCCGATTCCCGTCTTGGCGCTCGCCATGGTCCGACTTGATCATTCGATTTCCACGGAGAAAGGCCGATTGAAGGATCGGAGAGTCCAGCGGCGCACCGCAAACCGGCGCGTGCAAGATCAGGCTGTCGTTTGCTTGCTGGTGTTGATCTCCTTCGTCGCCGCGTGTCGGCGCGACTCAGCGTCGGAACCGTCTGCGGCAGTGACCTCCGACGGAAATCGTGCTCAGCAACCCAGCCT
>CAZFWV010000456.1:0-1080 GCA_964522605.1 uncultured Pirellulaceae bacterium
CAGCGGGTCGCCAATCTGGGGCATCGCTGCGCTCTGCCACCAGCCACCCCTCGCGAGAAACACGTTTGAAATGCGCTCTACGATCAGGCACACCATGGTCGAGTTCGTTTGCGGTCGGCGCGGGGAACAATTCGTTTGACATTTTCGGCACTATCGGCAATCAGAAAATCGAACATCGCCACCGAGGCGAAATCGGCTCCGCCTTTTTCCAGGGCATAAGTCAGTCCGCTGCGCGCGTCGATGGCGCCGGTGGCCAGCACCATTGTGGCCACCCAGGGTTTCGCAATCGACGTGAAGGCCTCGATCACGTCGTCGGGATGAGCACACCAGATGTTATCGAAGTAACCTGGCGTTTGCTGGATGAAGTCTGCACGAACCTCGGGCGGAGTCGGACGAGCACTGGGGTAACCGTCGGCATGGAACGACTGGACGTAGAAATCAAGCGGCAGCTGCTTCGCCTCGCACGTCGTGACCACGGGTAATGCCCAGGTGCCGACACCGATCGGAAGAGCGTGAGCGGCTGCGGCCTCAACGACTTTGGCAAGCCGATCGACGCCACCGGTTCGAACAAGCTCATCCGTTTCGCATGGATCTGTAAAGTGGGCGATCGCCCCGCTGTCGATGTTCTGCTTGATCGCGTCGGTCAACTCATCCGCCGACAGGTTGGGCGAGAGCCGGGCGATGAACTGCATCTTGCCACCCGAAGCGTTATAACTGTCGACCGACTCCCGGCCCCAGCCAAGGACCGTGTTAATCCCGTTGGCTTCGGCAAATCGAAGGGTCTCCTGCAGTCGATCCGGCGTGTTGTAAGTTTGCGCCAGCCGCTGTACGTACTTCAAGTCACGACTATGCACGTTGCCAACGAGCGGGTTTCCGTCAAACACCAGCCGGCTCACGGTCGCATCACCGAGTTTGCCGCAAGGCATTCCGTTGAGCATGATATGCGGGGATTCGGGAGTCTGTTTCGTGTCTGCCATCAGCAAGTACTCCTTAGCACGTGTTTGGAAATACGAAAAACCGGACTCCCGAGTGTGTCACTGGCTCCGCTAGTGCCGCTTCCAAGTGTGCCACTGGCTCTGC
>CAZFWV010000456.1:1180-4939 GCA_964522605.1 uncultured Pirellulaceae bacterium
GCTAGTGCCGCTTCCAAGTGTGCCACTGGCTCTGCCAGTGCCGTTGTTACATCGAAAAAAGACACGGGGCATCGCCAGTGCCAGCCCATTTTCCAAACAGCTTCTTCGAGGTCAAGCGGCGTCAATGACCCACAGTCTTCGACGTTGCTTTGGTTGTTCCACTTGATACAGAGTGATACTGCTTGATTGCCTGATAGTCGGGTTCGTAGAGCTTTGCTTCTTCCGCCGTCGGCATGCGCAAGGGGCGCACCACACGAAATCCGGGAGCATACGGTTTGGTGAATTGCCAGATGCTCTGCGGATCATGTGGGTCATCCGCTTTCCACTCGGGATCCGAGGCTTTGCGAGCGGCGCTGCGCAGCTCATCGGGATCGCTGTCCCAACAACCGCCGCGGACGACGCGAGGATAGACGGCTTGGGGCACGAGCAGCGGATTGCGAATCGTCTGTCCGGCAAACTGCCGGTAGTATGTGGGGTCGTAGGCGTCGAGAACCCATTCTCGCACATTTCCGTGCATGTCGTGGAGTCCCCAGGGGTTCGGCTTCTTCTGACCGACTTTCTGCGTCTGATCGTCCGCATTGTCAAAGTACCAACCGTACTCCTCGAGTTGGTCAACATCCTCTCCGAAGGAATAGGCCGTTGTCGTCCCCGCGCGACACGCGTATTCCCATTCGGCCTCGGTGGGCAAGCGGTAGTAGCGGCCTGTCTTCGCTGTGAGCCATTTGCAGTAGCAGCGTGCTGCCAACTGCGTCATACCAAACGCCGGATACCCGGATTTTCCCATATCGAAGGTGACGTCCTGGACCGGCCTGGAGGGGCGTGTAATCGCATCCGCGATCCCTTCCATGCGCCGCAGAGTCGGATCTTCTTCGGCGGCGCCCGCGTCGCCCGTGTCGTCGGCCGCCAAACCTGCGACCACTCCCGCCCACAGATTGTATTCGTCCCAGGTCACCTCGCAGCGGCCAATCCAGAAGGGTTCGATCGCGACTTCGTGTTGCGGGCCTTCGTCTTCGGAGCGATCGACTTCATCGTTCGGGCTTCCCATCAGAAACGTCCCGCCGGGAATGGGAACCATTTCGAAGCCCAATCCATCGTCGCGCAACACCTCTCGATAGGTCTTCATTTCCGCTTCCGACACCGCGACACTCGCCGGCAGATCCGTCGGCGGAGGAATCCACTCCAGCGTCGGTGTGTTGGTGGGATCGAAGCCGAGCCCCTCTCCGATCGGCATCGACGGCGGTTGGCGTTCGTACCAGGAACGCCACACGTGCATCGAACGCTCGAGATGAACCCGCGCGTCGCTGGTGATTCCGTAGCACTGCAGACCAATCGCTCCCCGATAACCCAGATCCTGCAGCAGCCTCACCACTCGCTGAACGTCGAAGCTACCCTCGTCGAGCGACGTGATCCACTTCGCACCCGGTGTCTTGACGACAGCAGGCGGATCACACCCGTTGATGGTTACACCAGACAGGTGTGGCATGGCACGCTTCAACAGCGGCTCCAGGTTCTGCTCTTCATCCACCATGGCCCAATGGCACAAGTTGAACATCACGCCCACGTTTTCGCGATTGACCTTCTGGGTAACGCGGATACCATCGTCGACCGTTTCCAGCCAATCGTTTCGATGCGGATAAAGCGCGATCGACACGTCGTAAGGCGCCGCCATGTCAGCGATTTCGCGGAGGATGTTGACCGCTGTTTCATCGAGCGACGCGTCGGATGGGGTCCCGCCGGTCAGCAACAAGGCGATCTGGGTTCCACGCCCTTTCAGCAGCGGCAGCAGTTCCTGAAGCCGACTCCTGTCATACGCAGGCGACTTGCTGAGATCGATTCGCTCGTAGATTTGAAACAACTTCAAACCATGCGCATCGAGCGTCTTCAGACGTTCCTCGATCCCGTCAAACCACAAGTGCCCGACGCCGTCGAACCCCAACGCGTCCAGCATCTCGGCCTGCTGAGCCAGCGTTCGCTTTTCGGTGTCGTGCGTGTCGTGACACAGGGCAAACAGCGGTGGTGGAGTGCTTTGTGGCTCCGCGGCATCAAGAGCGGTGCAACCAAGTGACGACATGGCCAGGATGCAGAATGCGACAACTCGGAAACAGTTCATTGTTTTGTTCTGCCACGAACGCCCGGATTTGGCGAAGGATCACCGCCCCGCATGATCGCCCATCTTCGATCTTTGGCGGGTCGAAGTCAAACATTGTCTTCCAGGTCTGTGTCTTTTTGGGTCGACAGCCCCATCTTTCTGGCGCGCTTCTCCCATTGCGAACGCGCAAATTCCCGCATGTCGGTCTTGGTGTCGGCCTCATCCACGATCTCAAGGCCGAGCAGCGTCTCGACAATGTCCTCGAGTGTGATGAGTCCTGCCAGGCCGCCGTATTCATCGACAACGATTGCGATGTGATTCCGATTTGCGACCATCCGATCGAACGCCAGCGTTAACCGAAGCGATTCCGGTACCGAATCAACCGAGCGAGAGAACTCCGACAGCTTGACGTCGTCCTGGTCCCTGGCTGCGGCGAGCAGCACATCATCGCGGAGAGCGAACCCCGTGATGTGATCAGGGTTTCCGTGATACAGGGGAATCCTGGAGAACGGAGAAGCTTGGTATTGCTTCATGAATTCTCGCACCGTGGTCTCTTCGGGAAGGGAGAAGACAACCACTCGCGGTGTCATCACGTCACCGACCTCATTATCCCGCATGTGCAACAGGTTCTTGAGAATCCGGGATTCGCCTTCTTGGAGTTTGCCTTCCTTTTGACCAATGTCCGCCATCACCTTGAGCTCTTCGCGACTGAACTCCGCCTCGCTGTGGCCCGATCCACCAAAAAGTCGAATAAACCAGACGACGGGGGTCATCAGCCAAGTGAGTCTTTCCAGCAGGATTCCGACCGCCGGTGCAAGCTTACGCCAGTACTTGGCTCCCAGTGTTTTCGGAATGATCTCTGAGAGAACAAGAACGGCAAACGTCATCAGCGCCGCTGTTAGGCCCTCAATCCAACCGCTGTAGCCTGAGTCTCTGGCAAGGCCTGCTACTTCCTTTCCGACGCCGATCGATCCCACCGTATGCGCGACGGTGTTGAGAGTCAGGATCGACGTCAGCGGCCCATCGATCTGAGACTTCAGTGTCTCCCACCGCTCTCCCATCACCGGCTGTAATGTCTTCATCGTCGCGATGAAAGGTTGACTCACGCTCAGCAACACCGCTTCGAAGATCGAGCAGGCGAAAGAGACGAGGATCGCGAGGCTGAAGAAGACAACCAGCATGGTCCAGCTTCCGCCGGCCGCCGAATCCCCTGACGATGTGACGACAGCAAGGATACTGCCGAATTCCCAATAACACACAAGAACACCCATGAGAACAAAGAGCGGACTGGGAAGATCGAATGCGGTTTGAAGTCTTTCTTCCAACTCAAACGGCAACAGCTTGTGAGGGCACTCCGTGGCAGTGCTGCAGATCGCGCTCCTGACGACTCACAGCCCCCCTTTCAGGTGACTCTGGCGCGGCGCGATGCGTTGCCGTTCCGACCTCCAGCAATGCCCGTCACATCACAGGCCCTGCCGCCCATTATAGCGCCGCGCCAACCAAATTTCCGAATGACAGGAAGACACAGACCTGACCGAGGGAAATAAGGGGATCTGGGAGAGTTTCGTGTGGGTAGCGTAGACGTCAGTCCCGTGGTTCTAGGGGAGCTGAACCTTCCCGATTCCGCAATGCGTTCTCGTCGAGAAAGGAGGGTGAGAACTCCTGCTTAC
>CAZFWV010000457.1:0-4939 GCA_964522605.1 uncultured Pirellulaceae bacterium
TCTTCTCGTGGATCGACGACCTGCAGATTATGGATGGTCAGTTGTTCGGGCCCTGCAACGACCGATTCGAACTGCCCCTGAGCGCTATAGACCTTGATCCGAGGAATCCCCTTCTCGGACGTGACAAACCGTCCGTCCGGCAGCACGGCGAGATGCGCCGGATTACAACAGCCGAAGAAATCCTTCAGTTGCGAGCCGGCCGATCCCCAAGCATCCCCCAGGTCCCCGGCATAGGAATACGTCATCACCTGCCGCATTCCCGGATTGACAATGTGCAACAATCCGTCCGCACCCAGAACCAGGTCGAAGTACGGACTCGGCACAATGAACGGCGGTTGCTGCCGATCTGGATCCGGCTCTCCAATGGCGCCCACCAGTTGTCCGTCGAGCGTGAAGTGCCAGACTACACGTCCAGAAGCGTCGGCGGCAAATAGATCTTGGGGAGCGACCGCCAAGGCCGTCAGGACGGGCGCCTTTCCCGGCACGGTCCATTGGCGGACCACGGCTCCCGCAGTGTCGATGACGGAAATCTGTCCGCCGACGGCAACGTAAATCTGTCCGGGTTCCGGGTGCCCGCTGTGGGCAACCGTCAGACACGAAGGGACCCCAGTCAAGGGAATCGTCGCTTCAATTCGCCCATCAGGCTGGAAGACCTGAACCGCCTGGTCCCCCGCGACATAGATCCGGTCTTCAGGCCCGCTGGCAATCCCACGAACCTCCTTTAGTGGCAAAGCGAATTCCGAAGCCAGAGAGTAGTGAATCAAGTCTGGATCGACCGCGAACTGCCGATCCAGGTCGAGCTGAAAACTGTTTGGTGCCCCCGCACCCCGCTCCGCCCAGGGATCCAGTTGCCAGACAGCGTACCCGGCCAAGATCACCAGTCCGACGACGGCCACCGCAATCGATCCTCGGTAGCGGTTGATTCGATTCGTATCCAAATCTAATGCCTCCTTCGATGCGATCCTTCAGGTCTTCGGGACCCACGTCAGTTGTACTCTTCTTGTTCGCACGAACCCATTCGCTTCCGGACAACACAGTACCGGGAAACGGCGGACTGCCGAGAGTCGGCGTGGTGGACCTGTGCCACGAGCATCATCAATTTGATTCCGATCCTTCCGACAGGTCCAGACATGCCATGTGGGTCATGTCGCGCAGAATCAAACGACCGTTGACCATCGCCATCGGCCCCCAAGCATCATGCCCGTCCGGAAAGACCTCACACTGCCCCAGACGACGGTAGGCTTCGATTGTCGCTTCAGCCATCGTCAGTGTCCCTCGGTCATCCATCACGAGAATCAAATTGTCGGCAATCAAAAAGGGCCCGTGGCCGAAGCGATCGGAGCCGCTGCTCCACACTTCATTACCGGCCAGGTCAAGGCAGACAAGCTGACCTCCGCCATGCTTTCGAACGGCGATGATGTGCTCGCGAAACAGAATCGGTGTCTGCTGCTCCGCATTAAACTGCTGAGGTGTCAACTGGACGATCGGCTCGGCCGTCCATTGGTCGTTCGACTTCTGCACTTGAAGGATCAGACTGCCCGTTGTGCGACCGTATCCGCTGCAGAGAAAAACGCGCCCTTCCGGCAGAATTAATGGAGACGGACAGGTGGCAAACGTCGATGGCCACTCGGTACTGTCCCACAGCAGCGACCCATCGTCGGCAGCGATCGCCGCGACCCCTCCGCTACCACAATAGATGTAACTGCGACGTCCTTCCCACTCCATCGGCACGACCGACACATGCGTCATCTGCCAACCGCGCGGGTTGGGACTACGCCAGAGGATCTCTCCCGTTCGATGATCCACGGCAATCAGCAGAGAATCTCCACACGGCGCCAGGATCAGACGATCTTCATCAATCAGTGGACACTGCCCGGCGTACCACCGCGGCACCGTCGCGCCGTGGTCGCGGACCAGATCAATCAACCAACGACACTGCCCGGTCTTGGCATCCCAGGCGGCGACGTGACAGCGCGGCCCGAACGAAATGACAAGATCTCCGACGATCACCGGAACCGTCCGCGATAATCCGTGGTTCCGCGTCAGCAGAACGGGATACGAATTGGTCCAGACCGGCAATCCACTCTCCAACGAAAGACACCGCATCGTGTCGGCCGCCGCGTCCACGTCATAATCCAGGACATAGGCGCAACCATGTCCGACCGCCGCGCTGGCATAGCCTTCGCCCAACTCAATTTGCCAGCGGCGCGGCGGCCCTTCCGCCGGCCAGGTGCGGGCCAGCCGAGTCCCATCATCGACAATCGCATCCCGGTTCGACCCCCGGAACCCCGGCCAGCTTCCCGTCTCGGCAGAAGGGACACCTTCCCCCGGTACCGGCTCTCCCGCAACCACGTCCGGCATCGACTCCGGCGAATCCGCAGCGACCGACGGGCCGTTATCTTCCCCCGGCTGGCGCACATCCAGAACCGCCCCGGTAGGCGCCGCAAGCCACCACACGACCAGCCCAATTCCAACCAGCGCGGTCCCCGCCGGAAACCAGAAATCCGATGAACGATGTTTCACGTCAAATCTCCTCGCTGGGCCCTGTGCAACATTTGTGCCAGCGTTGCTTCTCCAATTCTCCCAACTCGCGACGCAGTGCGGCAGGGCCGCAACCCAATGGAACGCTTCCGCACTCGCGTACGCGACGCTTCCGCTGGTCGGTCGATTTCCCGCCGAGAGAACACCCTTTTCACCGTCCGCAGTGCAGGAGGGATCTCTCGTTCCGTCGCGGTCGCCCTGCCCCATCCCGGTCCAAAGGCGTTCCGTCACCACGTCGGAGTCGAATCACTGCGCGTGATGATCTCGGCGCCAGGTGGGCGATCCCGCACAGTGCACAACCTGACTCACCCAAACTGAGACATGTCCGCTCACTGGCGCGCATCCGATCCCGCGGACGCGGCCTCATCTTGCATTCCCTCTTGGTTTCTCTATCTTGGGCGCAACTTGAACCACGTCTTGTTCCGCCGTCAAGATTCTTCACGAGGCCCCGCGGAGTCGAGAAACCTCGGACTCGAGTCGGTCAACAGAGGGCTTGGACAGCGTCACGATTGAGCTGGTCGATCCCGCCGGAGGCGAACATGAAACTGGGCTTTGTCAGCGCCATTCTACCCGATCTTCCGCTGGCTGAGGTATTTCACATCGCCGCGTCGCTCGGATACGAATGCATCGAACTCATGTGCTGGCCGGCCGGTAAGGCAGAACGGCGTTATGCCGGAGTGACGCACATCGAGGTCGACGCATTGGACAGCGCGGCGGTCGATCGGATCCAATCACTCGTTGGTGAATCCGGAGTGTCCATCAGCGGCCTCGGCTATTACCCGAATCCGTTATCCCCGGATCGCGACGAGGCGGACCGTGCCGTGTCTCACATTCGCCAGGTCATCAAAGCCGCACAGACGCTGGGCGTCCGTCAAATGAACACTTTTGTGGGGCGAGACTGGACGAAGACTGTGGAGGACAATTGGCCGCGTTTTCTGGAAACGTGGCGGCCCCTGGTTCATTTCGCCGAAGATCACCGCGTGCGAATCGGAATCGAAAACTGCCCGATGTTCTTCACCGCGGACGAGTGGCCAGGCGGCAAGAATCTCGCGATCAGTCCGGCCATCTGGCGGCGCATGTTTCACGATGTGCCCAGCAAATACTTCGGTCTAAATTACGATCCATCCCACCTGGTCTTCCAGCAGATGGACTACTTGGCCCCTCTGCGCGAATTCCGTGATCGCATTTACCACGTCCATGCCAAGGATGTCCGCGTCGATCGACATCGGCTGAATGACGTGGGAATACTCGCGACGCCGTTGGAATACCACAGCCCGAAACTGCCGGGTCTGGGAGACGTCGATTGGGGCAGTTATTTCTCCACATTAGACGAGGTGGGTTATCGCGGTCCCGTCTGTGTGGAAGTTGAAGATCGTGCCTTTGAGGATTCGCTCGAATCGCGCAAAGCTGCCCTGCAACAGAGCCTGACTTTCTTGCGCAACTTTGTCGTTCGTCGGTAATTGTTCGCAAATACTCCAACGGGATCGGATGCCGTTCTGCGCCGAGATGTCTCTTAGCCTGAGCATGGCGTTCGCTACCGTGCCCGGTCAAAACTAAGACAAAGGAACCGTCAAATGGACTGGACCTATCAAGACGTGGCAAAAATGATTGACCATTCGCTGCTCAATCCTGCGCTGACAACGACGGAACTCGAGGCCGGTTGCCAACTGGCCTTGGACTACGATGTCGCCAGTGTCTGCATTCTTCCCTACTACTTGAAGCGGTGTGCCGACTTATTACGTGACAGCAGCGTCATGGCCAGCACGACCATCGGGTTCCCACACGGCGGACATCGAACTTCGATCAAGCAAGCCGAAGCCGAGCAGGCGATCCTCGATGGATGCCAGGAACTGGACATGGTCGTCAATATCTCCCAGGTCCGCAGTGGTCACTGGGACTATGTGCGCAGCGACATCAAGGCCGTGGTTGACGTCGCTCATGTGGCTGGCCAAAAGGTCAAAGTAATCTTCGAGAACTGTTATCTCGACGATGCACAGAAGATTCATCTGTGCGAAATCTGTGGGCAACTGCGCGCCGACTGGGTGAAGACGTCCACCGGATATGGGACGGGTGGCGCTACGCTCGACGATCTGCGACTGATGCGGCAGCATGTTCCCGATCAGGTGCAAGTCAAGGCAGCGGGCGGGGTCCGGGATCTTGATACTCTGCTGGAGGTGCGTTCGATCGGAGTGACTCGGGTCGGCGCCAGCCGCACGCAAGACATCCTGGACGAATGCCGCCGCCGGCTGGAGCAAGAAGCGCCTTAGGGACAGCGCATCAACGAGTTCGCCATTTCAAATCGAGTGCCGGGAGGGCGAGGCTGGGCTGTTGAAAATGTTTTCAACTCGGAAACATGGGAAGTTCTGGCAGGCAATGAACAAACCGAAATCCTCGCTCC
>CAZFWV010000458.1:0-1947 GCA_964522605.1 uncultured Pirellulaceae bacterium
GCCCCTCTCCCCGAAACGGGGCGAGGGGATCCAGAGTAGATTGGGTCGGCTACGGACGAGCCTGTCAGGTTTTCATCCGCCCAGCCTCGCCCTCCCGGAAGACGATTTGAAAGAGTCGGGAAACTTGTTTTTGAGCCGTGGCTGAGATTACGTGCCGGGGAAGCGATGCATCCCAGGATTGGAATCATTGGCGTTGCGATCGGTTTGTTTCTTGTGGCGGTCGTCATCCTGCGATGGCAGAGAAGAGCAAATACGTGCCGTCAGCACAGCCATTGGTCAGGATTCACGGCTGTCATTCTGGCTTGGTGTGCGTTCGGAAGTTCCCTGATTCTCGTGCTGCTGGCCGCGTTTGTTCCGCTGGAAAATCCTACCGTGGGGGCGATCGCACCGGCGCAACCTCAGCCAGCCACGACGGCGTCGTCCGACGAACCATCGCTCACGGAAGATCCGGAAGATGATTTGCGGACCCGGATTGTCGGCGTGTGGACGGACAATTATCGGGGAAAGCGGACGATGACGCTGCGGGACGATGGGACCGGGACGATGGAAGTCGAACTGTCTGGTATCACGGCAAAACTCTTTGCTGAGCGTCTTCGATTTGACATGCGATGGTCGATGCGCGACGACAAGCTGATCAAGGAAAGTCTCGGCGGCGAGCCACGTGAGCAGGTCGAGTTGATTCTGCGAACGATGGGGCGGCACGTCGAAGAGACCATTCTGGAACTGACCCCCGACCAACTCAAGACACTCGATCCAGACGGTGTGACCACGTACGTCTGGACGCGGCTCCAATGAATCGTAATGAATGGAAAGAAAAATGGACCAGATGACATCTCGAGAGCGTGTTCGATTGGCACTAAGCCGCCGCGTGCCGGATCGGGTGCCGATTGATCTCGGTGGTAATCAAACCGGTATCCATCGAGTGGCCTATCAGGCTTTGATTGATCACTTGGGAATTCAAGAAGAGATTGAAATCATTGACGCAGTCCAACAATTGGCTCAGCCGAGTGAGGCAGTGCTTCAGCGTCTACGCGTCGATACTCGGTACATTCGGGCGTCGGCCGCCAGCGGTTACGAGGGCTCGATCGTCATTTCGGAGCGGGAGGGCAAGCGGTGGCATGATCTGACGGACGAATTCGGCGTGCGCTGGTCGATGCCCGACGACACTCCACTCTACATGGATATCACGCATCACCCACTCGCGGATGCGTCCCTTGACGACTTGCCAGACTATCCCTGGCCGGAAGGAAACAATGCAGGACGCTTTGACGGATTGCGTGATCGCGCGATTCAATTGCGCGACGAAACGCCTTATGCGATCGTCAGCGGCATCAGCGGTGTCGTATACGAAATCTGCTGGTACATGCGCGGTCTTGAGCGTTGGTTCGTCGACATGATCGAGCAACCGGAATTCTGTGAAGCTCTGCTCGATCAAACGCTGAAGTTCTGGCGAGATTGGTTTGAAGGCTTTTTGGACTCCGTTGGCGACGTGGTGGACGTGATTATGATCGGGGACGACCTGGCTGGGCAGACGGGGCCACTCTTTCGCCCCGAATTCTACCGGCGTGTCGTTAAGCCTCGTCAGAAGCAGTTGGTTCAGTTCATCAAGTCGCGCACATCGGCGAAGGTCTGGTACCATACGTGCGGCGCGTGTCGTGTCTTTATTCCTGAATTGTTGGATAACGGAATCGACGTGCTGAATCCTGTGCAGATCAGCGCCACGAACATGGATCCGCAGTCTCTGAAACAAGAGTTTGGCGATCAACTGTCATTTTGGGGCGGAGCGATCGATGCGCAGCACGTTTTGCCTCACGCTGACCCCGCGACGATTCGCGAACATGTCAGGCGGAGCATCGAGGCGTTCAAGCCTGGCGGTGGATACGTCTTCAATAATGTGCACAACATTCAGGCGGATGTGCCACCGGAAAACGTGCTTGCGATGTACGA
>CAZFWV010000458.1:2047-4932 GCA_964522605.1 uncultured Pirellulaceae bacterium
CAAGCATTTCGTCCCACGTGACGACCTCGCCGCGATAGGCGGCCGTTCGTCCCAGGACACTTGTCAAGTTGGAACGAACGGAGGGTGCGACGGTGGGATTGGAGCAATCGCCGGCGAGGATCGCACGGTGGAATTCGGCGATGTTCGTCACGGTTCCATCCAGGTAAAGGTTTCCCGTGCTACCCCCTTCGTACGGTTTGTTGCCCTGGATCCACACGTCTCCGAAGTAGTCGCTGTAGGCCACTCCGTTGCTCCCGAAGATCCGACAGCGAATTTCATCTTTGACGCCCGGAATTCCCTTCTGTGAATGGAACATCAAGGAAACGTCTTCCGGAAACCAGTATGTTACGGAGAAGTGGTCCCAGATGTTCCCGTACTTTCGAATCGAGCGTCCGCCGGTGCCACACGCCTTGAGCGGATTTGCGTCGAGGAACCACGTGGCGACGTCCAGTACGTGAATATCCTGCTCCACAATCACATCGCCACTCAATGCCAGTGTCTGGTACCAGTACTTCAATCGATCGGCGGGTTTTTCGAGGGGCACATCGTGTACGTTCCCTTGCCAGGGATAATGTGCTTCACCACTTACAAGTTTTCCCAAGTCGCCAGCTCGCACGCGGCGAACGGCTTCCTGATACAGGGGGTTGGCCCGCGTCTGAAAATCGACCAGAAAGACGCGACCTCGCTCGGTGGCGCGCTTGCCGGAGTCGCCAATACTCAGGCATCCGGGTGCGTCGACCGCGATCGGCTTTGCCAGAAAGACGTGCTTGTTCGCCTCGACCGACGCGGCTGCTTGTTCGGGGTGGAAGTACGGTGGTGTCTCGATGATCACGGCATCCACCGGTTGCTGGAGCACCTGTCGGTAACCGGAAAGTCCTGTGAAACGATGCTCCGGTGCGATCTTCACTCGGTTGCCGACGGCGTTCACACGTTCCTCGAAGAAGTCGGCGCAACTGAGAAACTGGTAGTTCCCATCGGCGACGAACAGATCGGCGATCCAACCGCCTCGTCCGCCGCAACCGATCAAGCCCAGCGTGATCTTGGAATTTGCCTCCGATCCGCGGACGGCCGAAGGCCTTACAATCGAAATCGTTGCTGCCGCGGCAGCCCCAGCCAAGAAACTCCTTCGACCCATCTTGGATGCATTGTCCTGCATGTTCATCTTCACGCTCCTCGTTGCATTTCGTATTGTGTCCTTCGATCCAGGAGGTTTTGCTTTTCATCTACCTGCAGCGAAAGCCATCTTGCCGGCTGTGCAGTTCCTGCATGCGGCGATCTTATCACAAGAACGAGCGAGAAGTCCATCGGATCGTTGCTGCCGTCGCAGGCGGGCGAAAAATGTCGGAAGGTGCCGCCAAAAAGACCGAGGGAGTGCATGACAAGCTGGGAAGGGCGGTGTCGGCGTTTTGTCGCTCGACAACGTCCAGACCAATCACTGGGCGGCTGACAGATCCTCCGCTCGAAGTTGAAGATCGAGTCGTTTCTTCGGATTGTCCTCCCACCGCTTCTGTTGGTAGTCGAATGGGACCGCGATGATGCGGCTCGAATCGACGCGTATCACCATGACTTCTTCCGGACTGCCCGGTGCTGGGGAAGGAAGCTGAACAAAGTAGCGACCCCGGTAGCGATCGACCTTGGCCTTGTGGTAGTGGCCGCCGAGAATGGCGATGACGTTCGCATCGCCGAGAGCGTCAATGAGCGCATCTCGATTCGTCATCGCATCGAAACATAAGTGCGTCGCAAGGATTGCCGAAGCCCGTTTCGGTAACTTCGATAGGGATTCTTGGACAAAGTGGAGTGCCTCCTCCGTCAGTGGTTGAGCCGGGTCGTTCAGGGTTTCGTCGTATTTGGAATGCACAACCACAAAATGGATGCCACCTCGTTCGAACGTGTAGCTCAAGGCACCATGCCGTTCAATCAGCCAGTTCTTTGCCGTGTCGCTTGGTACTTTGCCGCCTTCATCATGGTTTCCGAGGACATCGAAGGTGGGAAATCGGAGCCGGTCCGTGATCAGCTTGTCGTACGCGCCAATCGCCGCGTGCGTTGGCCACTCGGTGATGTCGCCGCAGCCAAAGACAAATGCAGGCTCCGCAACTCGCCCGCCGATTTCCGGTGGATACTCCGTTCCCGGCAAGGCGTTCATCGCTTCAATTGCCGGGACCAAGTGACTTGCGTCTCCGTCCGTCTGAACATGTTGATCGGACCAGCCAAAAAACGTCAACGAAACGGGGGCCGTCGTTTCCTCTGCAAGCGTCAGGCGCACACTCGCAAAAAATGCGATTGTGAGTAACAGCAGCCAGATTCGATGCGACGTTTTCACGAGACGACCTCCGTAACGTTTCTTTCATTGCCTTTGTTCATAAGCGTTCCAGCGAAACCAACGACTGTGTTCGCTTCTTCGTTCTCTTCCTTCTCTGCGGCATCGCCTTGGTTGTTACGCGTAAGTCGAGCGGAACCAAAGATTGAGAAGAGGAACCGCGGATCACACGGATGAAGCGGATGTCCGCGGAGCTTCCCGTGTCGATCCGTCGCCTGAGTCGAGGCTGCGGTTCCTTCTCCGTCTTCAGTTTAACCGGAACGCGATTTCCCTTCATTCGTGTCTTGATCCGACTGCCATTGCCTGGACCGCCTGATCGGGCTGGTTCTGGACGTCGATCGGGCTGAACTCGGCGTTTTTCCGCGTCTCTCCGCGGCCCTACTCCCTGCATTTGAGTCGTGTGATGCGCAAAAAAAACAACGGCCTGCCGAATTTCTCGGGCAGGCCGTTGTGAGTTACTCAAAACGATGAATGATCAGCGATGCGTCTTAACGACGACGCGTCAGACCCAGCAGTCCGGCCAGGCCCAGCAGGCTCAGCACGATCGCGCTCGGTTCGGGCACCGCAG
>CAZFWV010000459.1:0-4926 GCA_964522605.1 uncultured Pirellulaceae bacterium
TGATGGGGCTGCAACTGGGCCGCAATCAAATCACGAGCCTGGAGAGCGGTGCCTTCGACGGGCTGACCAACCTGAAGGCGCTGCTCCTATGGGACAATCAAATCACGAGCCTCGAGAACGGGGACTTTGACGGGCTGACCAACGTGGAGGAGCTGAGCCTGATGGGCAATCAGATCACACGCCTCGAGAGCGGTGCGTTCGACGGGCTGGACAACCCGAAGTCGCTTGACCTGTCCTCCAATCAAATCACGAGCCTGGAGAGCGGTGCCTTCGACGGGCTGACCAACCTGAAGACGCTGGACCTGCGGGGCAATCAATTCACACGCCTCGAAAGTGGCGACTTCGACGGGCTGACCAACCTGGAGTTGCTGAACCTAGGCAGAAATCAAATCACGAGCCTGGAGAGCGGGGACTTCGACGGGCTGACCAACCTGAAGTCGCTGAGCCTGTGGGAAAATCAAATCACACGCCTCGAGAGCGGTGATTTCGTGGGGCTGACCAACCTGGAGTCGCTTGAACTGTCCACCAATCAAATCGCGAGCGTGGAGAGCGGTGCCTTCGACGGGCTGAACAACCTGGAGAAGCTGGACCTGCGGGGCAGTCAAATCACACGCCTCGAGAGCGGGGCTTTCGCGGGGCTGGACACACTGACGGATCTGATGTTGTCCGACAATCAGATTACCGAATTGAACCTTGCCGGGGCGACATTTCAGAATCTGACATCGTGCTCCTATTTCCCACTTGATATCGATTTGTTTTGGGGATTCTGTTTGGACGGCGAACAGATAGGGAGCCTGGTTCTGGACGGAGCCTTTCTCAGCCGTGAGTCATATTCCGCGATTCTTTTTGAAACCCGTTTCATTCGTGAGGTTTCACTCGTCGGTTTGAACTTCTCCGACGAGAATCCAGACAACCTAGATCATCTGCTCGAGATCACCACGCTCAAGAATGTTACGGTTGATCAGGCTCTCTTCGACCTGTACGCCGATGAGCTTCGCGAGTTTGACGCTGTAGACGGTAATACTTTGACCGTCGTTCCGGGTCTGTGCGACATTAACCGTGATGGCTCGTGCGATGTCGCGGATGTCGATGCGATGTCGCAGATGGTGATCGAGGGTGCGAGGAGACCAGCGGATCGGACGGCACTGATTGAAAGCCCACCACCCGATGGCTTCCATACCTACTTCGGCGACGCCAACCTCGACGGCGAATTCACGCTCGAGGACCTCACGCAGGTTTTCGAAGCGGGTAAGTACGAGACCAGCGATTACGCCAGTTGGTCCGAAGGCGACTGGAATGCCGACGGCGTCTTCGACACTGGCGACGTGGTGGAAGCATTAGAAGACGGCGGCTATGAGCAGGGACCACGCGAGCCAATGGCCGTCCCCGAACCTGCCTCCTGGCTGCTCTTCCTCTTCGGTGTGACGCTTCTACGTCACAGACGCCGCCGATAGCGTCACCCTCACGCCGCAATATCCTTCAGAATCGCTTCTGACTGCGAATCAGGCGGATGCCCGTGTCTTCGCAGGATCCGCTTCACCAGAATCTGGATCCTGGCCCGCACACTTCCTTAGCGCTCCGAATCAACTCATCAATGATTTCCTGCGTCGCAATCGCGCGATTGTGGTACGCGTTCAATGCGTTCGTCAACATTTCAGAACACAATTGGTCCTGGACGCTTCTCCCTACTTGCGAATTATCCTGACCCGCCAGTTAACGCCCGACGCCGCGCGAGTGGTCGCCGGGCATTGTTGCGTTTGGGTCTTGTCACACAACGATTCAGCGTGAGGTGGTCTGTCGGACGGCGCTCTCGCTTTTTGCAGAGAGGAACTGAGGTCCGAGAGGACCCCGGGGTACCTTGCGACGCTCGAAGTGTGGGGCCGAAACTCTCAGTAATTCTCCGGGGCGAGGACTCTGAAGTTTGCAGGCCGGTCCCTTTTGGGCCGTGAAGGGGACTCTTTGCGAAATCACGTTTCCGGATGTGCTTAGCGTCTGCAGTGATGCAGAAAGCAAGTGACGCCCAGTAGGAGCAGCCATGCACTCACTGGTTCCGGCACGGCGTGGGTCGCTTCCGAATAAGGTCCCTTTTCATAGCCGCCGTCCCCAAGCGCTACAACCAAGTCACCCGTATCGAAATACAGGTCACCATTCCAGTCGCCTTCTTCCCAGCCTGCTTCCTGCTCGGTCTCGTATTTCCCCGCTGTGAGTATTTCGACGAAGTCCTGTGTGTCGAATTGGCTATCGAGATTTGCGTCTCCGGAGTAAGTCTTCCTCAACTCATGCAGCCACGTGAGGCGGTCACCGTCGTAATCAACCACACCGTCATCATTCAAATCAAACGTCAAATCTTGAGTCGCGATGCCGTTTGCCTGAAGATCCAAGTCTTCTGCGTCGAGCACGCCGTCGCCGTTATAGTCTCCCGGCAGATTCTGATCGGACATCGGAATGGACTTTGTCGCCACGCGCACGTATCGGAAAGCGGCCACTGCAGGAAGTTGTTGTCCGGCATCGGCATCCTCGCTTCCCACGGCGATCCACAGTCGGCCCTCCGTCAGCGAGTCATCGTAGGCGGTGACCAACGGTTCGACCGGCAATTCACTCCCCGCCTGCCATACCCAGAAATCAAGTCGATTGCCAATGACGTCAAATTGCAGTACGAGGTCCCGACTGAAATCCAGTTCTATGGGAGCGTCAGCCAAGTGGATGTAGCCGGTACTCAAGATCCCAATGAACGCCGCGGGTTCATCCGGCGACTCGGCCCCAGACATATAGACATATGGTTCAGCGGCTGGTGGGTTTCGTCGTGCCCCCAAGTCGATGCCTACGCCGTCGATGAGTCGGGCTTGTGTCCGGATGGACACATCGCCCGTCAGCCAACCATTCGCCGGCATATCTCCTCGACGCGGCATCGCAAACGGAAAGCCTTTTCCATCGATGATCAGGCTGCCATCCTCGATTCGCGTGGCCACATGGTTGTTCACCAAGTCCCACCTCACCGGGGAATCGTCGCTAAAGGCCCCATCTTCAAAATCATCGCAGAATACTTCACCAGGCACCGTGAACGAACAGGCGTTGTCTTGACCGACTAATACGCCGGTGCCAACAGCGGCGAAAACCGTCACCAAGGCACTCGACCAAAGGACCCGCTTCATGGTTCAACTCCTCAGCAAATCAACGTTGTCGAGTAACAAGACCGATCGACAGGCGTGTCGCACGCGACCGCAGACCGTCGTGCACGCCATTTACTCCTGCGCCCGGCTCCGCCCTCGCGATTGTCGCTCGAGTGTCAATGTGATATCGGGCTTGGCAACACCGTCCTCTTTCACGTTTGACCACACTAATGTCGAATGCGACTCGTCGAACCTGGTGTATTTCCAATTGCACGTTGTCGTAATTGTCTTGCCGTCGTTGCGAAATACCTTTACTTCCCAGGAGCCGCCGACACCCGGCGCCACTTTCTTTCCCTTCTCGATTCCGTCGATCATGATGGTCTGAATCTGTCGATTCCCTTCACCGTCGACGCCCCAGGCAATCTCCTTCTTCGTGACCGGATCGTACGCTTGAAGTTGCTGAGTACCCGGTACCCCCTCACTCTCGTCGTAGATGAGGAAACACTTCTGGTTGCGAGCGATTCGCATTCGGAATGTAATCGGCTGTGCCTGACCATCCGCTTCGAATGTGCCCTGCCAGACACCGACCATCGGCCGCCAGAATTCGATATAGTCGCCGGCGGTCAAGTCTTGAGCCGATGCCCGTCCAGAGGCGATTAAGGGGCATACTCCGATAACAATTAAGACAAAAAGTAGGCGATGCATGATATTTCTCCTTCGAATCCGTTTGCAGCAAGAGAGGATCGATCACTTCGCCGCGCGCCGCCAGACATCACGCTGTTCATCGACTTTCTTTCCGCCCACAGTCATAACCCCGGTCCAGAGGTGCGTGTCGCCATCGTCGGTAATGGTGAGTTTGCTCGCGAATTCGATTTGTGTTCCATCGGGGTTGCTGCCGGAACCTTTCTCGACCCACTTGCCATTCTCCTTGTACAGGATGGAATCGGTAACAGTCCCACCCGAAGAGACCCAAAGGCTTTTGATTCGCCGGGCGCCCGCATCAAACACGATGAGCCATGTGGTCGAACCCTCGCCAGCGTAGCCTTTCACAATGATCGCATTGCCGTCCTCAGTAGTTTTGCAGTCACTGTACGCCGTTACCTTTTCACCCCTCTTGCCCAGTCCTGGAAAATCCGTGACCCACGTGACTTCTCCGACCCAGCGTCCTTGGATTGTTTCGCAAAAACTGTCGAAGTCTTCGCGCGTGGATTCTTGGGCAAGCGAGGGTGCTGTGGGAACGGCGAAGAGCAGCAGAGTGGCTAGTGTCAGGGCCTTCATATTTGATCCTTTCCTCGTTCGTTTACGAACAATAGATGCGAACAACTGATCCTGATATCTGGACCGGTCTTCGTGCGTTGATTCCCTGAGCGGAATGGCTGATCGGGCTCAATCCTTGGGGCCACCGACGCGCCGCACCACATTGAGTTTGTCTGTCGTCGGATTGGTCCAGGTGTGAGTACTGCCGTCCGCAGAGACCGTAAAAGAGCCTTCAAGTCGGGTCTTCTCCCCGGTGGGCGAAATCAGATTCACTTCCCGAAGCCACTTCCCATCCTTCTTATACGTAACGGCCTCCCAGACCGAACCGTTGGAGAAGACGGCGTGCATCTTGATGGTCTTTGAACCGGGATCCCAGAAAGTGATTGCGTTACCGATCCCCTCGCCGGCAAAGTAGGTTTCGGAAATTGCGTGCCCGTCCGCAATGATCTGGATGTCGTCATATGTTGTCGGTGTACTGCCTTCTTTGGCTAGACCGAGTGCCGAGGGGAGCGTGTCTTCCGTATTCACCAAGCGTCCACACAGGGTGTCACGTAATTCC
>CAZFWV010000460.1:0-4923 GCA_964522605.1 uncultured Pirellulaceae bacterium
CTCTGCGGCCCTCTGCACTGCTAACGGTGAGTTTCTTGTCGGGGCAAGCGAATTCGATTACGCGTCAGGGTTGCGTTGTGCTCCTACTTGGCTTTATTGTTGGCATTTTGATGTAAGGCACATCCTTCCGCAGCAACCGCACTGTGTGCCACTGGCTATGCCAGTGCTGTTCCTCGACTCAAGAGGACACTGGCAAAGCCAGTGGCACACCCATTGCGCCGAACGCGGTAGCACGCCGTTTGGTTGCGGCCGAAGGCTGCGCTGCGTTTCACTTGGTCCTTTTCGAAAATTAATCGATTCCCACCGTTCGACAGAAAGGAAAACGCAAAGGACGCAAAGGCGCAGAGGGCCGCGGAGAGAGATGTGGAGGCTTCCTTGCAGCCGTCATTTCAAGTCGCGGCTCGTCCTTCGAGTCCTCTACTCCACAATACCAAGCGAATCTGGGATCACAGCGAAAAAGCCAGAAAAAAGCCGCAACTGTCAAGGAACAGGTACGTCCAAACAGACCAATTCGGCCTCTCCGCGCACATACAATCGATGACCGACGATGGCCGGATGGGCGTAGATTTCAGCACCCTGTTCAAAAACCTGAACACGCGAGACCTCACGAAATTGGTCTGCCGCAGCATCGATCAGGATCAGGGTACCGGCATCGCCCACCATCAGCACCCGATTCGGTCCGGCCACCAGGTTGGCATGCGTACGGATCACGGGTTCTTGCGCTGTCCAGACCGTTTCCAGACCGTGGTCCAGGTCAAGACAGTACAGGGCGCCCCAAGAGCAGAACAGGCGGGACCCGACCACAACCGGCGTACAGATGTCGGGTGCCAAATCTGTGTTCGTGGCAATCGGCTCCGGATCGATCGCGCCCCCGGCTTGAAATCGGAACAGCCGTGTGCCGTTGTTCTCACTGGCGATCAGCAGACAATCGCCGTACTGCACGGGCGTCGGCACATTGAAGTCATCCGTATAGGGCGGATGGACCGTCCACAATCGTTCACCCGTTTGAACATCCCAACCTCCCAGCGATTCCCGATCATGCCCGATGACTTGAAGCTTCCCCCCGAGTTCGGCAGCGAGGAAGGACCCGTATGCCGGCGGAGGGCCCGGTGCGCGCCAGATCTCGTCACCCGTGTTGGGATCCAACGCCACGATGGTCGCATCGGCCGCTCCCGGATTGACGATCAGTTTCCCGTCCACGATCAGCGGGGAAGGACAGGTCCCCCAAACGAACTCTGCCTCCGTTGAATAAAAATCCTTCAGATTCTTCTGCCAGACGATTTGGCCCGTGGACAGTTCGACACAGGTCAGATCACCAAATGCACCATACAAGAAAACGTGATCTTCCGAGATCAAGGGGGTCGCTCGCGGCTGATTGCCGTAATCGAGTTCCCCCAGCGCGACGTATTGGATTTCCCAAGCCAGACGACCGTCTGCGGCATGAAAGCAGCGAAAGAGATCACCGGCATCATTCAGATCGCGGTCGCCGACAATCACAAGCTCGGAAGATGCAGCGATCCCTCCCAGTCCCGCTCCGCTGAGTGGCTGGGACCAGATACGGGGCAGCTTCGCGGGCAAGCTGGACGGAAGCGTCGGACAGTATGCGTCGCGAAGATTACCTCGCCAGCCCGTCCAGGTATCTGACCTGTGGGGTTCAATTAGTTTTTTTTTCGCGCGACCGAGACCTGTGCTTGCTCTGATGGAACGAACCCCAGCAGCGTTTCCAGTTGTTTGCAGAGCTCTCGATCTTCCCCGACACGCGCCAACAGCCGTTCGATCTGTTCTCGCTGCGGAGCGTCGACGTGGTCTGCAACGAACACCGAGATGAAAGCCACCGGCTCCGTTTCCCCTACAACTCGCAGATCACCTGCCTTGATCGTGCCACATCCTTCGAGCAAAGGTTGAGCGTAACTCGAGATCACCGCGGCCGCTTTGATTCCGGGCCCCGCATCGACGAGTTTGCAGGCGCCATCGCTACACGCTTGGCTAATCTCCACCAACTCCTCCGGCAGCTCAATTCCCGTAGCCGCCAGAACTCGTCGGGCAGCCGCATGTTTTTCGTCGCAGTCGGCGGGCCCCAACAGGATGCGATAGCCGGCCAGATCCGCCAGCGATTGGGACGGATCATCGGAACGAACGACAAACAGACCGGTTTGGGTTGTGCGTCCCTGCTTGTCGGTCAAATGAGCAATCGGAGTCGCCGGCAAATCAGCTGCCTGCGCGTCGGCCCGAACGACCGAGTCCTTGCCGATGATTAAATCCGCTTCCTCGGCCGAACCATCTTTCAGGGCTGCCGCGAGAGATTCGCCGAATACGACGCGGACCGGTACTGCCATTTGATCCTGCAGGAAGGTGGCGAGCGCTTCATACTGTCGCTGCGCATACCCTTCCACGCACGGACAGGACAAAGGCGCCGCGAGCGGATCCATGACGACCAGTGTCAAGCCGGTCGATTCCGTTCCAACCTCAGTCGTCGGTTCCGATCTTCCTCGGCATCCTGCAAGAACTAAGGTGATTGCGATCAGAATCTTCCAGCGCACAAAAGCAGCCCCGGTGAGATGTGAAGTCATTACGTTCTCCCGCGCGATGGCAGACCGAATAGGACGTGTGAAATGGGAAAGAGAGGTCAGTCGGTCGACGCCACCTGGACACCGCCGGCGACCGTCTTCATCATCACGATGTGCGTCCGCGTGATGTCCAACATGTAGACGCGGCTCCCATCAGGACTGACGGCAATCGAGACCTTTTTGCATCCCGGAACGATCTCGACGCTGCCGATCAAACCAAGCAGCTCACCCGTCGGGCTGTACCGCTTCACTCGTCCCGTCGTCGATTCTGCCGTGTAGACATCGCTGTTCGCCCCGAAGGCAACATTCATCGGATTGCAGCAACCGCCAAAGCCTTCGATGCCCGTCCGCGCGCGGCTTCCCCACTCGTTGAGCATCTCGCCTTCACGGTCGTAGAGGCAGACGCGATGACGTGCATTTTCGGCGACGTAGACCCCATTTTCGTTCGCTTGAACGTCCATCTGCCCGCAGCAGCCACGGAGCCCCGAGACAATTCTCTTGGCATTTTCAAACTGGTCATCCGTCCGCCACACGTCAAACCCATAGCCTTCCATCGCCCGCGTCGCCAGAAAAACATCCTGGCCGGCCACACTCAGAGACGACGCGACCAGCTTCGACTGAATCATGCTGTTCAATTGCGCGTCATCGATGTCGGTTGATTGGGGCTGTTGAATCTGCTTGACGAGGTTTTGCAGCGCTTCGAGTGTTCGCTTTTCAACCTCTGTGAGGTTCTCTTCGCCCTTGGAAGTGAGTGTCTCGATCTGCTGCTCATATTGTTCGACAAACCGGGCCTGACTAGCGCGTTGCTGCTCCAACTGCTTTCGCATCTGTTCACGCACCTGATCGGCATTCGCCAGGGCTTCGGCGGCATTCGGCGCGGCAGCCTCGTGGATTACGGATCCCGTTTCGGGGTCCAGTTTGAGCATCTTTCCATTTCCCGCGACGTAGATGCCTCCGTCCGGCCCAACCGCAACGGCCTCGGGTTGAACCGTCAGCGTCCAGGTGGACAGGAGGTTCCCGTCGGGATCCAACTTCTGAATCCGTCCCTGATCCGTACTCACCCCAGCCAGGATATTCCCCTGGTGATCCAGGCAGAAAGTGTGCAGCGTCAGTGTTTTCCCCTCGTCGCTGGAGATTTTGATCACTGCTGCCTGCTCATGCGTGGCCGCGGTCGATTCGCCCGTTGATTCCTCAACAACGGTCGGTGCCTGGGAATCGACAGGCATCGCCGGGATCATGGGAGTTCCCGGAATCGCGGGAGTCGCGGGCTGCATGGCCGTCGCGGGCTCAATCCGGGCCGCCGGTACGCTGGCCGCCGGCTCATTCTCAGGAACAGGCTCCGCATCCCCACCACTGCGGGAACACCCGGCAACGCACAGGCCCAACAGCAAAAGGGCCGAGATCATCGGCTTGCCAACGAGGTTCATTCTGGACATTGGTTTTTCTCCTGCAGTGAAGAACTGGGGGTCGGCACCATCCACCCCGAGCGTAACAGATCGCATCCGGATGTACCACGTATTCGACGCATCAAGCCAAGTCTTGTTCCCTGAATTCCGATGAATCCGACAGGCGAGCTAGCTTACCGCTGGGTACGAATTGTCTCCCGCTAAGCCACTGCTTGGTGACGAATCGTCTGCGGTCTGCACCGGGAAACAATTCAGCGACACCACACTAGAGACCAAGGCACGCGCGCCAGCAGCGCACCTCTTTCGCAACAGAAGCGGCCCACGATGTAAAGCGGACACACCCAGGCTCGTTTGACGGCTAGCCGAAGGCGTCGGCGGATACGAGACAGCCATCGTCGCCTTCGACTTGCCGTTGAACGAAAAGCAGTCGCCTTCGGCTTGCCGTTAAACGAAAAGCGGACCGGATTTGACAAGCAGACATGGAAAACTTGGGCCGGCCTGGCCAAAACCTGCCAACAGAACGCCAGAACCACCGGGACAGGCAATGGGTGAATGTCTCGGATGGAGTTACAGCACCCTCCCAGTGGCCAATCGTTTAACCCGCAGCCGTCAGGCGAGGTCCGCTTCTCGATCCGGTTGTCGCTGGCCGTAACCTCCGGAAACGTGCGGCTCGATGCGCGCGGCGTGAGCCTGCGGGTCAGATTGACGAACCTCGCCTGACGGCTGCGGGTTAAACGAATGTTTACCGGGAGAGCGGTGTAACTTCGGATGAATTATCAGCTTAAGAGCTGCACGACGTCCGCCGCCAGGCCGGAGGGCAATTCGAGCGGAACCAAGCCGGGACAGGCACTGCGTGAATGCCCCCCTTCTGGAGTGATGGAACGACCAAGAATTACACGGCCCACTCGGTTTACCTCATTTACCCGAGGCCGAAATTTGATATTCTGGGC
>CAZFWV010000461.1:0-4893 GCA_964522605.1 uncultured Pirellulaceae bacterium
GGGTTTCTACTTCTACTGGACGGTCGATGGTGAGCCGCTCACCGATTACGTGACTCTTCAACCCGAACTCGGCGTGCTGGTCGGCGAACATCCATTCGACCCCACGATTCCGGAGGTCGGTTACATCTGGTTCAGCCGTGGCCAGGTCGACGAAACCGCGAAACCTTATGAAGGAGGTGTCGACATTCTGATCGGCACGACGGAGCTCGACGAAGAAAATGGCTCCTGGGCCGCGTTGGCGACGGTCATGAACCTGGACGGCCTGGCGGAGATCGACGGAAAGCCGGCGAACGCCTTCCACCTGGGGATTCTGGTGGATCCACCTGAGGAAGACGAGACCATCATTCCGGGAGACTACAACCGGAATCTTGCGCTGGATGCACCGGATCTGGATCAGCAGGCCGAGGTGGCGTTGCAGCTTCGCCCGTTCGCGCCGGAGTACGACTTGAATGGAGACGACGTTGTCAACTTCGAAGATCGAAAGATCTGGCTTGGTACGCTGAAGAAGACCTGGTTGGGCGACTCGAACATGGATCTCCAGTTCAATACCCAAGACCTCGTGACGGTACTCTCCGCAGGCAAGTACGAGACGGGGGAACGGGCAGGCTGGGCCGAGGGCGACTGGAGTGGAGATCTGAAATTCGGTACGGCAGACTTTGTCGTCGCGTTGGCCGAGGGGGGCTACGAACAAGGCCCCTATCCCCAGGGCGAAGCGGTTCGTGCGGTACCGGAACCGCAAGCGCTGCTACTCTTCAGTCTGGCCGCAGGAATGCTGTTGGTCCGGCGGCGACGGTGAGGGCGAAGATTACGGACTGGCTTCCAGGTTCGCGTCAAGCAGCAGGCCGTTCACGCGGTGGTATTCAGTCCAGTAGTCTCGTAAGGCATCCAGATAGTTGACGCTCGATTGAAAGAACGTCAGCTGGGCGGTCAGGTATTCGAGAAAGCTCAATTCGCCTTGCCGATATCCCTGCGCGACCAATCGCTGAGTCTCTCCCGCCTGGGGAAGGATTTCCGATTGGTAGCGTTCCACCTGAATGCGAGCTGCTTCATAGTTGGCAAAGACGGTTGCCAGACGCTCGCGAAGCTGTAATTCCACATGCTGGACATGCTGTTCGGCGGCGCGCAATTCGGCACACGCCTTGCCAATTCCTCCCTGGTTCCGATTCCAGATCGGCAGATTGACGCCGGCCTGGATCCCGACAATCGTATCGCCCGTGGAATTGTCGCGTTGGACGGCCACTTGCGTTGTGAGGTCCGGCACAACTTCGGCGCGCGCCCGATCAACGGCCCACCGTGCCCGACGCACGTCGGCCTGGGCTGCCGCCAACAGCGGATGAGTCATCCGCAACGAGCCCCAGGTCTGGTCCCAATCGAGCTCCGAACCGAGCGCCTCTAGGTCGCCAAGCATTGAATCTGCCGGCAAGGTTTCCAGTCCCACTCGAGCGGCCAGTCGCCGGAAAGCACCCTGGCGTTCACGTTCGGTTGATTGTCGATCGAGTCGCACGCGCTCCCATTGAATCCGTGCCAACAAGTAGTCGGTTCGCGGGGACTCCCGCGCCTGAAACAGCTGATCCGCCGTCTCGGCCGCCTGTTGCGTGATCTGTTCCATCCGAGCAAGCATGTGGGCGCGTTCCTGCAGGGCCAGCAGTTGATAAAAGGCGATCCGGACGTCCGTCAGGACGCGCAAGCGACGGGCGGTGAGCTCCGACTGCAGTTTCTGCACTTCCTGCTGCGCCACAGCCCGATTCAGCGGCAGCTTGTCACCGCGCACGAATGTCTGCTCAACGAAGCCACCCTGCTGCCCTGCCCGGCCTTCGTCTCCAACTTCGCTCGCGACGTAACCGATCGTTGGATTCGGTGGCAAACCGACCTGCAGCTGGTTCCATCGGCCAGCTTCGACGAACCACGCCGATTCTGCGATCGTGGGATGGTACTGAAGGGCCCACTGTTCGATCGACTCAAGCGAGACACCATCCGATTCCGTACTCGAGGACGGATCCAACGTCGGACTCGGCGCAGGTAGAGGCGTAACCTGTTCGGACGAGGGCGACTGAGATTCCACGAACGGCAGCGGTGGCTCAGCCCCGACCACCGCGAGTCCCCAGAGCGCAGCGCCAACGCAGACCAAGGTCCGAACGACTTGATGCAGAGATCGGATCGTCAACACGGCAGTTCCGTGGTCTGTTGAAGGAGAAGAAACAAACCTGAAGGATGAGTATGCGCACACAACGCCCGTCAGCGTTGCAGGAGCTCAGCGAGCCAAGGACTTGCTGAGCCTTGACGACAGCGCGTGCGACTTTTTTGCGGTTCGGCAGGGCCACAACCCAACGAGGTGCTATCGCACCCGGGTAAGGGTCGCTTCCGGTGGTCGCTCGATTCCTTGCCGAGCGAACAACATTTTCACCGGTCGCCGTGCAGGACGTGGAATAAGGACGAGGAGTTGAAGATGTGAGCGGGGCACGATTGTCTCGCGCCGCTGTTCTCCTAGAATCGGTTCTTCTCTACGAACGAGATTAACTGGATTATTGCTCTTCTTCAGGTTCTGTTGCCAGGGCTCTCCAGAATCGAGGAATCCCCCAAAAGTCAGCGGGCTTGCGTTGGTCGTCAGACCTCATTCGCGGCACAACAAGGATGAGGCACACGAAATTACCGCCCGACAAGGGAGGTCCGCTTGCACGGCGTGCTATCAAGGGCTTACGATTTCTGCTACGTGAGGATGAACAGACCGCATTTCAAACCCGGGAGGGCGAGGCTGGCCTGTTGAAAGTGTTTTCGACTCGGAGACATGGGAAGTGCTGGCAGGCAATGAACAAACCGAAATCCTCGCTCCCTTCTCCCCCGGCTTTGCGGGGGAGAAGGGCTGGGGATGAGGGGGCACGACACTGGAAAATCCCAAGATTCCCCGTGGATTGTGGCACGTTGAAAGCCCGTCTCCCCGAAACGGGGCGAGGGGAGCCAAAGTTGATCGGGTCCGCTACGGACGAGCCTGTCAGATTTTCAACAGCCCAGCCTCGCCCTCCCCAACAACCGCTTTGAAACCGGCTCAAGTTCCCTCGGGTGACCCTTATTTCGCGTGTTTCATGATCGCAAATCGGGGCCGAATGCTGGCACGCTACACTCCTGCTGGAAATCCAGGACTTCTCGATGACAAACACAGATCCCGACTCAGGCCGTACGTCCTCTGACCGTTCCTCGAATGAGATTCCGGAGCGTGATCCATCGACGGGTCGGACTCCGATCATCCCCGCACGGATTGTGTGGCCGTTTGCTCTGTTGACGAGTCTGTTTGCCTGGTGGGGACTGGCAAACAATATGACCGACACGCTGCTGGCAGCGTTCAAGCGAATCATGAGCATGTCGGATGCGAAGACGGCGCTGATCCAGGTCGTTTGTTACGGTGCCGGCTATGGCCTGCTGGCGATCCCTGGTGCAATTTTCATCAAAAAGTTCAGTTACAAGTCGGGCGTCCTTTTGGGACTGGGAATGTACGCCGTGGGTGCGATGCTGTTTTTCCCGGCGAAACTGACGGGAGAATACTACTTCTTCTTGGCCGCAATTTGGATCCTGTTTGGCGGACTTTCGATTCTCGAGACGGCAGCGAACCCCTATATCTGTGCGATGGGGCCTGAAGAGACGGCAACGCAACGTTTGAACTTCGCGCAATCGTTCAACCCATTGGGTTCCATCATGGGTGTCGTCATCAGCCAGGCGTTCATTCTGTCTGAGCTAAACACGGCGAGTGCCGAGGAACGCGCGGCCATGCCCAAGGAACAACTGGAGGCGATTCAAACAGGAGAGCTGAACGCCGTCACGATGACGTACGTCGTCGTTGGAATCATCATGGCAATTACGTGGTTGTTGATCGCGATCACGAAGATGCCAAAAGCCTCTGAGGTGGACACGAAACTGGATTTCTGGCCGACGGTGGGAAGGCTGGTACGCAATCGACACTACATTTGGGGAGTCATCGCCCAGTTTTTCTACGTCGGAGCACAAATTGGCGTCTGGTCGTTCACGATTCGGTACGCGATGAAAGAACTGCGACTGGAGCAGATTACACTGCCGGATGGCAAGACGCCCGAACAGGTCGCGGCAACCTACTACATTGCCTCACTGGTCTTGTTCATGATCTCGCGGTTCGTCTGCACGGGGCTCATGCGTTTCATGACTCCCCGCCACCTGCTGACTCTCCTGTCCTGTCTGGCTGTATTTTTCAGCTTCCTGGTGATTTATGTCGGGGGCCCTCTCGGAGTCTACGCGCTCGTCGGGATCTCGGGTTGTATGTCGCTGATGTTTCCGACCATCTTCGGACTCGCGGTGCGAGGTCTCGGCGAGGACACCAAACTGGGAGGTGCCGGACTGATCATGGCGATCCTAGGCGGTGCCGTCATCACGCAGATTCAAGGCTATGTGTCCGACAAGACGGATGGCAACATCAACCTCGCCTACTGGGTCCCTCTGATCTGTTTTGCGGTCATCGCCTACTATGCCGCGGTACAATGTCGAAAAGACCTCCCGGCCAAACTGGCGGCGTGACCGCTCAGTGCGCGATTGCCTTCCAGACACCCACAGGCCTCGCAGGCGTCAGAGCTCGTAGAACTGGATTCAGAGCACGGGTTCAGGGTCTCTGGCAAATTGAGGGGGAGCGAGGGACGACGGATTCTCATCCATCTCCTCTTTTTTGCCGCGGCGCCTGGGAGCCGAATGGACGATGAGGCCCCGGAAGCCGATCGAGGATGGCCCCGCGGGAAAAGACCGTATATTTCCCCAGTGGCGGTCTGATTCCCCCACGGTGGTCGTGCAGTTTGTAAGTTGATGGTTCAGCGGAACTTATTGTCTGACGGCGATTCCATGCAACTCGTTTAACGGCAAGCCGAAGGCGTCGGTTTTTTT
>CAZFWV010000462.1:0-4889 GCA_964522605.1 uncultured Pirellulaceae bacterium
GGCTCGATGCGCGCGGCGTGAGCCTGCGGCTCAACGAACCTCGCCTGACGGCTGCGGGTTAAACGAATCGCCACGAATCCTGGTTCGGAGACGCCGGACAAAACACCACTGGAAGGCTGAATGGCCCCCATCGCGGGAGGGTGTATAAGTGAAGATGGATTGTCTGCCGCCGTCGCGGTTGAACAATGGATACGAGTCAGGTTTCCGAAGGAATCGCCCGTCGGACCTTATTCCATATCCCTTTGCCCGTTGACGCTGGCGGGCCGAAGTGTAATTTCGGGAGGCGAGGAAGGAACGACTGCTGTGCTGAATCCGGTGTCGCATCCGCATTTCGAGGAAGACCGGGGATTCCCGGCGGCATCCGATCGGATGTCGCTCGAGGCGCTGCGCGAAACGCTCCGATCGATCGAGCCGTCGGCGCTGTTGGTTGAACCGCGGATCCTGCGGCGGATCATTCGCTTGGATCGGCGGCTGGCCGGGCTCGGTCTGTTCGTGCCGCACCGAAAGACGTACACGATCGAACGCGATCGACTGTTGGCCTTTGCGGACTGGGCCGATCTGGAACTTCCTCCCGGAGCCGAATTACCACGAACGGTCATTCTGATTGCTCGTTCGGTGGAGGAGTCGCTCGATTCGAACGGGGAGGGGCAGTCGCTCCGGAGATGCCTGCGTCTGCTGTTTCATGCGCGCGTTCACCTGGAACTCGGACGCCGCCTGGGCGAACAATCGACTCCCGGCTTTGCAGCACAGCGGCGGCAGCAAATCGGCGAGATCGAGTTTGCCGAGATTCGCGCGGTTCTGTTGAAGGAAGAGTTTCTTTTTCCGGAACCGACGGATTTGGAGACCTACGTCGAGTTCGCGGCCGTTTATCTTGAGCTGCGTTATTTCGCGGAACAGGATCTGCGACGGTACTTTCCGGCGATCCGCGATTGGGCCGAGATCGATCGGATTATCAGTCAGGACGTTTACCACGCGCAGTTATTCGAGCAGATTCAGCAGGTTTTGCGTCGCCATTCGGTTGGTGAGTCATCCGACGAAGCGTCGGAGATGGCCGATGACCACGTTCCGGCCCCGGCCCCGACCCCTTGGAAGTCGCGCCAATTACAGACACGTGCGGCGCGCGCGGCGGCGTTGGGTAACGGAGTCAAAGCGGCCATCCTGCTTACGCGCGCGGCCCGGTTGGCACTGCCGGATCGAGCGGCCGAGTGTCACGCGGCCGCCGACCGGGAATTGCGCCAGTTAGTCAAACGTCTTCAGTCGGTCCTCCAGTTATCGGACCGTGAAGTTGATACTTGGTGGGCGGCACTCCGACCGTTGTTGGCACCCGCCGCACGAGGATTCTGGTCGTTGGAAGCTCGTTTGCTGTATGACCTCCAGAAGGTCTGCGTCGAACAAGAGCGGGGCGTGTTCAAGCTGGATCTGATCGAATGGGTGCGGACTCTCGGTGGACGTCCCGTTCGTCGCCCACTTCCGTTGCTGCGCGAGGTGTTAATCACCAAACATCTGCGTTCCGCCGAACGGCGTCTCGCAACCGCCCGTCTGACTCCATCCCGTCGCCGGCGGATGGCGGCGCTGCTCGTGGCCGCCGTGCAGCGGACCGAACAGCGGTCTCGCGATCGGATTCGACCGCTCATTCTGCAGGTCTTGGACGATGTGGGCCTGGTGCCTCAGAATCTGCCGGAGCGAGTGGCGCGGAAGAAACTGGTCGAAGAACTGCTCGATCGAATTGTCGAGCAGGGTGCACTCAATATGGGCGACCTGCGGGACGCTTTGGCCAAGAACGATCTGAAGCTGCCCGATGTGTCGGGACTGAGTGAACTGATTGGTGGTGACCGGCTGTTGCGTGCCGATCGCCAGTTGGCCGATGTCCTGGACGGCGTCTATCGTCCCGCCGCCGTCTACCTGCGCTGGCCGCAGCGACTCAGTTCACTCGGATTTGGAACCCGAATCGGGCGGTTTGTCACGCAGTACGTGATCCTGCCCTACGGAGGAGCGTTCTTGACGCTCGAGGGAATTCGTCACTTGGTGTTGATGGCGACCGGGCATTCTCACGAACTGACACATCCCGTGTCCTCCGACCCGTCCATCATCGAAGGAAGGTCGAGTCGCGGTCTATTTCTGTTCGCTCTCGTCTTACTCGGAACTTGGATCGCGTTGCTGATCCACCGTCCAAGTTTCCGCACGTGGTGTCTCGAACGGTGTCGCGATGCTTGGCAGCTGATTCGCACGGTCGTGGTCGAACTGCCGGCGCGCGTCCTGCGATCACCGCTCGTGCAGAGGGTCCTGCAGAGCGCGACGTATGCGGCCATGCGCAGCTACTTGATCCGTCCCGCCGTGACGACGTGCCTATTGTACTTTCTATTTCGACTGCTCGGATCGACGTGGAGCAATCACGTGATCCTGGATGTGTTCCTCGTCTCCGCCTTGTTTTTGAATTCCCCGATCGGACGTTACACGGACGAATGGATTACGGATTTTGTTGCCCGTGCCTGGCACGACTTGCGAATGAAAGTGCTGGCGGCTGCCTACCATTGGATCATGGATCTGTTTCAACGTTTATTGGTGAGTGTCGAGCGGTTGGTCTATACCGTCGATGAGTGGCTGCGATTCCGGGCCGGAGACAATCGGCAAGTCCAGGGGGTGAAACTCATTGTTGGGGCGTGTTGGTTTTTCGTGGCCTACTTGATCGTGTTCGTATTCACGTTGCTCGTCGAACCGCAGATCAACCCGATCAAGCACTTTCCGGTGGTCACGGTATCGCACAAGTTGATCTTGCCCACCGGTCCCGTACTTGTGGAAAGGCTCCAGCCGCATATCGGGCAGGCCAAAGCGACAACGCTCGTGTGGTCGACGATCTGGCTGATCCCCGGTGTGTTTGGCTTCCTCGTATGGGAACTGAAGGGGAACTGGCGGCTCTACTCAGCCAACCGTCCTTCCGCGTTGGTTCCCGTTCCGGTGGGGCATCATGCCGAGACGGTCGTGGGCCTGTTGCGTCCCGGTTTTCATTCGGGCACGCTTCCAAAACAATATGCCGGGTTGCGTCGCGCGGCGCGCAAGGCACACCAGTCGGGCGACTGGAAGCCGGTGGACCGTAAGCAGCTTGCGCTGCATCGAGTTCAGGAGGCGATTCGTCGGTTCGTACAGCGTGAACTGCTGGGCCTGTTGACAGAGGCCGGTTTTCTGCCCGACGTCACCTTGGATCTGGGGCGGGTCCGTGTGGCGACGAATCGGATCGATGTCGAGATCACGCGTTCGGACCAACTCGCCCATCCGGTCCAGCTTAGCTGGGAAGAAATGGGCGGACGACTGATCGGCGAAGTCAGCCGTTCCGGATGGCTTGAAAACTTGCCGGCCGGCGAGCGCGAACTGTTTGTCCGCGCGTTATCGGGACTTTTTTCGCGGGCCGGTGTCGAGGAGATTCGAGGACCGGTCTCGCTCAGCCTCCAACCGCCGGTTCCCTGGAACCGTTGGCTGGCGCTCTGGTCGCAGCCGGCTGTTCTTTCGCATGCCACCAGCGCAGCCGCGATCTATCCGGCCAGCAATCTTTGACTCCGTTTCCGGCACGCTCACTCGACGGTTGCGTCTTCGGTGGGGGAACTCACCGGGGGAATAGCGGGATGGTCCGCGCGCGGTGAGAGCATGGCTCGCAGGAACTCGATTCCCATCGGCAGCACCGAGACGACGATGATTCCCAGAATGACGAGCGAGAAGTGTTTCTTCACGATTGGAACGTTGCCAAACCAGTAACCCGCGCCGAGGAATCCCGCGACCCAGATCACGCCGCCAACGACGTTGTAGGCAAGAAATCGTCGGTATTCCATCGTGCCGATCCCGGCCACAAAGGGCGCAAAGGTGCGCACAATCGGGACGAACCGCGCCAAGATGATCGTTCGCGCGCCGTATCGCTCGAAGAAACGATGCGTGCGATCCAGGTGCCGCTGATTCAACCAGCGGGACGATTGGCCGCCCAACACCTTCGGGCCCAGAAAATACCCGATGTGGTAGTTCACCGTATCTCCGACGATGGCCGCCACAATCAACATCGCTCCAAGCAGCCAAATGTTGAACGATCCCAGGGCCGCGAGGGCACCCGCAGCAAAGAGCAGTGAATCACCGGGCAGAAACGGCGTAACAACGAGCCCCGTCTCACAGAAAATAATTAAGAATAACAGACCGTAGATCCACCGACCGTAGGCGAGCGTTAGCTCGGCCAAGTGCTGATCCAGGTGGACGAAGAGTTCGATGAGCTGATTCATAACAGGCAATTATAGGTCGAGAGTTTCAGGGAAAAGGCGGTGGATCCCGGTTCGCGGTGGTCGCATCGCCCGAGCGGCGGGAAAATCGCCCGTTTAGGTGCGGCAGGGATCCGACGGCGCCGCGACCGCCGTTTCCTGCAGCCCCACCGATAGCGGACTCGCTTCAGGGATCGATTCGTGAATCACCAGCGCGGGGCGATGGACCTTCTGTCGGAGTCGATTGACCGGCTGCAGGATCCAGGGGTAGCTGACCAGTCGTCGTTCTAACTGGGTCTTGCCGGGAAAATCCAGCAACATGACCCCCAGCAAGATGGTGACGACGGCTTGTCCCGGTACGCCAGGAACCAGCAGCACAATCCCGGTCACCAGCACGCACAAGCCGACGAGGTTCTTTACCAGGTGGAGCAGAAAACGGACGACCGGATGGTGGTCGACCCACAGACCTCGCTCGTGACTGTCTAGAAAATAAGTTGCCGGCAGACTGACCAGCAGGGCTCCAACAGCCAGAACGCTCAGCACAAACAGGGCGACGACAAGGGCGAAGGCACAGAATGCGTAAAGCGCCATGATCCTGATCACTTGCCCCCGTGCGAACCAAGGGGCGACCTGATTCCGTCAACGGCCGCTGGGAAA
>CAZFWV010000463.1:0-4875 GCA_964522605.1 uncultured Pirellulaceae bacterium
CCTGGGGGCTCGCTGCGCTCGACCCCAGCCACCCTCGTTGGAAAACAACGAAGTTATTCTTGAGTCATCGCTTAGCATAGCCAGACTGCGGCCGTCATCGTCGGCATGTTCGAGGCGGCAGATGACGGAGGCCGTGGTTTCTGCGAGCTTCGCAAGTTCACGCTGAGAGTCCGGCCTGTGTGCGAAGGTCGCAGTGATGACAAGACTGACGACTTCCTCCGTTACGCCGTTGCGGCCGAGATGGTTGACGTCCGGGCATTCTATTCACTACGGCGCAGTCAAAGGTCCTCAAAGAGCCGCGCGAAACCGGAAAATGCCGGACTCCCGTTGGTCATTCTGGTTCATTGAATGCGCCGCCGTCAATCGTTATCGACAACCGTTTGCTGGTCGGTAACAATCAGTGGGCGATGAGCGTAGCAGGTCATTTTATCGGGGGAGTCAGTGATGTCCGTCATTTACCGCATCAACATGTCCGATCTGTCCGTGGCGGTGGAACCTCTGAGCGAACGGCATGCGCAACTCGGGGGACGGGGGCTCACCAGCACATGGATTGCCGAGGAAGTCCCGCCGACCTGTCATCCGCTGTCGGCCGAGAACAAGCTTGTGCTGGCCCCGGGCATCCTCACGGGCACCGGCGCGCCGTGTGCGGGGCGCTTGTCGGCAGGTGCCAAGAGTCCGTTGACCGGAACGATCAAGGAGGCGAACTCGGGGGGCATGGCGGCGTTGGCTCTGGCCGCCTTGGGGATTCGCGCGCTGGTGATCGAAGGCAGGCCCAGCGAGCAACGTCTGTACCGCCTGGTCGTAAACCGGGATGGTGTGGAGATTGAGGAGGCGGACGCGCTGGCTGGATTGGGCAACTACGAAACCGTGGCAAAGCAGTGCGAACGCTTCGGCGAGAAGGTGGCCTGCGTCAGCATCGGCCCGGCTGGCGAGATGCGGTGCGCTGCGGCCAGCATCGCCGTAACGGACATCGAGGGTCGTCCCACCCGGCATTGCGGCCGTGGTGGGCTGGGTGCCGTGATGGGCGCCAAAGGGATCAAGGTCATCGTCATCGATCCTGCGGGCGGGCGCCGCGCGGAGGCCGCGAACCGCCCCGCTTTCACGGCAGCCGTGCGGAAGTTTGCCGCGGCACTCGGGCAGCATCCGCTGACCGCTGACACGCTGCCGACCTACGGTACGAACGCGCTGGCGAACGTCATCAACGAAGCAGGCGCTTACCCGACAAGAAACTTCAGCGAGGGACAGTTTGAAGGTACCGAGGCCATCAGCGGTGAACGCCAGCACGATCTGATCGTCCAGCGCGAGGGGGTACTGGCGCATGCCTGCCATCGCGGCTGCACCATCAAGTGTTCGCGGATCTACATGGACGAGAACGGCCAGTTCCTGACGAAAGGTCCGGAATATGAAACCGTCTGGGCTCACGGAGCCAATTGTGGCATCGATGATCTGGACGCTATCGCCCGGATGGATCGTCTGGACGACGACCTGGGATTGGACACCATCGAGACCGGGGCCACGATCGCCGTGGCGATGGAAGCGGGGATTATCCCCTTCGGCGATGCGCAGGGCGCCCTCCGATTGCTGGAAGAAGTCAGGGCCGGCACGCCGCTCGGGCGGCTCGTCGCATCGGGTGCTCAGGTGCTCGGGAAGACGTATGGCGTCGCCCGCATCCCGACGGTCAAAGGGCAGTCGATGCCCGCCTATGATCCCCGGGCCGTGAAGGGAATCGGTGTCACCTACGCCACGTCGACTCAGGGCGCAGATCACACGGCCGGTTACGCCATCGCGACCAATATTCTGGGCGTCGGCGGCAAAGTCGATCCTCTGTCGTCCCAGGGCCAGGTGGAATTGAGCCGCAACCTTCAGATTGCCACCGCGGCAATCGACACGTTGGGCGAGTGCTTGTTCGTCGCATTCGCGGTGCTCGATGACCCTCATGCACTCGAGGGCCTGTGCGAAATGGTCGCCGGCCACACCGGTCAGGAATTCACCGCCGATGCGCTCCTGGAGCTGGGAAAAGAAGTGCTGCGGCAGGAGCGAGACTTCAATCGTCGCGCCGGATTCGGAGCCGCTGACGACCGGTTACCCGATTTCTTCCGCTCAGAACCGCTAGTGCCGCACCGTGTGACGTTCGATGTGCCGGATGAAGAACTCGATCAGCTCTTCAATTTCTGATCGCCGGCTGCGAACCGGGATCCGGGCCAGTCAACGCGCCCGGCGCTATCCACCTCCGATCGCGGGAAAGACCCCGATCGTCTCGCCTCCCTGCACCAAGTGCGTGCGTTCGACCAGGCGGTTGTCGCAAAAGATGATCCGTGTTTCCTCCAGCGGTATCTGCAACTGCTCGAGAATCTGCTCAACCGTCCGCTCCCCTTCGATCGGCACGTCGATCGTCGCACGGCCGCCAACCCTCTGCCGCAGGGAAGCATACAAATTTAAGCGAACGGTCGCCACGGAAACCTCACCCTTTCGTGAAATGGACAGCAAGATTATGGACGGAAATATTATGGACGAGAAGATTATGGACGGGAAGCAGTGCAGAGTGCGTTACCTGCCCACAGCAGGTAGCGATCTCAATTCAATCCGCCCGACTGCAATCCTGGCCAAACCGGTCCTGAGTAGCAGAACAAAGTTTGGTTCAGCTAAAGCTTTCCCATCGGTCTGAGGTCCCAATTCGTATGTACCGTCGATGCCGGGTCGCATCTATGCCACGAAGGCTCGCCGCGAGCCTTGGGTGTCGGACTAGGCAACCACCACGAATCCTGTTCGGAGACTCTGGAAAAACCACCACGTGAAAGCTGCACGACCTAGGAGGGGAGAGGAGTTCTGAAATGCGTTCTAGTAGGGACCTTCCCAAATTGCGGCGAACACATCCAGGTCGCCATCGCCGTCCATGTCTGCCGCATGCCCGAAAACGCGGCCTGCTACAGCAACCTGACTCTTCGCGCAAGGCTCAGCGGGCCATGTCAATCGAGCGGCGGCTTCGAGGCCCGGCGGCGCAACTGTTGTTTGAAGAATAGGTTGCGCGATGGTCATCCATCTCGAAAACGCGTCCGCCGCTCATCCAATACTCGTGGATTTTTTTGACTCGAGTTCTGGGACAGAAGCAGGCTAACTCTCGCATGTTCTCTGGGACGAATCCCTTTGCCCTGAGTGGGAGGGAGTGCGCAATCCGTGCTCGATGAAGCCGCCTTGGTGAAAGTTCTTGAGGCGGGCAAGTACGAGAGCCAGCAAGCTGCGGTATGGGAGACGGGCGACTGGACCGGCAACGGTTTCTTTGACACCAACGATTTTGTGACGGCACTCATCGCCGGTTGCTACGAGCAGGGGCCGGTGCGACGTCCAGTTGCGGTCCCTGAACTGTCGTCCGCATTCCTGGCTGGATTCGGCCTATTAGGGCTTGTAATCTGGCGACGTCAACGTTCAGCCTGACGTAACGACCGAACGTCGAAGTCACCAGACCGGATCTGTACTCCGTATCACTACCGTTGACGGAATTCGGTGAGTGTCAGTGTTCTACTTTCGGATGATCGCTGACCAAATGCAGAACTTCGCGGGTCATTCAAGACGAGGAAAAGGAGCATGAAACTGTCTTCGCAAATTCTTGTGGCATGCCTATCCGGGGAAATCCCCACGCGCCGACTTCCAATTCTCGGGGTTTTCATGGGACAAATCTAAGCCGGATCGCGCATGTATTCAGGGCCAACTGTGGTACGATCGTGGCGGTCGACTCATGAGGTGAAATCGGCGTCTGGCCAGCCGACGTCTTGGTGTTCATTTTTGCATTGGCTGTGGTAGAACCGATGCGCGGTTGCGACGAAACGGTTTTGCATGCAGGGAGCCTCAGTAAGGCGATCGATGTGGGTTGCCTCGAAGCAGGAGCCAGTTTCGATGAACGATAGATTTCTAAATCGGTATTCCGGTCGCCACCAACGGAAGAATCGGCCGACCTTTGAGGAACTCGAATCGCGCGTATTATTGGCCTGTTCGGATTTGACGTCCCTGGAACTGCCCGACACGGAAATTCGTTATGCGAGGGAAGTCGGCAGTAATCCGCGCTACTGCCGCGTCCTCGGTCGAATTGAGGAAACGATCAACTTCGAGGTCAGGATGCCCATTGACCCGGAATGGAACGGCAGATTTGTGATGTTCGGCAACGGCGGATTTGCCGGATCCATTCCCGATACGGTCCTGTCGAACACTTCTGCTCTCAATCAGGGATACGCGATCGCGGGGACAGATACGGGACATCAAGGGAATGGTCCACCGACGTGGGCACTGAACAACCGGAAAGCGCAGGAAGACTATGGCTATCGCGCCGTCCACCTGACCGCCGTCGCCGCCAAGGAACTAATTCGTTCACTATATCAAACGGAGATTTCTTACTCTTACTTCCAAGGCTGTTCTACGGGCGGTCGTCAGGGCATGATGGAAGCCCAGCGATTCCCGGAAGATTTTGACGGAATTGTCAGTGGGGCTCCCGTTCTCGATCTGTTCGGGCAAAATGTCTTGCGCAACGCCTGGATCCAGCAGGCGATGTATCCGGATTCCAGCAACCTCTCCCGACCAACGCTACCAAATTACAAGCTCGGCTTGCTTGGACACAAGACGCTGGAAAAGTGCGACGGAGTGGATGGCCTCGAGGACGGTCTGATTGAGGATCCGCGAGCCTGCCGTTTTGAGCCCAGCGTTGACCTCCCTGTATGCCCTGAAGGAACGGATCGCCGAGACTGCTTTACTCCGGAACAAGTCGCGGTGATTGAGCGGGTCTACGAAGATCGGTCGGAGGCAATCGGTCGCCCGGATCCTGGTTACGTTCCGGGCAGTGAAGGCCAACACAATGGTTGGAATTTGTCGGTTACGGATGCCCGTCCT
>CAZFWV010000464.1:0-4838 GCA_964522605.1 uncultured Pirellulaceae bacterium
TGCACAGGTCTCCCGCCCCCGCCCTCTGCGGTTCTCTGCGCCTGCGCGAACTGTGCGTTTTCCTTTTTCAACGCAGAGAGCACAGCGACGACGTGCTGCCTTCGGCGCAACCAAAGGGGGTGATACCACACTCGGCGCAATAGGTGTGCCACTGGCTTTGCCAGTGTCTTTCCTCGACTTAAGGGGACACTGGCAAAGCCAGTGGCACGCAGCAGCACGCAGCAGCACGCAGTGGCACGCAGCAGCACGCAGTGGCACGCAGTAGCACGCAGTGGCCCTACCGCAGAGGCGGATCATGTGCGCAGGGCGCGCGCGAAGGCGGCGGCGGTGAGCGTCTGCGCTTGGGCGAATCCGGCGACGAAGCGAGCCGATTGAACTTCGATCCGAATCAGCAGGAAGTCGGCGAATTGAAACAACTCCGCCGCGTCGGGAAACCGTTCGAGGTAGGCATCCCGTAGAACGGAATAGTCGGGATCTTCCCGCTGCAATTCGCGAGCCTGTCCCTGAATCGTCACGCGTGCCAGAGACTGCGGCATCTTGCCCGAATCCTCCGACTCCGTCACCAGCAGGCTGATCTGATTGTGATGGAGCAGATTCTGCGTATGAGCCGCCAGGCGGCTGACATGGATCACCAGGGCCAGACCGTCCGGCGAGATGGCGAAGGGCACCATCGAGACATACGGCTCGCTGCCCTGGAGCGTCCCGAGGGCGGCCACGTTTCGCGCGCGCAGCAGCGCGGCCAACTGTTCGAGAGTCGGTGAATTCATGAACTCATCTCCTTTTCCGGTCACGATTCAGGGGAGGTCGATCCGGCAAAATCCCGCCCTTTCCAGGACACGGGACGCCCGACAAGCCAACGAACGAAGGCGGACCACTGAATGGCCAAGAACACGAGGATGGCGAGTGGATGAAGCCAGGTGGAACCCCAGGGCTGCCGAAACCGCAGCGCACCCACCCACCGTGGCAGGTAAGCCGCCGTCACGGCGACTCCCGCCAAAGCCAGCGTCGGCATTGGCCAGGCACAGATCAGGCCGGTGCCCAGCAACAGGAACGGAAGCACCTGTCCGCCTGCCAGCAGGATCGTTGCGAACACGATCAGATGCGGCGCCGCAAGTCCTTCGACCGCGTTCTTACTCAAGCCTTGCCAGGTATCTCGGGAACTGACATACATCTGGCAATCCGCCAAATCCGTGGCATCCACCAGATCTGTCTGCGCACCCACGCGACGGAACGCACGCGGCAGTTTGACCCCATCATGAAACGACTGACGAATTGCGCGATGCCCACCGGCGCGGTGATAGGCGTCTCGCCGGGCAAGAAACAACTGTCCGCAACCCGCGCCGAAGGCGGTCCAGCGCGTCAGACGCATGCCGACCAGCGGAAGAAAACCGAGCAGAACGAAGTGAATCAGCGGAATCAGCAGCCAATCCAGCCAGCCGGACATACGTTGCCGCGGGACACCACTCACCAGATCCGCGTTCGACCGTTCGAGAAACTGAACCATCCGCCAGACGCCTTGGGGATCAAGTCGCACGTCGGCATCCAGGAACAGAAGCAACGGATAACGTGCGCGCTCCGCCAACTGGGCACACGCGAATTGCTTGCCCGCCCAACCGGTCGGCAGCGGCTGGGAACGGTGCACCTGGATGCGCGGATCCCTTTCCGCCAGCTCTTCGACAATGCGAAATGTGTCGTCCGTCGAATGATCGTCCAGGACGAGGATCTCGCAATGCGGCAGGGCCGCGACGTGAAGTAGGCTGGAGGCTGCAGGCTGCAGGCTGGAGTCTCTAGAGGCGGTTTCCAAACTGGGAGGGCGAGGCTCCTGCCGAATCTTGGTTTTGAAACCGCTTATCGCCTCCAGCCTCCCGTCTCCAGCCTCCAGCCTCCCGTCTCCAGCCTCCAGCCTCCCGTCTCCAGCCTCCAGCCTGTTCGTGTCGCTCCCGTTGGTCACTCGATCTGTTGGCGAGAAAACGACATCTTCACCGGTCACGGGGCAGCGAATTCCTTGCGTCGCTACGGCAGCGAGGACGCAATCCTGAATTGAGTCGGCTTCATTCCGCGCGGGGATCAGGATCGAAACTGCGGGCAACGCGGACTTCCCTACGCCGTCTTTGGGGATTTCTGTGGACGTGGCTTGACCGACGGGCATCTGAGGCGCGCGGCGATAGAGGAACAGGTTCCACACGAACAGACCGGCCGGAAGGATGGCCAGGCCCAGGGCGATCCAGACCAGGATGAGCGCCGTCATGGTGGCGCATCTCCGTGCTGCGAACGAAACGTTTCGCGTCGCCAGGCCGCCCGCAAACGTCGCCCGAGATCATAGAATCCGCCGATCCCCACGCGTCCTGTCAGCAGCACTTCAAAATCGTCCGCCCGACGGCGAATCACTTGCTCGGCCAGCGCCTCCTGGGTCCGAATCATGGCCGCTTCCAGGCGATTGTTCCACGCATCGACGTCGCGGCCAAGATCGTCCACTGTCGTGACCGGCTCCCCGAAACGAACGAGGATCTCCGCGAAACGTTCCTCCCGAAAGGCGTATTCGAGGGCTAACGGCAAGAACACACAACCGCGCAGATGGGCTGCCAAAAACGCCAGCCCCGGTTGAAATCCGGGCGGCCTCTGGCGCGGATCGCAGAAGGCCCCCTGTGGTGTGATCCAAAGCGACCGCTCGGGCCGACGCAGAATCGCTTCACTCATCCGCAAGAACTCGCGTGCGCTGCGGGTCGATTCCGGCTGGATTCCGAAGAATCCCAACCGTGCGAAGATGCGGTACCGCTGCAGAGACTGCCGGTCCATAGGTGCGTACGTCCAGCGACCGGGAAATAAGTGGTAAGCCAGAAATAACCCAACCAGCGGGTCCCACCAGGACGGATGATTAAGGAAAACGACGAGCGGGACGTCGTCCGGAACGCGAGGCCGTCCGTCCGACGCCAGGCGTAGGGCCCGAAAATGCCGGCGAAGATACCGGCGGATGTAGGCCAGGAACCACCGCAGCAACCAGGGAGAAATCGTGGGAACGGCGGCCTCATCGAGGCCCATGCCGGACAAGCGAGTCTGCTGCCGAGAAAGTCGAGTCTGCTTCATGCCACTTCTGACGATTGCGTCGTTCGATCTCGGTCCAACGTGTCGGCGGCAATCCAACCCGACATCATCACCATCGGCATCCCGGGACCCGGATGAGCTGCTCCTCCTGCCAGATACAAGCCTTTCACATCACGACTCCGGTTGGCAGGTTTGAACGCACCGAACAACCGACCATGGCTGGCCAATCCGTAAATCGCGCCGCGCAACACACGGTAGCGGCGATCAATGTCTTCCGGCGTCAACACACGCTCGCAACAGATCCGCTGCTCCAGGTCGTCCATGCCCCCGGTGCGGGCCAACTTATTGAGGATTGTCTGTCGATACCCGGGCAGGATCTGACTCCAATCCTGCCCATCGTGCAGATAGGGGGTGTGGACAAGCACGTAAAGTGCCTCGCCCCCAGGCGGAGCCACCTCCGGCTCCGTGCGCGCCGGAGCGCACACATAACAAGTCGGGTCGGGGGCAGGTTGACCCTGGCGATAGATTGTGCGGAATTCTTCGTGTGCGTCTTGCGAAAAGATGAAATTGTGATGCAACAAGTGATCGTACGCACGGGATAAGCCCAGGTACAAGACAACCCCGGAGCAAGCCGGTTCGTATTTCCGACGACGAAGGAAGTTCTTCCCGAGCTCGGGTGGCAATAATTCCCGGTGAGTTCGCACGGAGTCGGCATTGGTCACCACGGCATCGAGCGGAATCTGCTCGCCCGCCGAGGTTTCCACGCCCTGAACCGTCCGCCCCTTCACGAGAATGCGCTGGACGTCGGTTCCCGTTCGGATCTCGACTCCCAACTCGCGAGCCAGTCGCTGCAGTGCAGCCGGAACGGCCGCAGTTCCACCACGCGGATACCAGACACCTTCGCCCGTCTGCATGTGAGCAATCCCACATAGAACAGCCGGCGAAGCATCGGGCGCCGATCCCACATACTGCGTGAAATGGTCGACCATCTGCGCCACACGCGGTTCCGGCAAATAGCGTCGGACCGTTTGCGCTACCGTCTGTCCCATTCGCAACGCCAACAGATCGGAAAGCGTCGAGGCTTTGAACGTATTGGAAGCATCAAACGTGTCTCGAATCGATCCTACATTTCGCCAGAAAAAGAATCGCTGAGACACATCGCTCAATCGTCGCGAGAGTTGCATGAAGTCCGCATACCCTTCGCCCACTCGCGGATTCGCCGTGAATCGTGCGATGGCCGACTGCATCTGCTGCATGTCCGCGACCAGATCGAGTGTTGAGCCGTCCTCGAAGAAACATCGCCACTGTGGATCAAGCGGAATCAGTTCGAGGTAGTCCGCCAGCGGTCGTTCGGCCTCTTGGAAGATCCGATGCAGCACCGACGGCATTGTCAAAATCGTGGGCCCCATGTCAAAGCGATACCCGGACTCGGCCCAGACCGCCGCCTTCCCTCCCAGCCAGTCATTTTGTTCCAAGAGCACGACCTGGTAACCACGGGCCGCGAGCGTACACGCCGCGGCAAGACCTCCCAATCCTGCGCCGATGATCCCAATTCGTCCGTTTGCCGCCTGCTCACTCATTCCGATGTTCCTCCCCGATCCAACGCTTCCGAGCTTCCGAGGCTGGAGGCTGCAGGCTGCAGGCTGCAGGCAACAGACACCAAGCAACCACCTCCAGTCTCCAGCCTCCAGTCTCCAGCCTCCAGTCTCCAGCCTCCAGCCTCCAGCCTCCAGCCTCCAGCCTCCAGTCTCCAGTCTCCAGTCTCCAGCCTCCAGCCTCCAGTCTCCAGCCTCCAG
>CAZFWV010000465.1:0-4805 GCA_964522605.1 uncultured Pirellulaceae bacterium
GCCCCCTCATCCCCAGCCCTTCTCCCCCGCAAAGCCGGGGGAGAAGGGAGCGAGGATTTCGGTTTGTTGATTGCCTGCCAACCAACCACTTGAAACCTGTACGACCTCCCAGAGGGAATGGGAGGCCTTGGAATGTGCTCTCGTGACTGAAGACAAAACCGTTTCCGAGTGTATTGGATTCTGAAAGTTGATCGATATGGATCTTTTTCGAAACTGGCTTCGGCGTTCCGTGCAAAAAACCCGACGCGTTCCGGTTCCCCGTCTTGAACCACTCGAGCCGCGGATGCTGCTGACGGGCAATGTGGTAATCAGTGAGTTCATGGCGGCGAATCAAACGACGCTGACCGATGGGTTCCGAGCGACCTCCGACTGGATCGAACTCTGGAATGCCGGCGATTCACCGGCCGATCTGACCGGGCATGCACTGACCAACGATCCGGATAATCTCAGCAAATGGAGATTTCCTGATGGTACGGAATTGGCCGCGGGGCAGTACCTGTTGGTGTTCGCGTCCGGTTTCGATACGGTCGATCCGGACGGAGATCTCCACGCGAGCTTTCGACTGGACGCGGGTGGAGCCTACTTAGCGCTGGCGGATGCGAATCTGCAAGTGCTTTCGGAATACGGTGAAGCAGGGGCGGATTACCCCGATCAGTTTGCCGACGTGTCCTATGGCATGCGCGGAGTTGGTGGAGCAGTGGTCGAACCAGCCGTTGGGTTCCTTGCAGAGCCATCGCCGCGGGCGCCCAATTCTGTGGATCTGCTGAACGACGGGCCGCTCATCGTTGACGTGACGCGACAACCGGGCGCGTTGGACGACGAGCAGAACTTGGTTGTTACTGCGCAGGTCCAGGCGCAGGGACCAGCAGTCGGCGCCGTGCAACTGATCTATCGCGTGATGTACGACGAGGAGGTCACGCTGTCGATGCGCGACGACGGCACGAGCGGTGATCTCGTCGCAGGCGACGGTCTGTTTACCGCTGTGATTCCGCATGAAGCGTCGTCCGCCGGGCAGATGGTACGCTGGTATGTCACGGCGGCCGATGACTCGGGACGAGTTGCCCGCGAGCCCGCCTTCCTGGATCAAGTCGGGACCGATCAATCTCCCGAATACGATGGCACCGTCATCGCGGATCCGGAGGCGGTCAATCAGTTGCCGGTCTTGGAGTGGTTCTTGGCGCCCGGTACGGAGAATCGCGCGAATACAACCGCGGGCACGCGCGCCTCCGTGTTTTACGGTGGAGAGTTCTACGACAACGTGTTTGTCCGTTTGCGGGGAGGTACCTCCGCATCCCTGCCCAAAAAGAGCTACAAGTTTGATTTCAACACAGCCCACTCGTTTCGTTTTCATCCTGACCACGGACGTGTTCGTGAGATCAACCTGAATACGACCTATACGAACAAGGATTACATTCGCCAGGCTCTTGCGTACGAGACTTATGACCTGGTGGGAGCGCCTGGATCAATTGCTTTTCCCATGCGCGTTCAACGAAACGGGGAATTCTTCTCCGTGGCCATGTTCGTGGAACAGCCCGACGAAGATCTGCTCAATCGCGAAGGGCTCGATCCCGACGGGGCGCTGTACAAGATGTACAACAAGTTTGATTCGGGCACGAGTGGTTTTGAGAAGAAAACCAGGACCTACGAGAACAGCAGTGACCTGGCGGAATTCGTCCGCGAGATCAACAATCGTTCGGGCGAAGAACTGGGGCGTTATGTGTTCGATCACGTGAATATTCCCGCCGTGCTGAATTACCTCGCCGGAACGGTGATTGAACAAAACAACGATCAGTCGACAAAGAACTACTATCTCTACCGTGACACGAACGGTTCGGGAGAATGGATGTTCTTGCCGTGGGACCTGGACCTGGTGTTTGGCCTGCATTTCATGAGTAACGACAGCATCTTGGATGACGAGATCTGGGCCGACAAGGATAACTTTCAGACTTCTGCCGGAGTTACTATCTGGCCGTCGCATCCCTTCGTTGGAGATGAAGAGCACCCGGGAAACCGCAATTGGAATCGGTTGATCGATGCGCTGTACGAGGTGCCTTTATTCCGCGAAATGTACCTGCGCCGTCTACGGACGGTCATGGACGAATTGTTGCAGGCACCCGATACGCCGGTCGCTGAGCGAAAGTTCGAGACGCGACTGGACGAGTACCAGCAGCAAGTTGCACCCGATGCACAACTCGATTACGAGGAGTGGGCCAACCCGTGGCGCTGGGGCGAGGACCTCTCGCTCGCCGAAGCAATCCAACGCATCAAGGATGAATACCTCACCGTTCGGCGCGACCACCTGTATCGAACGCATAGCATCGACCGTCTGAATCAAGCTGAGCCAACGGTCCTGGTTCCCGAGTTTGCCATGGCGCGGTATTTCGTGCCAACGAACGATGCGCTCGGGACAAGCTGGACCGCTGCTCAGTTTGACGACAGTTCGTGGGCCGCGGGACCGACCGGTGTTGGATTCGAAGACAATCCCGGGGCCTATACCGATCTGCTCAAGAGCCGCGCGAAACCCGCCGAGGCAGCAGCCGATGCAACTTCTGTCCTCGTTCGAATTCCGTTCCAGGTTGAGGATCCTTCGCAGATCGAAGACCTGACGCTGCGGATGAAATATGACGATGGTTTCGTCGCCTATCTGAATGGAACGGAAGTCGCGCGCGGACGGCTGCGCACTGAGGGACCGCAGTCCTATAACTCGCTGGGGCGGGCCAGGTCAAATTCGACCTCCGCAGAGTTCGAAGACTACCTGATCTCGGATTTTGTCGATCAGTTACAGGCGGGCGAAAATGTTCTGGCGATTCATGTCGTGAATGGATCCGTGACCAGTAATGATCTGTTGGTTCTTCCCGAGTTGCTGAACGGCCGTCTTAGCAACAGCGACATCGCAGGGATTCCCCATGCACAGGCCGATGACGTCTCGCTGTCGTTTGGATCCGTGATCGACTTTGACCCGTCATCCGGTAACCAGGATGAAGAATATTTCACCGTCGTGAATCCGAATGACACGGCCGTCGATATTTCTGGCTGGCGCGTGGAAGGTTCCGCTCACCTCGAGTTCGTTGCCGGAACAGTGATTGGTGCCGGTCAGTCCCTGTTTCTCTCGCCCGACGTAAACGCGTTCCGCGCACGGACCGAAGGCCCCGCAGGGAATCAGGGATTATTCGTGCAAAGCTACGAAGGATATCTGTCCAATCGCGGTGACACGCTGCGATTGCTCAATCCAAGCGGACAGGTCGTCGCGGAAGCAACCTATCAAGGGAGTGAGATCTCCGCACAACATGCGCTACGGATTTCCGAGGTCCACTACAATCCCTATCCGGCAATGCCCCAGTTCGGTGAGCTGGATACCGACAACGACAGTTACGAGTTTGTCGAAATCGTGAACACCGGTACGACGACGGTCGACTTGTCGGGAGTTCAAATCGTCGAACTGGAAATTGATGACGATACGCAAGGCATCGGTTTTACTTTTGCCGAAGGACAGCTCGATCCCGGAGGCTATGTGGTCGTCGCGAAAAGTGAAGCCGCATTTCGTTCGCGATATGGGATGGACGCACGCGTGGCCGGTGAGTTCTCGGGGAAGCTGAGTAATGGCGGTGAGATCCTGACGCTTTGGGATGCCGCCAGTGATGTGATTCAGCAGTTCCGTTACAACGATGCGGGCGGGTGGCCTGAGCGAGCCGACGGAGACGGCAGCTCTCTCGAGTTGATCGACCCGATGGCCGACGCGGCCCTGACGGAAAACTGGCGTGCGAGCGCGCAGTTCGGTGGATCTCCCGGCTCGGTTGGAGAGGAATTCGACGAGATCATTGTGATCAATGAAGTCCTGTCCCGATCGACAGCTCCATCCGTCGATCAAATCGAACTGTTCAACCAAGGTTCGCAAACGGTCGACCTTTCCGGCTGGTATCTGAGCGATGGAAACAACTACTTCAAGTTCCGCATTCCCGCGGAAGCGGCCATGCTGGGACCGGGTGAGTATCGTGTTTTCGACGAAGCGGCCCTCGGTTTCGGATTCAAGGGAAGTGAGCCGGATGACGCCTGGTTGGTCGCCGCCGACTCAACGGGGAAGCCCACCCACTTCGTCGATCATGTGGAGTTTCCCGCCGCCATGGGCGATGGGGTCTCGTTCGGGCGCTGGCGAAACGGCGTCGGCCCGCTGGTGCCGATGGTCAACAACTCGTTCGGACAGACAAATGCTGGTCCACTGGCCGGCGACTTGAATGGAGACGAGCGAGTTACTGCTGCCGACATCGATTGGCTGTATGCAGAATTAAGAAAAGACCAGCCTGATCCGAACGCGGATCTGAACGGAGACGGTCTCTTCGATGCAGAAGATCGTACGGAATTGATCGAGCAAATCCTGCAAACGACCTTCGGTGACGCCAATTTGGATGGCATCTTCGACACGGCCGATATCGTTCAGATTCTCCAGGCAGGGCAGTATGAGGATGCGATTGAGGATAACTCCAGTTGGGCTAGTGGCGACTGGGACGGCGACGGGGATTTCACCACAAACGATCTTGTCCTCGCCCTGCAACGCGGCAGCTATCGAGGGTAGCTGTTGATCGAGACTCGCTTGCGAATGATCAAGTCGGTGTGCGCACGAAGCGCCTCCGCGCATTCCGCGACACCGATCACTCCGCATCTCCCTCCGCGGCCTTCGGCCGCAACCAAACGGGGTGCTGCCGCGCTCGGCGCAATTTGTGTGCCACTGGCTTTGCCAGTGTCCTCTTGGGTTGAGGAAGAGCACTGGCAGAGCCAGTGGCACCCAGTCCAGTTGCCGACCAAGGCTG
>CAZFWV010000466.1:0-4780 GCA_964522605.1 uncultured Pirellulaceae bacterium
GAAAACCGGCCGGCGAGGTTCCACCGCGAAGCCGAACGCTCGCCGGCCCCAGGCCGACCCCCGGTGCATGGTCTGCGCACCACGCGGGAAGGCTTCTTTGAGTGAGGATATCGCAGACTTCGACTGGGGTCGACCGGAACGCATAGGTAGTTTGGTCAGGCCGTAAAGGGAGGATGTGTGATGTTCAAATACTTCTGTACCACGATTGTATTGACGGGAATTGCCCTGCTGTTGGTTCCCGCGGGCGTCGCGAGCGCGCAGTGGACCCTGATCGACGATTTCAATGACGGAAATGATGACGGGTGGACACGTCTCGATGGTTCGGCAGAGGAGCCCTGGGGTCCGGGCACGTATGATGCAAGTTCCGGCGCTTACCACCTGCTGGGTGGCGGTGAGGTGCCCCCAGGTTACGGTGGCTGGATGGCATCCATTTGGGATGCGTCCTCTGATCCTCTGTATTCCGACGGATTCTTGAAGGCAAAGATCAGAACGGACGACGAGACAGCTCTTGTCATTTTGACTCTGCGATACCGTTCAATTGGCACATTCTACGCCTTCGGTGCCAACGCAATCGCCAATCGGTTTTTTCTGAGCAAAATCGCGGACGGCCGGGAAGTCGTAAATGAGCGATTCTTCGCTGACGAGCCCTTCCGGGCGGGTGAGGATTGGGTGATCGAGGCCGGTGCAATCGGCGACCAACTATCGATGAAAATGTGGAAGTTCGGCGAGCCCGAGCCGTTGGAGCCCCAATGGACCTACAGAGACCCGTCGCGCCTCCCTTCCGGACGTCTGGGTGTGGTCACATGGCACTGGGCGATTGAGAATACGCCAGCCGGCACCGTGAACGTCACCTACGACGACATCTACTTTCATCCGCCGGTTCCCGGTGATTTCAACTCCGACCGCATACTGGACGTTGAGGACATCGATCTGCTGACCGACGAATTGATTCTCCCGGTGCCGAGGTATCGGCCGCAGTTCGACGTCAACGATGATAGAAAGGTGGACACGCTCGACCACGAGATGTGGGTCCACGAGCTGAAAAACACCTGGTACGGCGACGCCGACCTCAATCTCGAATTCAACACGGGTGACCTTGTGCACGTGTTGGGGGCGGGCAAGTACGAGACGCAGCAATCCGCCGGCTGGGCCGAAGGCGACTGGAACGGCGACGGCGTGTTCGGCACGGGGGACTTGGTGAAAGCGTTGGGGGACGGCGGCTACGAGATCGGGCCGAGGGAGCATCCGGCGTCGGTGCCGGAGCCATCGGCGGTGGTACTGCTTTTCTCCTTTACTGTCCTACTGCTGCTGTACGGCCGAGAAACGAAGGCAGCGCCAGCGGGTCGGCCTCGTTCCGTGTGATCGCACTTGCAGTCGACTACAACGACTCTTGTTGTGGATGTCCCCTTTTCCGACTCAATCCGGCGGATTGATCAACTTGGCGGTTTTTTTTGGCAGGAAGCGCCGCTGGAAATCGCACTGACCTGTAGACACGTTTTCCTGTCGCGGAGTCGTGCCATGCCTGCGGACTCACGCGAAGACCTGAAGACGATCTTCGGAAGGGCGGGGAACTTTCTGGGTGGCGCCACGCCCACGGAGGCCGACGTGGACCTTCCGCCCTCAGAGACGCTTGGTATGGCAATCGGTCCCTACAAACTCTTGGAGCAGATCGGCGAAGGCGGCTTCGGCGACGTCTACTTGGCCGAGCAGCGATTACAGCGCGAAGCGGAGATGTTGACGGGAGAATGAAATGAACAGGCAAAGGAGAAGGACGAAGAACTGAGTACCGAGTACTGAGTGCCCAATACCCAAATCGCAACCGGCCGGCGAGGTCGCACTGCGAAGCGAACCCTCGCTTGCCCCAGGGCCACCGCAGGGCGCATGGTCTGCGCGCCACGATACCGCAGACCGTCATCGCGGTCGACAGGAGCGTAAGGGCCACTGGTCCGACCGCACGAGGGAGGACTGACCATGTGCAAACGCACTTTTGCTTCGACGGGATTGAAGCTCGTTGTCGTCGTATTGCTCCCATTGGCTACCGCCTGCGCGGAAACGATCCTCATCGACGATTTCAACGACGGGAACGATGTCGGGTGGAGACATTTCAACTATATGCCGGGACCTCCGGTGGGACCTGCTGTGTTTGATGCAAGCTCAACCGCTTACCAGATGAAAAATGGTGGATCGCAGCCCATAAACACTCCCCATTACATGGCGAGTGCCTGGGAGGATTCTCTCAGCAGTTTGCAGTCCATGCACGGTTTCCTGCGGGCCAAAGTGACAGCGGACACGGAGGGCAGTCTGCCTTGGCTGTTCATGCGCGCAGCGGAACCGGAACACCAAGACGGTAGCTACATTTTCCTCGCCAATTCTGTGTCACATCGATTCCAGATCGAGCGCGGCGGTGATCCGTACCTGGTGTTTCCAATCGAGGATCCCACGCTTCAATTCCATATCGGAGAGGCATGGATTGTCGAAGGCGGCACGGTGGGCGACCAGATTACGATGAAGGTGTGGCGGGAAGGCGACCCCGAACCCGCAGCACCTCAATTGACGATTACCGATTCGAAATTCATGCGATATGCAGGGTTTGGACTTGGGGGGAACGTTCTCAAGGAGAGTCAGCCCGGTTTCTTGGATATCACGTTTGATGACGTTTACTTCACATCCGTGCCGCCAATTCTTGGTGATTTCAACTACGACCGCGTCGTTGACGTTCGCGATATCGAATTGCTGAGCCGCGAAATCGCCAAGACCGTGCCGTCGCTAGAATTCGATCTCAACGAGGATCAAGAAATTGACCTGATCGACCACGACATCTGGGTCCACGCGGTGAAGAACACCTGGCTTGGCGACGCCAATCTCGACGGCGAATTCGACACCGGTGACCTTGTGCAAGTCCTCGAGGCGGGCAAGTACGAGAAGATGATTGGCGATACATCAAGATGCTATCCCGCGAGCTGGGACGAGGGTGACTGGAACGCGGACCGCTGCTTCAACACCAACGACATCGTCGCCGCGCTCATCGATGGCGGCTACGAAAAGGGACCGAGGATGCCTGCGGTAGCGGTTCCGGAGCCGGGCGCGTGGCTTCTGTCAATGGCGGCGTTGTCCCTCTGGATCGTCGCAAGCCGAAGTCGCTGCCCCATCGGACGACCGTTGTGAAACAGCACCGCAATGCTGCAAAGAAACGTCCATTGCGCTGCCATGAGAGGCAACCCGAAGCGGGCTGATGGGCTTTCCAGTCTCGCGGGCGATAGAACGACCCCTAATGGATGCCCCCAGGCGTGCTGCCGTCTTTCGGAAACGAACGCGCCTTTGCGTCTGATCGCTTCCGCGCGATCGAAGTGAAAGCGAAAGATGAAATAGCGCCGTGTACGAACTTACTACGTTGCCCGGTTGTGGTTGGAAAGGAGATGTGGAATGACACTAAATGATTGCGACGTGAAGGTGTCACAGAATACGATGTTGCCCAGAACAGGAGGATAGAACATGAACACATCGAGGACTATTATTCGGACGATCGATGCGTGCCGGTTGTCATCTCGGCAAATGAGTGTGCCGGTTGCTCGCACCTTGCTCGCAGCTGTAGTCTTGAGCTGGCTGATCACTGCCCCGCCGGTCCTCGGCCAAGACCTGTTTGTGACGGATGCCCAGACGGGTGAGATCTTCCGCTTCAATGGCACCAACGGTGATTTCGTCGCCAAGGTCTCCGTCGACCCAGACCCATATCTGGCGCCGTACGGCATTACCACGGGACCGGACAATTACCTTTATGTCGTCTCAGAGCTACGTGGTCCTGGCGAGATCAAGCGTTACGACCCTATCACGCTGTCACTGATTGACACGTTCGTCCCGATGACCAGCAACATGCAGGGGCCACGAGGACTGCGGTTTGGCCCAGACGGCAACCTTTATGTGGGGAACCATCTTAGTTCCGATGTTCGCAGGTTCAGCGGCATAGATGGTTCGTACCTGTCGCCGCCTTTCGTCACGCAGGGCGGCGATCACGTGCCGAACTTCGAGCCCGGCGGAAATCTCTATGTATCCGGTTACTGGAGCGGATCGATCCACGTGTATAATCCGACCACCGGAGAACCGATCACATCGTTGTCGACCGGTTTTTACCATGACCCCCAGGGACTGGACCTGGGACCCGATGGAAACCTCTACGTGGCTCTCGCTGGGGCCGGGCAGATTCGACGATTCGACCCCATGACCGGCGAGGATTTGGGCTTCTTCGCGGAGCTGCCCGGAGGAGGCCGCGCCTGCGATCTGCAGTTCGGCCCGGACGGATTGCTTTACGTTGCAGATCAGGATGCAATCTCCCCCGAGGGCCGGGGCCGAGTTGTTCGCTTCGATCCGACAACCGGTGCTTATCTGGGTGATTTCGCTTCCGGCAGTGGGCTGGCCTCGGCCACCTACTTCACCTGGGCAATTGTGCCTGAGCCCTCCACGAGCTCCATGCTGATCTTCGCCTCATGGGTATTTCTCCGGCGTAGCCGGCGCTCATGAGCTTGATTGGAACCGGCCTCACGATCTTGACTGAGCCCAGCAACAGGCGACAGCGATTTGCCTTGAAGATCACCCCAGAGTACGTCGTTTGCCTGCGAAATTCGCAATGTCCCCTTTTCCCTTCCAATGTCCCCTTTCCCTTTTCCTTCCGGCAGCATCTTGCGACGGGTACAATATCGGGCGTGTACGTGGTCCCAGAGGGCCGCGGCGATGTCCGACGTCACGCGCATCCTTTCTGCCATCGATCAGGGCGATCCCACGGCGG
>CAZFWV010000467.1:0-4777 GCA_964522605.1 uncultured Pirellulaceae bacterium
GCATCGCGCACGGCGCGACCGACTACGCGCAGACTCTCCAGCGAGATCTCTTCGTATTCGCGGGAAGCGACGATTCCGGCAGCTCCTGCCGCAAATGCCTTGCTGACGACAGCATAAACCTCATCGGGATCCGTGCGCCAGACATCGTTCCCCCAGCCGCTGCCGCGAGGAATATCGAGTCCGATTCCCGCGTAGACGGCCGCGCGTCCTGCCGCGCCATCCACCGCCCGCTTGGTTTCGCGATAGACGTACTCGGGCGACAGACCTTCCTGAATCTTGTCCAGTGTCGGCTCGGTCTCGATCGAATGTCCGAACCAAGCATAGAACAGTTCGAGCGACTGCTCGGCGGAAAGTTCCTTCAGAAGACCGCGCCCGAGTGGATCGAGATAATTCGACTTCAACCGTGGCCCGAGAATGTTGTGGTACAGAATCGGTTTAATGAAGTCCACGTGATCCGGCATGTCCTGATAACGCGAACCGGCGCGGTACATCAGATCCCAACTTGACTGGCGATGATCGACGTGTCGCCCAATATCTGCCTGAGGTCGGATCGACTTGAGTTCGTCGTAGAGCATCTTATGGACCTCGTTGCCCGACTCGTGCCAGAGGCGTTCCCAGGCGAGGATTTCCGGGTATTTCAGGAGGATGGCGAGAAATTCTGGCAGGACGCCGTCTGGCGTGCGGGCAGTCCCCATTCGCAGACCCGCCATCAGCTCACACAAAGCACGACCGCCGTCGCGAGCACGTTCGACGTGAATGCCGTCCGCGGCGCCGCGACGACGACAATGCTCGCAGAAACAGATGAACCCTGTTCCCTTGAACAGAACATCCGTCAGCGGCGTGGGTCTTTCGGCGCCATATTGCAGGCCATCCAGCGGATAGCTTTCGAACAGATCTCGCATCGTGCCCAACAAGTACCCGCGATAGTCGGGGTTGTTCCAGCACGGTCTGTCGTGCGGTCGGCCTTGATGATCCTGGGCCAGCACGTCGGCGAAACCATCGATGTAGCGCACTGCCTCCTTCGATGGCTGATAGTGCCGCACGTAGAGCTGCATGCCCCGCTGACGAGCGGCCTCTGCGATGTCGCTGAACACTTCCCGACCAGCGTACATCGCATCCGGGTTCGGCTCGCGGTGCCTCAGCTTCGTCTCGGAAAAATACTTCTCATGATGTTTCACCCAGATGCGTGGCAACGTTCGTTTTGAGTTGTCGGTTTTGGGAACGCCATGATCGGCCATCACCTCGAGCGGCCGGCCCATCGCCCCGTAGTAGCTGTGGCTGTTGATCAGCAGGGCGTTGATGCCGGCCGTTTCCTTCAGCATGTCGAGGCAATGCTCAACACCTTCATCGTAGAAGCTGTGCGCAGCGATCTGAATGCCAACGAAGGGCCGCGGTGCATTGGCGGGGGCTCGTTCTGCGCCTCGTGTGAGCGAGGCGGGTGCGAGGCAGCAAGTCGTCGCGGTTGCGAGAGTCCGTTTCAGAAATTCGCGGCGGTGGTACGTATTTGTGCTGCAGTTCGCAGTTTTCATCCAATTTGACTCCAATAACTGATCTCATCTCAAACCGACGGTTTGGTCATCCAGCCACATCCATTCACCAGCGGGTGGCTGAGCCCAGGGGTCAGGAAACACCACATCGACGCGACGCGGTGGCACGACCGGACCCGAGGCACGGCGACTGGCGTAGTGGCCGTCCTTTTCGACGAAGGTTCCCCAGTACTGAGCATTCAGGTCGACCCAGGTGACGAGCGAAATCCATTCGTCGCGAGAAAGCGTGACTTCATCTCGATGCAGAGCATCCTCCAGCAGTATTAGCGTGAGTTTGCTGCGGGCCGAACCGAACTGCCGCGGCTCCGTCACCTCGGAACCACTCGTGTAATCGGCCACGGTAACCAGCTGCGCCGGTTTTGGATCTTGCATCATCGCCCGCAAGAACTTTTTCGCCGCATCATGTTCTTGGTTACTGATCGGTGGTTCATTCGGTCGCCAGATCGCCCAATAGTTTTTCGTAAACGGTGTCGCATCGCTGGGTTTCAGTCCGAACAGCGTTCGGTAGGACTGCAGATACCCATCGATTCGTCGCGAAGTGAGTTCCAAGTCACCGTCGGGTTTCTTCTGTCCGTGACACCGGACACAGTGACGCTCGAAAATCGGCTGGATATGGCGCTCGTAATCCGGAACGATGCGGTCGCCCCACGAGGGTGGCTCGGGCGTCGACGGCTCTCGTCGTATGGCCAAGGGGACCGCCGCCGGGGCCGGCGTGGCTGCGCGGCTCTCGTGGCAGCCGATGCAACTGCGGGTTTCTCCGGCTACGAATGTGACATTACTCCGCATCCGGCGGACTTCCAGGAAATTCTCATCCAGACCGTGGAAGTAGACCGTCTGATCGGCGGGTACTTTGAAGTAGGCCGAGCCATCTTCCTCGACCGGCACGATGCCGATCACCCGGGCGGCTCCCCAGTCCCACATCCCGAGGACTGGATCCCAGGCCGCTGGCATCCAATGCAGATCATTGAAGCCGCACGATTTACTCTCGTCTTTCACACACGGCCAGGGAACTTTCTGCGAGATTCTTAGGTACTTGATCCGACGTTCCTCCTGGTCGGACCATCCCGCGTGGACATCGGAGACGACCGCCAGTGCTTCGCCTGATTTCTGCTGCATCGTTTCGCGCGCTGGATATTCCGTCAGGACCGGCGGCGGCGCAACAGCTTTGAGCGGAGACAGGAACGACACAGACATTTTCTTGTCGCGATGAATCAGTTCTTTATTGCCCCACACATCGATGTAATAGAGTGAGAAATTCTGCCCTGCGTTGCGTTCCGGCCGTTTGTACGAGAACGAGACCAAGAAGCACTTGTCGGAAAGCGGATAAGGAAACATATAGTGTCCACCGCGGTCCTCCACACCTCCCTCCGCGACCGGCTGGACCCCGCCATATCCGCCCTCCGTGCCGGAAACACCGGGCGTCACGTTTCGCATCGCATAGCGATTGTTGATTCCCTGAGCGTAATCAATCAGGAATACGGCGCCTTGATCGTAATTGTGATGTCCGCAAGCAATGGCCACGCACTGGCTCTGTCCGAAAACCTGTCGCGCCTCTCGCAGCGACATCGGCCCGCTGGGAATATGCTGTTTGTAGATCGCATCGGTCATCGAGCCGTCCGGGCGGCACGTCCAGAGCGAGTGGGTCTGCCAGAGATGCCGCTCTTGATACTCCCAGTGCAGGAAGAGCAATTGACCCGTATCCATCACGTGCGGGTGTCGGTCGAAGTCTTTGTTGTTGGAGAGTGGTCGAATGTTCTTGCCGTCAGGGTCACATCGGTAGAGGTTCAGGATCATGTTGTCCTGCTCCAATGCCCCCGCGCACTGACTGCCGAAATAGGAACGATCGGAAACAAAGACGATTTCGTCATTCGGCAAATAGGTCGGCTCCTGGTCGGCGTGGAACGGTTCGGTGGTTAGCTGCCGCAAGCCTGAGCCGTCGACGTTGATCTCGTAGAGATGGGACATTTCCTCGACCGCTCCCACGCCCTGGCCGAAGTAGCCGCCAAAGTCGCTCCTCTCCGGCAACCGCTGATCGGCATTCGCGCGGCCATTCTGCGGTGCGAAAGCAAAGACGAGGCGATTGGCGTCCCAATGCAGCTCCAATCCGCGCAGATGCCCGGGGCCCAGCCGGCCGTTCAGGAGCGGCGTGACAGGATCGTCGGGCGAGAAACCTTGCTTCACGTAGATGTCGCCGCCCGGCGTGTGCGTGTTCCAGCGTCCGACCGTGATGTTGCCATTGCCGGTCGGTGCCTGTCGCGTTCCGAATACGATCTGATCGAAGTCAAGATCCGGGTTTGATAATACGACATCCCGTAGCGCCCGTCGCAGTTCGAGATAGCGCTGTCGCTGCTCGGTCAGGCCAGCGGTCGGTGGTTCCGCTGCGCTTTTTAGTGATCGATAGGCAGCTAAAACACGCTCGTGTCCCGTTTGGTGGGAGTTCTTACCCTTCCGCTCCGCGTACGCCGTCAACTGTTCCGATCGCTCGACAAGCTTCTCCGCCGCGTTGAGCAAACCGTCCGTGGTGCGATGGGCGCCGAGTGCGGCCGTTTGCCGAACATAGTCCAGCTCCAGCATCGCTCCCGCACCGATCGCGTCCCAGGCCCGATACCAATCGGGCGCGTCGGCATTCGGCCATGGCCTGGCGACCCGGCGTCCATCGATTCGCTCTTCGGCGCATTCGTATTCCATGTGCAATCGAATCGCGAGGGCCCATTCTGCCAGGCCGCGCACAAACGAATCGTTGTGCAAGAGCAACTCGCTGGCCAGTGGCCCCAATCGTTCGGTTGCCATCGGTCGCGGTTTGACCGCCATCTGTTTCAGTTTCCAGGATGGGGTCTCGTCGCCGCGCGCGATCCACACGAGCAGTTCTGACCGAAGCGTATCGGCTTGCAGAGACTCTTCTTTCGCAAGCATTGCGATGACCGCTTCGGCATCGTCCGGAGTGACGGCGATCCGCTGCCCCAGTTCTTCGATGGCGTCGCCAACCTCAGGATTGTTCCAATCGGCGAGAATTCGTCGCGCACTTGCGATGGGCGCGATCGGATCTTCCTCGGCGCCAACCAACGTGGTGATGGTGAAGGCTAGGAGCACCCCGCCGAGAAATCGAATCGCTTGAGGACGCATCGTGATTCTCCATCAACTTCAAGTAGAACGCATTTCAAAACCGTTACGGACTGAGTTTGTGAGCCGACGGCGCTAGCCGCGGGCCACGATTTGCCGAGTCGCATGGA
>CAZFWV010000468.1:0-4772 GCA_964522605.1 uncultured Pirellulaceae bacterium
ACATCGAAATGCTGGAGGAACTGGCGCGGCTCCGAAGGAAAAGGGCGTCAGAACTGTCCTGGATCAGCGACACTCGATCCAGGAGCGTAGTGATTCGCACGCGCTCGAATGAATCGTCGGGGGGGCTCATCGATCCGAACGGTCGGGTCACCTGCCCCGATTCAGGCGATGAAGTTGATCAAGCAGATCACTAATCTGATCGTGTACTTCCTGAGTCTGCAGAATGACGAGCCCTTCGCCGTGTGCCACCACCGTTCCTTCTCCACCCACTTCGTCCCAACTGTCCGGGGCGATCACCTTCGGGATCATCTCGGCCAGTTGGGAGATATCCACAGTCGAGTCGTCGTCCAACGCATAGACCCGAGTCTCAACCGCCTGTTCAGCGACCTCAGGTGTCGTGATCAGGAGCATCTCGTTGTTGATGATGTGGGTCAGTCCAATATCGCGTAACACGTGGTTGATTGCACTTCGCAGCTTGATCCCTGAGATGTGCGCGGTAACCGGTGTATCGGGCGACAGAGCGATCTCCTCGATCGCCTTGATATCGATTACGATTGGGATCAAGTGCTCATTCTCCAGGTACGAGACCACGTCGTTCAGTGGAGTTTCGACAAAACTCAAAGCCGTCGTTTCGAGAAGTGCACGCTCAATCGCTCGTTCCGCAGCGCTGCGGATCTTGAGATCGTACCGGCCGTCCGAATTGGGCGTGCTGATGCCGGAAGAGTCTGTGTCAAGTCGTACGGTGACTTCGGGCGCTGGTGAGACCGCATCTTCCGCGGTAGCAGTCGACAATTCAACAATTGGTGAGTGGGGTGAAACCGGAGCCGTGCCGTCATCTGCCGCCACAACGTAGCGCCACGCCAAAGGTGTCGAGACCGCACCGATGATGAGGGCGCCGACAAGAGCGATCTTGCCACATTGAAACATGGCCATGGCCAATGCCTCCTGATGAATAAGGTGTTCTACGACTCTGCTACCCACATCGCTATGCGACTTCGGCAGGCCATCACTTACCGCAATTTCCGTCGTTCGCGCTACAAGTTGCCCCCAGTCCACAGCGCGCACCTGACGCTGACTCAGTTCCAACGCGGCGATGGCCAACGCCCAGGTGATTCCGCGCCGCGCCAGTCGCGAGCGGAGCTTGGACTTCGCCCGCTTCAGCCGACTTTCGATGGCCGCCACGCTGAGTTGCATGCGTCTGGCGACCTCCTCATTGCTGAGCCCTTCCACATACCTTGCCAACAGAGATTCATCGGTCGGCATAGGGTCTCGCGAGGGCTCGGGAGCAAGCATGGTGATCACCGAATCGTCGAAACGGGATTCCTGCAGCCGACGCGGTCAGCTGCCCCGTGCATTATCCGATAAGTAGTATCCCCCGCGGAGAAGATCGGTCGAAATTTCTTCGTTTCTTGGCGATTTTCACCAAATCGAATTGGAGCTGCCTGCGTTCGCCAGCTGCCCACGTCACGACGACCTGATTCGCGGGCCGTTGAGAATTCGACCGATCAAGGTGTATCGAACGCCGTATTCGTAGGTCATTAGCAGGAAGGCAGAGATCACGAGCGCTATTCCCGCGAACTTCAGACAAATGGGCACCGGAATCTCTTTCACGAACCACTGAGCCAGCAGGACGAGCGGAAGGTGAGCCAGATACAACCAGTAGGACGAGTCCGATAGGTACCGCATGGTTTTGCTTTCGCGCGACATCCATTGACGAACTACGCCGATTAGTCCGAATGTCATAAGCCATGCAAAGAGGACCTGCAGGAAGTTTGCCACGAAAGAGTTCAGCACTGCATCCTCCAGAGAGAAGATGCCCCCGAACGTTCCCGACACCAGATCCAAGCCGATCGGAAAGACAATCATCAGCCCGACCGGCAGGCTGATCGCCCACCGGCGCCCGAGACGGCCATCGGTGTCGTCCGCGTCCCAGTAGATCGCGCCGAAGAAAAAGAAGATCGCGTAGTATGCCAACACGCTCGGTAGGGGAAATAGGCCCATGGATGAATCCGGGCCGAAACTGTGTGGGTTCATGAACGACTGAGCCAACATCGTTAGCGGAATCAGCCATAGCAAACTGATCGGAGAGCACACGAGCCATGACGGGAGGTTCCGGAGTCTCAACCTAGGGGCGAGCATCGCGTATAGCAGGAATGCCGCGATCAACCAGCAAAGGAACCACAGAAACCACAGATGCATGAAGACAGGCAACTGAAAGAGCAGACCCTTGATCGCTCCCCAACCAGGACCTCCCAAATCAATCGTACCGGAACCCACGTATTCCGGAACGCCCAGCTGCTTCGCGATGTGGACGCGACCGGCCTTCAAAGCCTTCTCATTAAGCGAGAGTCCGAAGGATGTCGCAATGAAGTTGGTGGTGCCGAAGTCGGTGTTCAGCAGGTCCTTGGCGGTTTGTCCGCCCGCGTCCAACGCGTCCCTATCGGCTCCAGCTCGCAGGAGGATCGCGGCCTCCTCCGCGCGGCCAACAAAGGCAGCGCTGTGCAGTGCTGTGCCTTGATCGCGGTTTCGCTGGTTAACGTCCGCTCCCTTGTCCAGCAGCATTTCGATCATGTCCGTATGCCCAAAGAACACGGCGACCGTTAGCAGCGACGCGCCATCCGGGCTGACGGCGTCGACTCTGATTTCAGACGATTCGATCGCGCTGCGAACGCGGCCAGTCTCCCCCGCTACGACCGCCTTCCAGACTGCTGCGTTCTGTGACCCCGTTGGTGACGGCTGAATCACGATATAGCTGACTAGCCACATTGCTGGCACGATCGTCAGGCAACCCAGAAACAGCGGCAACGCGATTCGTTTGAGTCGATGTTTGATCAGCCCGCCGAGTCCGTGCTTCCGCCATAACATTGCCGTGAAGAATCCGCTCAGCATGAAAAACAAAGGCATGCGAAATCCATGGATTGCAGCGAACAGTACGTAGTAAGATTCGCTTTGCTGAGCGTCCTTCACCGTCCACGGAATCGGTGAAAACGATAGTGCGGCGTGGAGCACGATCCCCAGCAACATCGCGATCGCCCGCAGCGCGTCGAGGTCGTGTCGCCGGGCAATCGATGCTTGGACGGGTCGTGCCGCCGTTGTGACAAGAGGCTCCATTGTTGCGAGCGGTACGCTTGGGTCGGCGTTATTGATGAGAATACTGATGTCAGGCTCCTCGCGATTTGCTGAGAGGTTGGTAGATTACGTGCAGACGACGCTCGATTGTCCGCGCAGAGCACACCAAACGCTGTGCAAGTTCCGCGCTCGAATATCCCTCCAATTAAGCAACCGCCAATTTCTGGAAGTGCCCGACACGAAAGAGAACGAGGTATTGACGTACGAAACTCGAAGTAACCTCGTTGAGCACGATCCCGGCCATCGAGGGGAAGCAAGAGCATGGAAATACCCATGTCGGTTGTTCGAAAAGAACGCATCAGTCGCGCATCGATGCTGGTAGGATTGCGAAGACTATTGTTTCTGTCGGCTCTGCTCCTGATGGGGGCCGTTTCCACCTGTTGCTTCGATATTGGTTACAACCGGTCGCGCCCACTGGGCGGCCAGTCCGCTCCTGTCCTGATCGTATTCGGGACGTTCATGTGGGGTGCGGACTCGATGAGCGCCGTGCTTGCTGCGTGGCTTGCCGGAAGAGAAGGCATTTGGCGCAGTTGGGGCGGGCGCACACGAGTCGTCATGTATCTGGCCGCTTACACGTACGGGCGGCTGCTCTTCTCGGCCACGCAAGACTGGCTGCACGCTCACGACGATAGCCGTGTCTCCTATCCTTGGCCGGGCGCTGATTGGGACGACTATGCGCGACCCGCGATTGATTTGTTGACCGTATTGATGCTGCTGTGGTTGCTGCTACCGATGTTCCTACTCGGTCGAGGCGTTCTCGCGGATGGCAGATCGGATTCGAAAAGAAAGCCCATTACGATTGCTTTTCTGTTTGGCTGGACGACAATCGCCGCCGTAGTTCTGCTTTGGATTCGTTTTCTAACTTGGGAGGGAGTGGCACCGGACACGGCATTCAGCTCGATGTCGGCGACGGCACTGCTGGAGCGGAATATGACGGAGAGATTGCCCGGCAGGGCAGTGATTGCTGTCGCTGTGATGCTTATGATCATGGCGTGGCCGAAAAAATGGTGGGTGCCGATCATCGCCTTGGTCGTCGCGCTTCTGCTGGATGCATACGGACATCGAGCAGTCTACTGGGCAGTTGAGAATCTCGCGGGGAAAAAGGCTGGGGGTGGGGTGCTCACCGCGGAACCGATGAGGCGATGGAGCTACCTTGCTGGGCGAAACTTTATTGTGTGGATTGCATTCGGCGCGGCACACTTGACCGGTGTATCGTTTCATCGGGCTCACAAGTGACGGAGGAAAAGGGGGGGAAGGGGACATTGCGAATTTCGCAGGCAAGCGACGTGCTTTGGGGTGGTCTTCAAGACAAATCGTTGTAGCTTGTTGCAGGGTTCATTCGCGGTGATTGACGGTTTACTCCAACGCGCACCGGGTGCCAGCTGTGTAAACTCTTGATGGTTGACCGAGCGGCAAGGCCCGAGCGGCAAGACACAGACCTCGCCCAGGAGTTCTCAGTGGTTTGGGTTATCTGTGGATTGTGGGTGGAACAGCCCAGGCTTCGGGAGGTAACACCGGCGCCCAAGCCGGGATGATGGAGTTTCCTAGGGTCCCCAGTTTGCCCTTGCAAGGTCTGTGTCTTTGTTTCGATCATGGGGGAAACAGTCCAGGCTTCCAAGCAGCAAGACACAGACCTCGGCCAG
>CAZFWV010000469.1:0-4738 GCA_964522605.1 uncultured Pirellulaceae bacterium
GCTTCAGTCCTCGCAAAATTGCGATCGTGTCCTCGACGGAAGGTTCATTGATATAAACCGGTTGAAACCGTCGTTCGAGCGCTGCATCCTTCTCGATGTACTGGCGGTATTCGTCCAGCGTCGTGGCGCCGATACAACGTAACTGGCCGCGTGCAAGCGCGGGCTTCAGCAGGTTCGCAGCGTCGGAGCCACCTTCAGCCCGACCCGCACCGACAACGGTATGAAGTTCGTCGATGAAGAGGACAATCGAGCCGCCGGCATCTTCCACTTCGCGCAAGACGGCTTTCAGGCGTTCTTCGAATTCTCCCCGAAACTTGGTGCCGGCAATCAATGCTCCCATGTCGAGTGCGACGACCCGCTTGTTTTTCAGGCTCTGAGGGACGTCCCCCTCGACGATTCGTAGCGCAAGTCCTTCCGCAATCGCGGTTTTTCCGACACCAGGCTCGCCGATCAGCACGGGGTTGTTCTTCGTTCGCCGCGAAAGCACCTGGATGACTCGACGAATCTCGTTGTCGCGGCCGATGACCGGATCCAGCTTGCCTGCGTTGGCGCGTTCGACGAGATCGATTCCGTATTTCTCCAACGCCTGAAATTTGGCTTCCGGACTTTCATCGGTCACGCGTGTCGAACCCCGGATTGTCTGAAGGGCGGTGAGCAGATCCTTTTCACTAACCGCATGCATCTGGAGTAGACGCTGAGCGGGAGAGGCGACTTTGGTCAGCGCGAGCAGCAGATGTTCCGTTGAGACAAAATCATCCTTCATCCGGCTCGCTTCCGCCTGCGCTCCTTGCAGAACCTGGGCCAAGCCTTGGCCCACGGGAGGCGCCGCGCCGCCCGAGGATCGGGGCAGTCGTTTCAACTCGGATTCCACAACCGACGTCAACTGCTTGAGATTCACGCCCACCTTCTGCAGCAGAGGTTGGACGATGCCTTCCGATTCGTCCAGCAGTCCCGCCAGCAGGTGCAAGGCCTCGATTTGGGGATTGCCCGCTTCGGTGGCCAGCGACTGTGCGCGCGCCACCGCTTCCTGGGCCTTGATCGTCAGTTTGTCGAAACGAAATGCCATAGGGATCTTGATTAGGAGTCCTTAACTTCAAACTCTGCGTCGATCGTATCGTCTTCGCCCGCGCCTGCAGCGCCTGCATCTCCGGGTTCGGCACCACCGGCTCCGGCGGACTCTGCCCCACGCGCGGTACTTTCGTAAAGCGTCTTACTGAACGCGTGCGAGGCCTGTTCCAGTTCGTTGATGGCCGACTTGATGGCCTGGACGTCGGACTGCTTGGCCACTTCGCGCGTCTTTTCAATCGCCTTCTCCAACGGCTCGCGGTCCGTCGGCTTCAGCTTGTCCGCGTTCTCCTTGATCAGCTTTTCGACCTGGAAGCACATCTGGTCGGCCTGATTGCGCAGTTCAACCAGTTCACGCTTCGCTTTATCCTCGGCCGCGTGCTCTTCTGCGTCGTGTCGCATCCGGCTGATTTCGTCATCCGACAGGCCGGAAGACTGCTCAATCCGCACCGTCTGCTCCTTGCCGGTCCCCAGGTCCTTGGCCGAAACATTCAGGATGCCATTCTGGTCGATGTCGAATTTGACTTCGATTTGCGGCACACCGCGTGGTGCTGGTGGAATTCCCTCCAGGTTGAATTGCCCCAGCAGGCGGTTATCGGCCGCCATGGGACGCTCGCCCTGAAAAACTCGCACGGTAACGGCCGTCTGGTTGTCTTCCGCGGTGCTGAACGTCTGCTTTCGTTCTGCTGGGATCGTCGTATTCCGTTCCACCAACTTTGTGAAGACGCCGCCCAGGGTCTCGATTCCCAGAGACAGCGGTGTCACGTCCAGCAGCAGCACGTCTTTGCGATCGCCGGCAAGAACGCTGCCTTGAATCGCTGCTCCCACGGCAACCACTTCGTCCGGGTTGACTCCCTTGTGCGGTTCCTTTCCGAAGACCTCCCGCACGAGCGCCTGCACGCGCGGAATTCGCGTCGAGCCGCCGACAAGCACGACCTCATCGATATCCGAGGGCTTCATCTTGGCATCGTTCAGCGCCTGGACGACCGGCTTGCGGCAGCGCTCGATCAAGTGGTCCACCAGCTCCTCGAACTTCGCCCGGCTGACAGTCAACTGCAGGTGCTTCGGACCATTCTGATCGGCCGTGATGAAGGGCAGGTTGATGTCAGTCTGTGCGGTCGAGCTGAGTTCCTTCTTCGCTTTCTCACAGGCTTCCTGTAACCGCTGCAGTGCCATCGTGTCATTGCGCAGGTCAATGCCCTGCTCCTTCTTGAACTCGTCCGCCACATAATGGATCAGAACTTCATCGAAGTCGTCACCGCCCAGGTGCGTATCGCCGCTTGTGCTGATCACTTCAAAGACGGTTACGTCACCATCTTTTCCCTCGGTCGAAGCAACCTCGAGAATCGAGATGTCGAACGTACCGCCACCCAGGTCGAACACAGCGATCTTTTCGTTGGCTTTCTTGCCGAGTCCGTAGGCGAGTGCTGCCGCGGTCGGTTCGTTGATGATCCGGGCGACCTCCAAACCGGCAATCTGACCGGCGTCTTTCGTTGCCTGTCGCTGCGAATCATTGAAGTACGCCGGGACGGTGATGACGGCCTTGTTGACCTTGTGACCCAGATACGATTCTGCGGCCTCTTTGAGTTTTCGCAGAATGATCGCGGAGATTTCCTGCGGCGTATGTTCCTTGTCGCCCGCCTTGACCTTCACGTAGTCGTTCTGGCCCCCGGTGATTTCGTAGGGGACCATCTTCTCTTCCGCCATCACTTCGTTGTGGCGGCGGCCCATGAAACGCTTGATCGAGTAGATCGTCTTTTTCGGATTGGTAACAGCCTGACGCCGCGCGGGCTCGCCCACGAGCGTTTCCCCCTTATCCGTGAATGCCACGACGCTGGGGGTCAGCCGATTGCCTTCCGCGTTGGCGATGACTTTTGGGTCCGTGCCTTCCATGACCCCGACGACCGAGTTTGTGGTGCCGAGATCGATTCCAATGATTTTTTCGCCTTGTGCCATTATTTCGTTCCTTTCCTCTCGACCACCCTTGAAAGGGGAGGAAGATCTCCGGTTTGTGGAATGTCGTCGATGTTTGTGTGATTGGGAACTGCGGAGCCGGTCGCGTACGGGTCCACGCGCCACAGCTGGCGGTTCGTCTCAGCAGGAGAGCAAAGTTCGTGCCACGTACCTGCCGGACACCAAGTCGATTTGTTAAGTTTATATTTGCAAAAGGGTTGCGAGGCACGATTGGCTCGGCTAGGGATCCATCCCCAAATTTCCGCTGCCATTTTGACACGGTCCGAACGGCTGCCTCGAGCACGCTGCCAAATTGACAGTATTTGCATTGACAGGATTGCCCAAGATGAGCAAACAACGTCGCTCCGACGCCTCCACGACCCGCGACGGATCCAAGTCACGCCGTGCGAGCCGACCGAAATTGGGGCAACAGATTTCGCAGTTGGATCAAAAAATTCTGAAGCTCGTTCAGCAGCGGGCTGGCCTGATCCATTCGGCCGCTGAGCAGGCGGTGAGTGCGGACGAGGTCGCCCGCGTGGGTCACACGTGGCAGTCCCTCGTGAATCGCTCGCCCCAGCCGCTAGGTGAGTCAGCTCTTCGGGCGATCTTTCGTGAGTTGGACAGCGCCTGCCAGGCTCTGATCTGCACGACGCGCGTGGCCTATCTCGGACCCGAGTTCAGCTATAGCCATTTGGCGGCGATTGAGCGTTATGGACAGAGCAGCCACTTGCTGCCGGTGGCGACGATCAGTTCGGTCTTCGAGGCCGTTCACCGTGGAGACGTCCAGTTCGGGATCGTCCCGATCGAAAACTCAACCGACGGTCGCATTGTCGATACGCTCGAGATGTTCACACGATCTCCGGTCTGCATTTGCGGGGAAGTGCAGATGCGCATCCACCATTGTCTGCTCGGCACGTGCGCCTTGCCGGAGGTCCGTGAAGTCCACAGCAAGCCGCAAGCACTGTCACAATGTCGACAGTGGCTCTCGTCACAATTGCCGAACGTCAGGACGGTGGCAACGACCAGCACAACCGCCGCGGCCGAGAATGCCGTCAATCAGAAAGGCGTTGCCGCGATCGCCAGCCAGCAGGCAGGCGTCAATTACGGGTTGTCGGTTCTCGCGGCATCCATCGAGGATAATCCCGACAACGTCACCCGTTTCGCGGTGATCGGCTTGGGGCCTTCGGAGCGTACGGGACGAGACAAGACGTCACTGTTGTTCGAGTTGGCTCATCAGCCCGGCACACTGGCGGATGTGATGGCGGCCTTTAAACGGCATCGACTGAACCTGACGTGGATTGAGTCGTTTCCCAAGAAGGGTTCGCAAAACGAGTATCTGTTCTTCGTCGAATTCGAGGGCCACCCGAACGACCTGGTTGTCAGGAAGGCGATTCGAGCGCTCCAGCGCAAGACGGTCAGCATACGAATCCTCGGATCGTATGCCCGCATGCAGCCCACGGGCGGCTAGGGCTTTGCCTCGGCTCTAGATTCTCTTGGAGTTGCGAACGCAATCGCATCGCGCGAGTTGCTCCAAGTCGCTCGCTTGTAGGACGGATTGGCAATCCGTCTTCCAAATCAACCAGCCTGTGGGACGGATTGCCAATCCGTCCTACGAATCAGTGTGCAGATTCTTGACGGCATTCGAGTGGCCGCCGCTACCGAGTCCCGGCCGGTCGGTCGAGTGTGGGAGCGGGGCGAGGCAAGCGATGCTGCAGCCGAC
>CAZFWV010000470.1:0-4729 GCA_964522605.1 uncultured Pirellulaceae bacterium
TGCCTACAGCGTCCAGCCCGTACGATACTCGCGTCGAGTCAGCTGATTCGCGGTGGCGTGATTCACGATCGTCGCGTTGACCGCGTCGTATTCGATCGGCCCCTCGACCAGAGTAGCGATGTTGCCCAACAGAACGTACTCGGTGAGAGGTCCTCCATAGTCAAAATTGGACCAAGCGGCTTCGCCGCCGAGACAGGCAGTCAGCCACTCCTGTTCATGGCCTCGTGAGCGCGGCAGCGTGCGTTCGGGACCCGTGAATTCCTCGAACTGGCTCTCGGGCAGCAGAGTGAATTCGGCGTTGTGGCCGGTCGTGTGCAGCTTGCCACGACTGCCAAGGATCAACAATCCCGCGTGATCCCGCCATTTCTTCTCGCCGGCGTCTCCCCAGTCGAGCCGGCGGCCGAGCTGGTCTTCGATCTGCGCCCGTCGATCGGGTCCGCGGCTTCCATTCATCCAGTGGATTTCGACCGGCGGCAATTTTCCGCGTGACGGAAAACGATACTCGATCTGCTCCCACTGCGGAAATGTGTCGCGCTCGATCGATGACACTTTCGCTTCGACCGTAAACGTCTTCGATGCAGGACGCAGATCATCGGGCACGTGATCGGGGTCCCACATGGCATCCAGATGGAGTGACTTGAAAGCCAAGTTCATCGTATGCACGGCCCAATTGCCCAATTGCCCCGTGCCAAAATCTCGCCACGCGTGCCAGTTGAGCCAGTCTGGATGAAAACTGCGCGCGGCAGCCGGTCCGAGCCATAGATCCCATTGAAGTGTTTCTGGCACCGGCTCTGCAGCTTGCGGTGTCGGCCGCGGCCCGGCGCCGCCACTGTCGTTCCACGCGAACACCTCACGAACGTCTCCCAGCACACCCGCACGAATCAGCTCAATCGCCCGACGAAATGCTTCGGAAGCGGTCCCCTGATTTCCCAATTGTGTTGCGACCCCAGTCTGACGCGCGAGATCGCGCAGATAACGTGCCTCGTACAGATCATGGGTTAGCGGCTTCTCGCAGTAAACGTGCTTGCCCATCTTCATCGCCATCGCCGCAGCTACGGCGTGCGTGTTATCCGGTGTCGCGATGACGACCGCGTCGATCTGCCGCTCCATTTTCTCGAGCATGACTCGAAAGTCGTAATACTTTTTAGCTTGCGGGATGCGCTCATACGCATCTCCAGCCCGCGCGTCGTTGACATCACATAGCGCAACGACATTCGCAAGACTTGGCATCGTGTCAACAAACCAGCGACCACGCCCACCGACTCCAATCAATGCCACATTCAACATCTTCGCAGGAGGCTGAGCGCTCATCGCTCCGGGCCTGACGAGGAGTCCAGTGCTGCCGAACGCCGCGGCTCGCAGGAGATCTCGACGATGAAAAACTGATCGCATGGTTCGTCTCCTTGTAGTCCTATTCCGCGTCTTGCTCTCCCGAAAACCACGGGACACCAGGCACGAAGACCCGAGCCGCCAGTTGTGAAGTTGCACATTTCGTCAGTTCCGTAGCCGAATTCGTGAGAATTCGGAGGCGTTGTTGGTAGGTCACCCTGTTCGACACCTCCGAATTCTCACGAATTCGGCTACGTGCAACTTCAAAACTCCCATTTCAGGACGCCCAGCTCTCGCGCGCGGGTCGACGGCAAAGCCGATTGGCTTCCTCGTCGTCCACGAATGTCTCCGTGGCTGGATCCATGCGCAGCTTTCGACCGAGAATCCAGGAGAGCGCCGCCGCATGACAGGCGATGTGGGAATGCCGCATGACGGACGAATTACAGGCGGTTGGCTTCCGTGACTTGATGCTGTCAAAGAAGTCGCGGGCATGCGATTCGACATCCAGGCCGCGGATCCGCTTCTGGGAATCTGGCAACTGACGAGCCAGCGATTCCGGCTCAACCACAATCTCGCCGCTATCGCCCGTTTCGACCCAGCCTTCATCTCCCACGAACCGCACCGGACAGGTACCAAGCCGCGTAATATAGTGCGGATCTCGATTGCCGAATGGTTCCTGTAGGAAATCGAGGATTGCGGGAATTCCATTGGCGTAGCGACAGATGATTTTGTCCTTTTGGGGTTCATATTCGATCGGCAGCGTTTGATCCGCGTCGTTCGCCCACTGGCACAAGTCCAGGGTATGAGCTCCCCAGTCGAGCAATTGCGCGCCGGAATCAAAATCCCAGTAGCCGCGCCAGTCGCCGCCGACGTACCGCGCGTTGTATTGCCGCCATGGAGCGGGCCCGAGCCACATATTCCAATCGACAACGTCCGGATCGGGCGTTGGCTCGGCAGGCAACCATTGAGTGCGAATCTGGGGAGTGTAGACAGACGCATGCAGGGAAGTTAGCTTCCCGAGTTTGCCACTGCGCGCAAGGTCTACGGCTTGTTGGAAATTCGGAACACTCCGTCGCTGCGTTCCGGCCTGGAAGATGCGACCGGTCCGTTGCACCGTCTCGTCGAGTTTCTGACAAAGCTCGATGGTCAAACCGCACGGCTTCTCGCTGTAGATATCCTTACCGGCCTCGGCGGCGAGGATGGACGCCGGTGCGTGCCAACGATCTCCTGTGGCGATCAGCACGGCATCGATATCGTTCCGGTCCAGTAACTCGCGAAAGTCCCGAGTGACTTTGCAGTCGCTGTTGCCGTACTGCTGATCGACCAGCTTCTTGCCAGCCTCACGACGACTTGCCTGAACATCGGCAATCATCACACATCGCACGTCGGGCATGCCGAGCATCGGCTGGATATCGTACGTGCAACGCGGGCCCATTCCGATTACACCCAATGTGATCCTTTCGCTTGGTGGCACCGTTCCATCCGCTCCAAGCACCGAAGCGGGCAGGAACATCGGTACTGCGATACTCGCCGCTGCGGTCATCGAATCACCGAGAAACTGCCTTCGGGTTGGTCTTGATATCGTTGTCATGGCATTTTCCTCTTCGAGTCCAGAATGAATACGATGTCTCTTGGTCAGGCTTGAATAATGCCGCGAGTCGACTGTCTGATATTCGTCACACTTTTATTCGTCAAAGCGCACCCGTTCGACATATTCACCGATTCGTACGGACGGTGATTCGAGCGAAAGCGGTTCACCCAGGATCGTAACGCCTTCGAAAAGAACGTCTTGCACATTGTGTTCTGGATCGGCGCCGGCCAACTGAATCTGGTATGGGCCGGGGGATCCGAAGATCCGAAGGTTTTGAAAATGCACGTTGCGAACAAACCCCGGTACACGCTTCCGCATATACTGATTCACCACTGGCCTCAGGCGGATCAGTTCATTTTGTCCTTCTCCGTGAATCCGCACATCTTGGATACGAACATTCTCCAACCGCATATCTTCCCCCGGCTCGAACAGGAAAGGCGTCATGGAGAAATGGATGATATCCAGGTTTCTTAGCGAGATATTGCGCATGAACTCAGCACGACTCTCATGACCCAGCAGAAATATCCGAGCACGGTCGCACCAGAGGACACTGTTTTCAACGGCGATTTGCTCGACGTTACTGTTGGCCGCATCAAAATTCATTCCCTTGAGCGCCACGCAATCGTCATCACTACGAATAAAACAGTCGGTGATCAGTACGTTCTGAGAATTACAGGGATTCACGCCGTCATCATTCTGCACGCGTGAGTTGCACAATTTCACATTGCGGATGACCACATTCCGGCTGCCTTGCGGCACAATCGTCCAGTGAGATGAACCGCGGATGGTAATCCCTTCCACGACGACGTTTTCACCGTAGATCCCCACGGTGACGCGGTGCGGTCCCTTACGCCATTCGTAATCGGATCCATCGAGGATCCCTCGCCCGCAAATTCGAATATCTGCGCCTCGCGCGATCACGGCTCCTTTCACCACCGCGCCACCTGCCAGATACAACGTCTGTCCATCACCGACGAGGATCGCACCGGCCTGGTGAGTCCCTGGACCATAGTAGACGACCGTCGGATCATCGATTCTTGGTCGATCCGTCTCCAGCGGATTGGCAAACAGCAGCAGCGGGCCTTTCTTGCCCTCGGGCTCGACGCTGATCTTGGTGGGCTTGCTTATTGTGAGCTTGATCGCATGGTCATCTTCGATTTCGAGCGTGACGTCCGATCGCTGGGGCCGAACGACAGTTTGTCGCAACGGCCTCTCGGATGTTATCCGTACTTCGACCGGCTCGGACATGTCGAAATTCACAAATGAATAGGGACCACCGAAATCCCACTGTTTGTCCGCGAATGGAGGATCAAGAGTACGAGCCGTGTAGACATCGAGCTTCTGATCGTTGACAAACACTTCGAAGTCCGACGACAGTATCTCTTCCGCCGGCGCCGGATACGTGACAACTTCCGATCGGACTGTGTCACTGGCAAATGCGCAGAGAAATCCACAAACGATGCCACACCGAAAAGTCCACAGCATGATCGCCTCCTCGCCGCTCAGTATCGCATCGTCAATCGACGCGCCACATTAGAAACATGTCGATAATGGTTCACCCAACCGGCCGCTCCATTATCTCGCATCGGATCAGTCAGTGATAGCCAAGGTTACCGTCGAAGAACTTCGATTCCCGGTACCATTCCCTGTATTCCCAGCCCCTCGACCGGATGATAAAAAGGACGGCAGAAACTGCGGAGATGCGATTTTGCACCGCGAACGGTGAGTTTCTGAAAAGGATTAAACGCAGCGCAGCCTTCGGCCGCAACCAAAGGGGGTACTGCCGCGCTCGGCGCAATTGGTGTGCCA
>CAZFWV010000471.1:0-4729 GCA_964522605.1 uncultured Pirellulaceae bacterium
CTACGTGGCGGATGTCTCCGGCGATTGGCGCGAAGAGATCATCGTCGTCAGTGGCAACGAACTCCACGTCTACGAGAATCCCGCCCCCAATCCCCGCCCGGATCAGCCTCGTCTCTGGGAACAGCAGCACTATCGTCGCGGCAAAATGAGTTGGAACTACTATTCGCCGTGAGTGCGTCTGCTAATCGACCGATTTTGTACGAGAAATGCGGTCGTCCAAGCACTCTTGCGCCGCCCGCCGGATTGATCAAATCGTGACCGTGATACCACAGGAAGCAACTCTGCCTCCCTTTGAGAAAATAACTCAGGAAAAGCTCTGTTTTCCCTTCTGCGAGACGGGCGACGGGACGCAGTTCGTGAATCAGCCCCCCGCCATTTCGGGAGCGATATGCGATCCGCTCGAACATTCGACGAGGGCGCACCCCGCATCTCCCCGGAAGTGAAACAGCACAAGCTCTGCAACACACCGATGTCGTCGCACGTTGACCAAGCCTCCCGAAAATGGCAAGTGAAAGCCGTTGATTGAAAAAGGGAGGCAGAGTTCGTTTTTATACAGCGCGATCCCTCAATCCTGTCGCGTCGGTCCCGAGGGTGGACAGATCTTGGTGGAACGCACCGTGCAGAGCCTGCAGGAGCTATCCCATGAATGAGCCGATAGGCAGGCATAATGAAACTTGACTTGCGGTTGTATTAATCCTATTGACGGCGGCTCAGCCAATGAACCAGGATGACCAACGGGCTCGGTTACGGCGCAACGATCAATAGAAAAAGTCTCGCCGCACCAGTGCACGATTTGACAACTGCCCACCACGGGGATTACAAGAGTCTTGCTGTGTCCGTCCGTCTGCCGCAACAACGGGGAGCTGACCCGCTTTCAAATCATGATGCGATCATTCTTGCCTTGGTTCGCTGTATCGCTCTTCTTTCTTCGCTCGGTGACTGCTGATGAGGAAGCGTGGAATCGTTTTCGGGGTCCTAACGGAAGTGGGGTGAGCCCGGCGAAGACGGTGCCGGTTCGCTGGACGCAGGACGACTACAATTGGCGGATCGAGCTTCCCGGCCACGGTCACTCATCACCGGTAGTCTGGGGTAATCGTATCTTTCTGACGTGCTGCGATCCAAGCACGGCCTTGCGCACCTTGCTTTGTGTGGACGCGCCGACTGGCGACACGCTCTGGAAGCTTGACGAGCCATCGACGACGTACAGTCAGCACCGCGACAATTCCTATGCGACGGCGACGCCGACCGTGGATTCCGATGGCGTGGTTGTTACTTGGACCACTCCCGAGGCGGTCCTGTTGCTGGCGTTGGATCTAGAAGGCCGCGAGCTGTGGCGCCGAAATCTGGGACCGCTCGTTTCGCTCCAGGGCAGCGGTTCGTCACCGATTCTCTTTCAGGATTTGGTCGTGCTGATCAACGACCAGGAGGATATGGAAAGGAGTCCGGGGCGAAAGCCGCAAGGTCCGAACCCGAAGGGCCGGAGTTTTGTCGTTGCTGTGGACCGAAGGACCGGTGCGACTCGCTGGCTCACGGAAACCGAGACCTACCTGGCGGGCTACTCAACTCCCTGTGTCTACCAAGCCGACAATCGTGACCCCGAGTTGATCTTCTCGACGACAGCGCATGGCATCCTCGCGCTCGATCCGGCGACGGGAAAAACCAATTGGCAATTCGGCCAGCCGTTTCTGGATCGCGCCGTGATTTCGCCGGTCCTGGCGCCGGGGTTGGTGATCGCCGGGCACGGAGCGGGAATCCGCGGCACGCGTTGCATCGCCGTGCGGCCGGGATCCATCGAGCAGGGAATAGAGCCATCGCTGGCGTATGAATTGAAGACAACGATTCCGATGGTGCCGACACCCTTGGTCAAGGACGGGCGTCTGTTTCTCTGGTGTGACGACGGCGTCGTATCTTGCCTGCGCGCAGCAACGGGCGAAACGATTTGGCGGGAGCGGATTGAGGGAGCCTACTTTGCCTCGCCCGTCTGGGTGAACGGTTATCTGTACAACATCTCAAAAGCCGGCGAAGCGGTCGTCCTTTCCGCCACCGACGAATTCAAACTGATCCACCAGATTTCACTGAATGAAACGAGCTACGCGACGCCGGCCGTTTCTGGCGGAGTGATGTACTTGCGCACCAGTTCCCAACTCTATTCGTTAGGTGGTTCGCGATGACGATTACACGCGCAGGAAGATCTTCTGGCGGTACAGGAAGTAGAGCAGCATCCATTCGACCGCAACCAAAGCGATAGACCACGCAAGTGGCTGGTATTCACCCATGCCCTGGAGCACGCCGTCGAAGAAAAAATTGGTCGTGTATCCAAAGTCGATGAATCGGGTTGCCATATAGATGAGAATCGGGTTCATCCCGATCACGACGAAGAAGAACGCCCAGCGGCGCAATCGCCAGACGTCGATCACGAGGTAAAACAGAGCCAAGAACAACAGGCTCCAGCCCGCGCAGTGCAGCACGAACGAACTCGACCAAAGATTCTTGTTGATCGGAAAGTCGAGGTTCCAAAGTTGTGCGAGTCCGAGACAGAGAAGTCCGACGAGCGCCATTGCTGCCGTCTTGAAGTAGCCGTTACGCCGATTGTCCTTCAAGAACTGGCCCGTGAGCGCACCGGCCAGAGCGGTGCCGATGGCAGGAATCGTGCCCAACAATCCCTCGGGGTCGCGATCACCATGGTACAGATGGCCAGGGATCAGCAGACGGTCGAGGTAATCCGTGAGCGTGTGGCCGGGGGCAAGATCGCCGGCACCGAAGCCGGGAACCGGGATGAACTTTAGCGCCGCCCAATATCCGATCAACAGACCCGCAATCCAGGCGAGCCGGCCGCGCCAAGTCGTGTTCAGCACGATGATGCCGGCAAAGAGGTACGCGAGCCCAATGCGCCCCAGGACGCTCGGCAGACGCGTGTTCGGCCAGTCGAATTGCAGTAGGCCGTTGTAAATCATCCCCAGCAGGACAAGGACCAGCCCGCGGATGATCACGTGCCGCGTAAGCTGTGCCTTCGTATCGCCGCGCGCTGAACGCTTCTCGAACGAAAACGGCATCGAGACGCCAGCCATAAACAAAAACAGAGGAAAGATCAGGTCGTAGAACTTGAATCCGTGCCATTCGGGGTGTTCGAGCTGCCCAGCGAGCCACACGAGCCAGCCCCAACCGGTCAGCTGGGCGGCCGCGTGGGCGATCCCTTCGCCGCCGATAATCCAGAACATGTCGAAGCCTCGCAGGGCGTCGAGGCTGACCAGACGTTTTTCCGGCGGGTCGGACGCAACGTTCGGTGACATGGCGACTACTTGGGGAGGAATGTTCCGCGATGGATCATGAACTACGGCGTGGCGAATGCGCTAGCCGGCGAGTATTATCGCGCGACCCCGATACGGCGCCTAGCACCGGAAGTCGTCGAGCCACCTCCGGAAATCGGGTCGACTCCTCTCAACGTTGAAACGCGACCCGCTCTTCAAGAAGCGAGGGCCATTTCGACGATCGTGACACCCGTTCACGTGTTTACATGTATCATCACTTACAGAGATCGTGACTTGATTGATCATCCTGGAACAGTCTTAACGCTGCAGTATTAACCCTACAGTATTAACCCTGCCTCCCTTTCGGCGGATTGGGCAAGGTGCGATACGATGGCAAGGCACTACATGGTGGGTGCAGATTCACTTCCGGGAGATGCTGTTGGAACGGATTCCGAGCGTGAAAACGCGCTCGATGTTCTGGCTCTGCGTGACCAGTGGCGCCGCGGGGCACACTTTAAGAGCGAAACGGATCTGGCAGTGCAACCAGAAGGGCAAGCCCCATGGTCCGTCACCCACAGCAAACAGTCCGCCGATGGGTTACGGGACCATTTCATGGGACGAGGCGATGGACCTTGTTCGCCGAACCAATTGAACTCTGCCTCCCTTCTGGATAGATGGGCAACCGGAAGATTACCTAATCTGACTGAAGGGACGCAGACGTTGGTAGTCTCAGACGTTGGTACCCTGACAGGCGGCCGCCGGATCTACGACCGCGTAGCCCTCGAGACGACTTCCCTGGTAGACGCGGACCCAGCCTTCACCAGACGTCCAACGCCCCATTCAGTTCTTCGTGGGGCGGCGTACGGAGACCGACACATCGCCGGTACGGGCAACAACGCAGCTGCCGTCCGCCACGAGCGGCTGACCCGGTTCCAATTGCAGCTCCTGGATCGGACCCAGCTCAAGGTGTGTGTCTACTGAGCCTTATAGGCGGGGCCGGGCCCCTCGGCGGTCGCCCGCGCGAAAATCACGAATCACTACCTTGACCTGCGGCGGCGTCTGGCCGTTGCCGCCGCGAACACGCCTCCTACCCCAAACACAGACCAAATGGCCAGCGATGCTGGTTCGGGAATGGTGCCATTGCCTTCCCTGTTGTATTCCCACTGCAGTTCTTTGACCGCAAACGAAGAATCAACATCCACGGTCGTCCAGAACTCCAGACCCTTCGATCCATCCAAACCCGAGTAGCTACTGAGGTCGACGAACAGGTCCTGACCGTTTTGCACGGTCCAAACATCGACCTGTTCGAACCCGTTGAACAGTCGCACTCCTGAACTGTTCGGGTTGTTGACACCATCGTCGTGAACCGTGAACCCCACCAGGCGACCCGGTACAGACCAGTTGCGCAAGACGAGCCGCTCAGAATCGACGGCTCTGATCCACTGGTCGTCAACAACACCCGCTCCGGTGGTATTCGTTTC
>CAZFWV010000472.1:0-4717 GCA_964522605.1 uncultured Pirellulaceae bacterium
TCGTTGCCCTGTTGGCTGCGGTCAGTGTGATCATTCTGAGCAACCAGACTCGGGCGCCCAAAGCGATCAGCTACGAGTTTTTCAAGCAGCAACTGCAGCAGGGAACCATCGAATACGTTCAATTCCAGGGCCGTGAGGGGCGGGGCAAGTTCAAGGAAGGCCAAGCACCGATCGCCCCGCCCGAGGTGAATGCGAAGGACGAACTGGAAACGCCGAAGGAGAACGGCAAAGAGTTTAAACTGAAACCCCTCTTCCGGGTGACGATCCCCGAGTGGGCTTCCGAGGAAGAGCGGACGAAGCTGAATCAGTTGCTCTCGGAAAATACCCACTGGACCTACTCGCCGCCAAGTGACCGGTCGGCGGTCTTCATGACATTCCTGAGTCTGCTGCTACCCATCCTGCTGTTCGTCTTCCTCTGGTCCATGTTCCGCCGAACGCGCGATCAGATCATGGGCGGTGGGTTTCTCTCAGGGTTCAGCAAAAGCCCTGCCAAGCGATACGAATCGACCGACAAACCGATCACCTTCAAGGACGTCGCCGGACTGGAAAGTGTCAAGGCGGATCTTCAGGAAATAGTTGACTTCCTGAAGGATCCGGTCCGTTTTCAGCGTCTGGGTGGACGCGTGCCGAAAGGCATTTTGCTCAACGGTCCGCCCGGAACGGGGAAGACTCTCTTAGCACGCGCCGTGGCGGGCGAAGCGGGCGTCCCGTTTTTCACGGTCAGCGGATCCGAGTTCATTCAGATGTTTGTTGGTGTGGGTGCCAGCCGGGTTCGCGACTTGTTTCAGAAGGCGAAGGAATCCGCTCCGGCAATCATTTTCATCGACGAAATTGACGCAGTGGGTCGACAACGAGGCGCCGGTTTGGGAGGCGGTCACGACGAGCGCGAACAGACGTTGAACCAGATCTTGAGCGAGATGGATGGGTTCACGCCGACCGATTCCGTGATTGTCATGGCAGCGACGAATCGGCCCGATGTCCTCGATCCCGCGCTGCTGCGTCCCGGTCGATTCGATCGCCACATCACCGTCGATCGACCGACGCTGAAGGGCCGCATCGAAATGTTCAAGGTCCATGTCCGCGACATTCCTTTGGCGGACGATGTTGATTTGAAACGACTGGCGGAAGGTTCGGTTGGCTTGACCGGCGCCGATATTCGCAACTTGGTCAACGAGGCGGCGTTGTGGGCGACCCGCAACAACAAGAGTCGGGTCTCGATGGAGGATTTTGAGTACGCGCGGGATAAGGTGCTGATGGGGCCGAAGCGCGAAGAGGTCTTGCTCGGTGACGAGAAGGAGAAGACCGCCTATCACGAGGCGGGGCACGCACTGATGGCATGGCTGACGAAGGGTGCGGACCGCGTTCACAAGGTGACGGTCATCCCGCGCGGACGGGCTTTGGGAGTGACCCAAACGTTGCCCGAGGAAGACCGAATGAATATTGCCGAGGCGGAACTGCAGGACCGGCTCGCGTTTTTGCTAGGCGGTCGGGCTGCAGAAAAACTTGTCTATGACGAGTTCAGTGCCGGAGCGGAAAACGATCTGGAACGGGCGACGATGTTGGCTCGGCGAATGGTCACGAAATGGGGGATGAGCCAGCGTCTCGGACCGGTCAGCTACAAGATGAGCGACGAAGATCCGTTCTTGGGACGCGAGATTCATCAGCAGCGTCAATTCAGCGAGCATACACTGCAGATCATCGACGATGAAGTCGCACGGATTTTGCATCAGTCGGCGGATCGTGCGCTCGGCGTTTTGACGGAGAACCGTGGAAAACTCGATGCACTCGCGCAAGCACTCGTTCAGCGCGAAGAGATCAGCGACAAAGAAATCACCGAGCTGATCGGCCCTTCGGTGCATGACAAGCAACGTGGAACCGACTCGTTTAAGGGGACCGAAGAGCTTGCTACCCAAGATCCGGTAGGTCGCTGAACGGTATGGCTCGCAAGAAGCGCAAGATCCGCACTGACTTTCGTAAGAACCGAGAGGTTCGCGTGCGGCGTGGTGATCTGACGCGCGATTTCTGCGACCACGGGTTTGAACAAACCGATCCTGAGTTGACGGAACGCGTCAGCGGCAAAGGCGCAATCAGTCGCAAACGAACCGTCGTCGGTGAGGCGATTGACGAGCAGGAACAAGGCCTGAGCGTTTTGCCAGAAGTCGACGAAGCGAATTGCCTGCGCGGGATTGTGTTGAGTGTGGGCGGTCTGCACAGCCCCGTTCAGACCGACGACGGTTGCATCTTTCGCTGTGCCACGCGACGACTGTTGAAGACACTCAGCACGGACCAGCGAAATGTACTCGCGGCGGGCGATCGCGTGCTGTTCCGTCCCGATCGAAGCGGCGAGGGGATCATCGAACGAATCGAGCCTCGGCATGGCGTCCTGTGCCGAACGAGTCGCGGCCGCCAGCAGGTCCTGGTGACAAATGTCGACCAGATGCTCATCATCAGCAGTGCCGCGGAACCGCAGCTCAAACCACACTTGATCGATCGCATGCTGGTCACCGCCGAAAAATCGGCGATTCGCCCCGTGATCTGCATCAACAAAATCGATCTGACAAACCCTGCGGATCTGCAACCTCTGGTGGGTGTCTATGGCCAGTTGGGTTACACGGTCTTGCTGCTTTCCGCCGCGAACGGATTCGGAGTTGAGCGCTTGCGTCGCCTGTTGCACCGCCAGCAGACCGTGCTGCTCGGACAGAGCGGAGTCGGGAAGTCTTCCTTGCTGAATGCAGTGGATCCCGAACTGCAATTGCGAGTGGCTGCGGTCAGCGCCGAAAGCGAGAAAGGACGCCACACAACGACCTCCGCGCGGCTGGTTCCGCTTGCCCAGGGCGGTTACGTGATCGATACGCCCGGAATTCGGCAGTTTCAATTGTGGGATGTGATTCCCGCGGAAGTTGCCGGTTTCTTCAGGGATCTGCGCCCCTACGTCTCCCGTTGCCGGTTTCCCGATTGCACGCATCAGCACGAGGCGGACTGTGCGGTGAAACATGCTGTCGCTGAAGGCCGTCTGGACGTTCGCCGCTACGAGAGCTTTTGCCAGATGTTTGCGGGCGACGAGGCCTGACCGACGGCTCTCCCTCAGCGAGCATCCGCGTTCTTCCGCGGCTAGCGCTTTGTGACAGCTTAGTTTTGGGGTGAGCCGAACGCGCTAGCGTCGGGTAGTACGTTGAAACCCGCGGCTAGCGCCGTCGGGTCAAGCGGCCAACCCCAATTCTTACTTGTCGCAAACACTAGTCTTTGTCTGAGGACTCTTCCGCAGCACTGGCAGAGCCAGTGGCACCCGCTGATCTAGTGTGCCACTGGCTCTGCCAGTGCAGTTTTGAGACAAAGCCTTGTTCCTTCCGGTAACTGCTGCCCGCTCTCGTTGTTTCCGTATCTTCGTCGTGCGAGGACGGTTGCGACTTCGCTTTTAGTTGAAGTCGGCCCGGCGCGCGAGTCGATTTCAGAGCCGGTTAGAACCTGCGCGGAGAGACTGCGCGAATGCTGGTTGTGCTAGCTTGTCGATCCGGTGGATGACCATGTGATGAATGTTCCGATGCGTGCGATCGTTGGTGGAGAGCCTTGCGGGCCCGCCGCGAAGACGTTCGATGGCAGTGCACCATCGACCGACGACCGTGCGCGAATTCTGCCTTTGATTCTGGGGCCGCGACATGATGACCTGGTGGCCCAGTCGCCCCAGATGCAGGCCATTCTCGAACAGGCGCGGCGGATCGCCCGCACGTCGGCTCCCGTGCTGATCACCGGCGATAGCGGAACCGGTAAGGAAGGACTCGCGCGGTTGATTCATCGGGCCAGCCCCCGACACGATCAGCCGTATGTCCGAGTCAACTGTGCGGCCTTATCGGAAACGCTCATTGAAAGCGAGTTGTTTGGCCATGAGCGGGGTGCGTTTACGGGCGCCGTTCAGCAACGGGTCGGTCGATTTGAATGGGTCGGGCACGGAACCCTGCTGCTCGATGAGATCAGTGAGATTCCGCTGAAGTTGCAGGCCAAACTGTTGCGCGTGCTGGAGGAAGAAGAGTTCCAACGCGTGGGCAGCAATGCCTCGATGCCGATGAAGGGACGTGTCATCGCGACCTCCAATCGAAGCCTGCGTCGCGAAGTTTCCGAAGGCCGATTCCGCGAGGATTTGTACTATCGGCTCAACGTTGTTCAACTGGAGCTGCCTCCGCTGCGAGAGCGGCGCGAGGATGTTCCGCTGCTATTGGATTACTTTCTGGACCGCTTTCGCCACGAGGGAGAGCGGCCTGTGGACCGATTGGACGACGAGGCAACTGCGCGGTTGGTTGCCTATGATTGGCCGGGGAACGTCCGCCAGTTGCGGAATGTGGTTCGCCGGATCTGTATCTTGACCGGTGCCACCGTCGCGCGGCTCTCCGATCTGCCCGAGTTGCCTTCCGGCGAGAACGCAGACGTGGAGAATCCCTTTGATATGACGATCAAAGATGCCTCGCGACTGCTCGTTCAGGCCGCGCTACGACGGTACGAGGGCAATCGCTCGGCCGCCGCCCGTCACTTAGGGATTACCGTCCGAACGCTGCACAACTGGCTGAAAGAGCGCGATTCGGCGGCTGAGTCCGGGTAGGCTATAGGCTGCAGGCTGGAGGCTGCAGGCTGTAGTCTCCAGTCTCCAGTCTCCAGTCTCCAGTCTCCAGTCTCCAGCCTCCAGCCTCCAGTCTCCAGTCTCCAGCCTCCAGCCTCCAGCCTCCAG
>CAZFWV010000473.1:0-4712 GCA_964522605.1 uncultured Pirellulaceae bacterium
TGGTATCATGACAAACCAACCGGACATCCCGATCCTTGAAGCTAGGAAGGCGCAGGTTCACACGAAAGGAACCGCTCCGTTTCGGCTGGACTGTGAAAAACAGTCGGTCGCGGGATCTGTCAGTCAGCGAGCCTGTGTGTTCTGCGGTTCGCGGGTCGTACTGTACCCAATCGCCGACGCACTGCACCTGGTGCACGGACCGATCGGCTGTGCGGCCTATACCTGGGACATTCGTGGAGCCCAGTCGTCCGGTTCCCAGTTGCACCGCATGTCCTTCTCGACGGATCTTCGCGAAAAAGACGTCATCTACGGCGGGGAAAAAAAGTGTGAGGCGGCCCTGATCGAGCTGATTGATCACTATCGCCCCAAGGCCGCCTTCGTCTATGCGACCTGTATCGTCGGGTTGATTGGCGACGATCTCGAGGCGGTTTGCCGGCGCGTCACGAAGCGAACGGGCGTGGATACGATTCCGGTTCATTCGGAAGGTTTCGCCGGATCCAAGAAAGACGGTTACAGCGCTGCGTGTCAGGCAATCGACCATCTCGTCGGCACCAGCGACCAGCCCGTTCCCGAAGGGCCTGCGATTAACATCCTGGGCGACTTCAATATTGCCGGCGAAACTTGGGTGATTCGCGACTACTACGAGCGCGTCGGGATCCAGGTCCTCGCCACGATTACAGGGGATGGACGTGTCGATGACATTCGGCGAGCTCACCGGGCCCAACTCAATGTCGTGCAGTGCTCTGGATCGATGAAGAGTCTGGCGCGGCTGATGAAACAGAAATATGACATTCCCTTTACGCACGTGTCGTATTTCGGCTTAGAAGACATGAGCAAGGCTCTCTACGATGTGGCCGAACAATTTAACGAACGCGAGATCATGACGCGAACGGCCAATCTGGTGCGTGATGAGATCAACGCCGTGATGCCGCAGTTGCGGCAGTATCGCAAGGCACTCCAAGGCAAGAAAGCCGCCGTCTACACCGGTGGCGCATTCAAAGCGTTCAGTCTGGTTCGCTCGTTACGGACGTTGGGTGTCAAGACCGTCATCGCCGGTTCGCAAACGGGCAATCCGCAGGATTACCAGCAACTCGAATCCCTCTGTGATGAGGGCACCGTGCTTCTGGACGATACGAATCCCTTGGAACTCGCAAAGTTCATCGACCAGACGGGAGCCGATCTGTTGATCGGCGGCGTAAAAGAACGTCCGATCGCCTACAAGATGGGCGTCGCATTCTGTGATCACAATCACGAGCGTAAGCAGTGCCTGGCAGGCTTCGTCGGCATGCTCAACTTTGCGCGCGAAGTTCACAGCTCCGTCTGCAGCCCTGTATGGCAGTTGACGCCGCGCCGCCGGGGACCACGGTCGGCCGAGCCGTCCGTTCCGATGTCGATGCCACGCTGCGAGTCCACGCGGCAAGATGACTGTTCCGAATGTCGACTGACTCAGTTCTGTAATTCTGGACCCGCGACCCGGATGGGCGCGGAGGTGACAGTATGAGCGCCAACAGTTTGCCCAATTTCGTCGCTACCCGAAATGCGTGCAAGATGTGTACGCCGTTGGGAGCGTGCCTCGCCTTTTCTGGCGTCGAAGGGTGCTTGCCTTTTTTACACGGGTCGCAAGGTTGCTCCACGTATATTCGTCGCTACTTGATCAGCCACTTCCGTGAGCCGATGGATATTGCCTCGTCGAACTTCAGTGAACAGGCCGCGATCTTTGGCGGTCAGGCGAATTTATCCAAGGGCTTGACGAACGTCGTGACGGGATATCGACCGCAAGCGATCGGGATTGCAACGACCTGCTTGAGTGAAACCATTGGAGATGATGTCCCCATGTTCCTGCACGAATTCCGCAACGAGCAGGAGAGGGCGAGTGAGAATCCATTGCCGGTGCTGATCCACGCGTCCACGCCCAGCTACACCGGCAGTCATACGGACGGCTACATCGAAGCGGTGCGGGCAACCGTGGATGTGCTCGCCGAGGCCGGCGAGCGGCAACTCGACCTCATCAATTTGCTGCCCGGAATCGTGTCGCCCGCGGATCTGCGTCACCTGCGAGAAATCGTGGAGGACTTTGGCCTGAAACCGATCGTGATGCCGGACTACTCCGAGCGACTGGACGGGCCCCTGTGGCAGGAGTATCAGCGAATTCCTGCCGGCGGTACGACCCTGGCCGAAATTCGCCTCATGGGTCGGGCCGCGGCATCCGTGGAGCTCGGCACAACCGCACCGGAAGACAAGACAGCGGCGGCGCTGTTGTCAGAGAAGTTCGATGTGCCTCGCCATCGGCTTGGTCTGCCGATTGGCGTGCGCGCAAGCGATGCCATGTTCGAGGTTCTGGAGTCCATCAGTGGTCGACCAACCCCAAAACGGCATGCCGACCAGCGCGGTCGACTGGTCGATAGCTATGTCGACGCCCACAAGTACGTTTTTGGCAAGCGAGCGATCGTCTTTGGCGACGAGGATACCGTGGTGGCGGTCTCCGGCTTCTTAGCGGAGATCGGTGTCGTACCCGTATTGTGTGCATCGGGTGGTCAGAGTGGCAAACTTGCGGCGTCGATCGCAAATTTGGATCCTCGTCTGACGCAGCCGCCTGTCGTGCTGGAAGGAGTTGACTTCGAAGATTTGACGGAAGCTGCCTCCTCCACCTCCGCCGATTTACTCATCGGCAATTCCAAGGGCTATAAGCTGGCTCGGGCGATGAACCTTCCTCTAGTGAGGGTCGGCTTGCCGATCCACGATCGCTTCGGAGCTGCACGCGTGCTGCACGTTGGATACCGCGGAACGCAGCGCCTGTTCGATCAGATTGTGAATACGCTTCTTGAAGTATCACAGGACATTAGCGAAATGGGGTACACGTACCTCTGACGCAGCATCCGTCGTGAGGATCCCGTTGATGATTCGCAGCCAGTCCCATCCCTGTTTCGATGCCGAAGCGCGACACCGCTTCGCGCGAGTTCACCTGCCTGTCGCACCCAAGTGCAACGTGGGGTGTAACTTCTGCAATCGCAAGTTCGATTGTCTCAACGAATCGCGCCCAGGTGTCGCCAGCACCGTACTTTCGCCCCACCAGGCGCTCGCCTACCTGGAGAAGGTGGTCGATCTTCTCGACACACCGATCAGCGTTGTCGGAATCGCGGGGCCGGGCGATCCGTTCGCCAATCCACGCGAAACGATGGAAACACTGCGCCTGGTTCGTCAGCGGTTTCCCGACATGCTGCTGTGCGTGGCCAGCAACGGTCTCGCTATCGGGCCCTACATTCAGGAACTGGCGGACTTGAACACGAGCCACGTGACGATCACCGTCAACGCCGTGGATCCCGAGATCGGCGCCAAGATCTACCGCTTCGTTCGGCCCCACCGCGAAGTACTGCACGGGCTCGAAGCTGCCACGTTGTTGTGCGAAAGACAACTCGATGCGATCGATCAGCTCAAGTCGCTCAACATCACAGTCAAGGTCAACAGCATCGTGATGCCCGGCGTAAACGATCAACACATTGTGACGATTGCCAAACGAGTCTCTGGGCTGGGCGTTGACTATCAAAACTGCATGGCACTGTACCCGCTGGCCGAAACCCCGTTCGGCGAACTGGAGGAACCCAGCAGCGAAATGATGGCGTCGGTTCGCGCCGAGTGTGGACGCTATGTGCCGCAGATGGCGCACTGCCAGCGTTGTCGGGCGGATGCGGCGGGGATCCTGGGCGAAGATAACAGTCAGGCCTTGCAGCAGGCCCTCGCAGAGGCGTCCGCGGCGCCGCTGCAGCCTCGTGACAATCGGCCTTATGTTGCAGTCACGTCGTTCGAAGGCGTGTTGGTGAATCAGCATCTGGGCGAATCGGAACAGCTGTGGGTCTTTGGCCCCTGTGACGGCGGGTACGAAATCATCGAAACACGGGCTACGCCGCTTCCCGGTGGTGGTGCCGATCGCTGGCAGGAGCTGGCGCAGCGGTTGCCGGATTGCCGGGTCTTGTTGTGTGCGAACGCCGGCCAGAAACCCAAGCTCGCACTAGCGGAACATGGCATCCGCGTCATGGTTGCCGAGGGGCTGATCGAAGAAGCGCTCGACGCCATCTACCACAACCGAAAACCCCGTATGCCCGCACGCGTGCTCAGTCCAGCCGCCGGTTGCGATCAAGATGGCGTTGGTTGTGGCGGTTGTCCGGGAACCGGCACGGGTTGCGGATAGGATTCATCACATCCGATTTCCATCACCATATCGAGAGGACCGAAGCCATGAACAAGAGCCGCTTTCACTTATTAATCTGCAACAGCTACCGTACGACTGGCGAACCAAAGGGCGTCTGTCATCGGAAGGGCGCCGCTTCGCTGCCCCAGTATTTGGAAGAAGAGGTCGTTGATCGTGGAATCGATGCCATGGTCTCGACGACGAGCTGCTTCAAACGATGCGATAAAGGTCCGCTGTTAGTCGTCTACCCAGAAGGATGGTGGTACTCGGAGGTTGACGAAGAAAAGATCGACGCAATCCTTGACGCCCTGGAGAACGAGCAGCCTGCCGAAGCATTGATGGTGGGTGAGTAGTGCGCGTTTCAAAACTCCTCTCCCCTCCGGGGAGGTTGGGTGAGGGGCGAAATCCGCGGCGAACAGGCCCTCACACCGGTCCTTTCCCAGATTCATCTCAGCGCAAAAGTCGCAAAGGCGCAGCGCAGCCTTCGGCCGCAACCAAACGGCGTGCTGCCGCGTTCGGCGCAATG
>CAZFWV010000474.1:0-4699 GCA_964522605.1 uncultured Pirellulaceae bacterium
GCATCTGACGGGCCGCCAGCCGATTCGACAAGTCGCTGGACAGATCCATGCTGCATACCATCAGCGATCCGCCTGCAACTCGAGCTTCCAACAACAAGCCGAGTCGCCGATTGCGAAACCACGTATCGATCGGTTGGATCAGAGGCCGGAAGGTTGCTGGCAAGGAATCAAGAACCATCGCTCCTGAATCGTGAACAAGCTCCCACCACTGCCAGTTGCTGTGGTATTCCGTCGGAAAATGCGCGAATACCGGATGTTCTGGCCGACAGAGGATCCCCAGCGTATGAGGCGGCTGGTTCCCAGTCCACGAAGTATTCCAGAAGACACTGGAAAAACCGATGGCGACATCGCTCTTGACCGATTGTGGCGGAACGAGCAGTAGGACCTTCCCTCCTTCCTGCAAACGTTGCAGCGCAACGTCATCCAATTCCCGACTCACATGAATTGGCATTGATGTCGATTCGGCAACATCATCGGGGAAGACCCATACATCCCAGGCATTCTGAATCGTTGTGCCTCGCAATTGAACCGCGAGTGTGTATTTGGCGGGAACCGGAACACCTCGCAGGGAAACCTCGAGATTTCCCAAGGCGATCCCATTGTCAATCGGAATTGTGCGTGGAGGGAATTCTCCTTGTCGCTCAACATGGCCCTGCCCATCGATCAACTGCCAAATCGGCTCAGCATTCTCGATTGGGGCCGGTCCGAAATGCGCAATCTCCACGGAGGCCACCAAGGAGTCGGACTGTCGAAACAGGCGTCGAGCAAGGCGGACCAGCGGCACCGTGGGACCGGCGAAGCGACGGTATTCGGCCGCACTGACATATGGTTTGGAGTCCCAGAACGGATCGAGCACGCCAACGAGCGCCGTGCCTTGCCCGGGAAAATCGTGAAGGTCGAGCAACTGAAAACCACCAAAGCCGGGCGTGCGAAGCGCTGCCTCAATGTCCGCCTTGTAGCAAAGCGTCTGCAGTTTTCCCGAAGCCATCAGGAAATCACCTGCCTGATCTGCCATATGATTCTGCTCGAGCGTATCGCGAAAGATCTCGAAATTCTTCGGCTTGAGTAGACCGGTATACTTGCTCATCTCTTCAAAATTCGGATAGACGCACCACTGGCCGATTTCGTGACTGATTGTCGGCTGATCCGGATGTTGGGCGACGAATTCACCAAAATCAAAATCCGTACGAGGTGGTTGTCCGTTGATGATCGAATTCAGTCCACCGCCCCACTGTTGGATTCGTGGAGCCGGCGTGCTGTAGAAGTCACTTTCGTCAATCAAGGGCCAACCCGCTCCACTGGTGAACAGCCGGCGCGGATCCTTTGCCTTCCATTGACGACACCAGGGACGGAGAAACGCGGCACCCCGTTGCGGTCCCGACGGTTCGTTCCCATACGCCAAAATCATGAAGGACGGGTGATTGCCGTACGCGCGTAAGATGCGGCCCGTTTCCTCATGCAACCATTGATCGATGGGTTCGCCGGCACCGATCTGTGCCCAGGCGGCACATTCGACGTGGTAGTAGAAACCCAATTCATCCGCCGCCACAAAAGCCGCTTCCGGCGGACACCAGGAATGAAACCGGATGTGGTTTAAACCGTGCGCCTTGCAGATGCGAATGATACGTCGCCATGCGTCGACATCCGTCGGAGGATGTCCGGTCCGAGGGAAAATGCAGCATTCCAAGGTCCCACGAAAAAAAATCTTTCGGCCATTGAGCAGGAAACTCGTGTCCTGGGCAGAGAACTCACGCATCCCGAAGCGAACGGAACAAGAATCATCCGATTCCGTGTTCGCCGATGAGCTCTCGGACTCGCACTTCAGATCGACGCGCAGTTGATACAGATTCGGCGCGAATTCGTCCCACAACTGGACCTCAGAACCGAGGGAGTAATCGAATTCCAGCGTACCTCCGTCCGCATTCCACTCTGCCGGATACGCACGCGCCGGCAAGGCATCTTCCGCTTGGTCCACTTCAGCAGCCTGAATCGTGAGCGTTCCTTGGCCGGGAGTACCGAAGTGATTGCCTAGCGCCACGCGGACACGCACACTTCGGTTTTTCACGTCTGGATACACTTGTACGTCGTCGATCCAGACCGAGGGCTGGCGACTCAAAACGATTCGCCCTACGATTCCATTCCAATTACCCTGCGTATGGTCGGATACGCTGTGCGCATTCCGGCCGACATCGACAATCATCCGATTGTCAACGCGCACCGTAATTCGGTGCTTGCCTGGCGATAGCGATTTGGTCAGATCGTACTCGTGAGGCGTACACAAGCTGGCACAGGAACCAACCTGCTGATCATCGACCCAGACGCGAGTTTCCCAGTGAGGCCGCTCGAGCGTCAGCAGAATTCGGCCATCGGCCCAGTCGGAGGGAATCTCCACATCGCGCTGGTACCAAGCCGAGCCCTTGTAGTACCGGTCGGGCTGCAACCAGAATGGCACTTTGATCTGTCCGGGCTGTCGATACACCGCATACTTCGGATCCTCGGCCCAGGACGGATCATTAATCGACCCGGTCCAAGGCGTGTCGAGTGAGATCGGGTCCCCGTATCCCTGGGCGGTCATCGAACCCGGTAATTCGATCGTCTTGGACAACGGGCGGCGAAACCACGCCTGTTCCATTCCGACATCACCAGGATCGGCCTCGAATGCCCAGCGACCTGATAGATCGATTGTCGATTCTGCGCGAGCCAGCCCAAGGGTCGCCAGAGCGAAAAAACAGAATACCCAGCGAGGCAGGGCCGCAACCCAACGGGGTGCTACGGCACCCGGAGAAGGGGCGCTTCCGTTGGTCGTTTGATTTCTTGCCGAGAGAACAACGTACTCATTGTTGGCCGTGCCGTGGAGTTGCATCCCGTACATCGATCTTCCCTCTCGAATACTGGTTGGTTACGTGGCGGGGACGTTCAGTCTACCAGTTCCCGCTCGATGTCTTCCAGGCTCTTGCCTTTCGTTTCGGGCAACACACGCAGGATGAAGATAAACCCCATCAGGCAGATCATCCCGTAGAGCCAAAACACGCCGTGCGCTCCCAAATACTCACGCAAGATTGGGAAGCTGAAGGTCAGCGCCGTACAGCCCACCCAAAGCGCAAAAACACTGATGGCCATCGCGGCACCACGGATGCGGTTGGGGAAGATCTCGGAGATGACGACCCACGTCACCGGCGCCAGCGACATGGCATAACAGCCAATCGCTGCGACGACCAGGATTAACATGTGGATTCCACGACTCTCCAGGTAGTAGCCTGTTCCCAGCAAGGCGTAGATGACGGTTAAGCCGGCGGCACCGACGAGCATCAGCGCGCGTCGCCCGAGTTGATCCACCGAATAGATCGCCACGAACGTAAAGAGCAGATTCACGATCCCGGTGATCACAATATTGAACATGATCGAGCTAACGCCATAGCCGGCGTCGCGAAAGACTTCCTCCGCGTAATTAAAGATTACATTGATTCCGCACCATTGCTGAAAGACCGCGAGGATGACTCCGATCAGTACGATGCGTGCAAGGCGTGGCTCCAACAGATCCTGGAAACGAACCCGCGCAATCTCCTCCCGAGCCAAGGTGGCTCGAATGTCCACCAACTCCTGCGCTGCGTAGTCCGAGCCACCGACCTGGGCGAGAATCGAGGCCGCCGGATCGACTTGCCCATTCTTGAGCAACCAACGAGGACTTTCCGGGACGAAGAACATCATCAGAAAGAAGAGTGCTGCCGGCACCGTCTCCGCACCAAACATCCAACGCCAGCCGAATTGACCGTTCCAGGAAGCACGGATCATCTCGGCCGACGCATCTTCGGGAACGGGCTGGGCGATCTGCCAGTTGACGATCTGTGCCGCCAGAATCCCAATCACAATGGTCAACTGGTTGATTGAGACAAATCGTCCGCGCACCTCCGCCGGCGAAATCTCGGCGATGTACATCGGAGACAGGCTCGAGGCCAAGCCGATCCCAATTCCACCGAGTAAACGAAAGGCAACGAAAGCGTTGTAACCGCCGGCCAGCCCCGTCCCGATTGCCGAGACGGTGAAAAGAAATCCCGCAAGAATCAGCAGTCGCTTACGGCCGAACCGGTCGCTCAGCATGCCGGACAATACTGCGCCCAACAGGCAGCCCACCAGGGCGCTGCTCATCGCCCATCCGATCTGGACGGAAGTGCGCAGATCGAAGTACTTCTCGTAGAACGGTTTCGCTCCGCCAATCACCACCCAGTCGTAGCCAAACAGCAAACCTCCCATCGCCGCGACAAGACAGACGCGCCAGATGAACCGAGTGTTGTAAACGTGGCCGCCTGAAGATCCCAACGTCATCGCCCCGCCCCCGTGATAGCGCAAAACCAGCCGCCACATTTTGACAGCTACGAGGCAACTTGGGCAGTAGGGATGAGAGGGGCCGAAGATGGAGGGGCAGTGACCGGGGAAGGAAAAGGAAACGCAGAGGACTCAGAGGCACGGAGGGCCGCAGAGAAAATTGAGGAGATACTGAGGGTCCGACGGAACTTTGCCGACGCTACTCAAAGCAGGTATCCCACTCCCACCTCTGCGTTCCTCTGCGCCTCTGTGTCCTCTGCACTGCTAACGCTGAAAACGTTGTCATCTCGGCAAGAAATCGAGCGACCAACGGGAGCGACTCGTACCCGGGTGCGGAAGCACCCCGTTGGGTTGCGGCCCTGCCGCACTGCACTGC
>CAZFWV010000475.1:0-4679 GCA_964522605.1 uncultured Pirellulaceae bacterium
TACCGCACGCGGGGCGTTGCCCACGCGGTTAAACGAACCTCACCGCGGCTACGGGGTTAGCGAATGTTTACGTGGTGCAGTCTCTAAATCTTGATTGTGCCCGGGTTTGGGAACAGGAGCCACTGTGCTTCCGGGTGAGTTGGTCCGAGGGCCGACGTAAGGAAAATGAGCCGGAGAGTGCCTAACAGGGACTGCGCACAATTCCCAAATTCTCCGATTAACGTTTTCAACCCCAGCCCACATCAGCAAGACGGTGACCCGCGCCCGGGGTTCGGCCGCATCGAGGCACCTACATTGACACTCCCCTGGAAGCCAGCCTATTATCCTCGCTGAGGTGGTTTTTCCCAGCGGGACTCTGGACCGCTGCCGGCCGACCGGACGAGGACCCTGGATGATGCCGTGGAACGGGCTGGAACATATTATCCGCCAACAGGAGACTTTGGCGCCCTACACTTGGTTCCGACTTGGGGGCCCTGCGGATTATTTTGCTGAACCGACGTCGCGCGCGGAGCTCACCGAGTTGGTGCGACGTTGTCGGCAGGAGGAAATCCCGGTGCGCATGCTCGGCGCGGGCTCGCGCGTATTGGTTTCTGACGAAGGCGTGCGGGGTATGGTCGTCCATTTATCGGCGCCCGCTTTCGGAGAGATTGCGGTCGAGGGAACTCAGGTCCGCAGTGGTGGGGGAGCTCGGCTGAGCCACGTCGTGTCCACGGCAGTGCGCGAGGGATTGGCAGGGTTGGAATCGCTGGTCGGAATTCCCGGGACCGTCGCCGGTGCGTTGCGCGGAAACGCCGACAGCCATGGCAATGCAATCGGGCAGTGGACAGATCAAGTCACGGTCATGACCAATTCCGGTGAGATCGTCGACCGGAATCGGGACGGCCTGCGGTTTTCTTACGGCGAAAGCAACCTGGATGAACTGGTCATCCTGCAGGCCGTGTTTGCCTTGGAACCGAGTGACGCACGGGACCTGACTCGGCGCATGCAAAAGCTTTGGATCGTCAAGCGCGCAACACAACCATCCGGCGAATTGGGAACCGGTCGAATCTTCAAGGATCCACAGGGGGTGAGTGCGGCTGAACTCGTCGAGCAGGTGGGTTTGGGGGGACATCAAGTCGGCGGTGCGCGTCTTTCCGATGCGTCCGCGAATTTCATTGAGATCACTCCGGGCGCGCGCAGTCAGGATGTTCGGGAATTGATCGATCTGATGCGCAACCGCGTGGCATCCACCCTGGGAGTATCGCTCGAAACCGAGCTGGAAATCTGGTAAGTCGGGTTCGGTGGACGGTCCCCGACGACGGCACAAGGAGGTGCCTCATGTCCGCGACCAAGGGAATCATCTCAGCGATCCGAACGCTGTTTCGGTACCTGTTTCGCCCGCTGGAAGGCAACGCCTGGGTCCTGGCGATCACAATCGTAACCTGCTCCATCCTCGGAATCAGCAGCTATCATCTCTGGAAGCGATACGGGGACACGATCATTGGCCATCCTCGCTACCGGCTCGATCCCGAGCATCTTGTGGTCACGCCCCAACCGTCCTGGATCCGAACGGACGTCACGGCCAGTGCGGTCACGTATGGTCAGCTGCGCGACGCGAACTTACTGGACAAGGAATTGGTGCTTCAGGTGAAGCAGGCCTTTGGTGTGCAGCCCTGGATCCGGCGTGTTCGCCGAGTGAATAAGCAATATCCCTCCACGGTCGAGGTGGACGTGGAATATCGGCGGCCGCTGGCGATGGTCGAGGTTCCCGCGAATATGTTCCCCGGCTACGACTACGAAGGTCTCGTACCGATCGACGCGGAAGGATTTCTGTTGCCGGTCGAGATGGAAGAGCAGGAGGCGGGTGCATTCCCGAAGGTGTCCGGCGTCGACACGGCTCCCGCAGGTCCGCCGGGAAGCCCTTGGGGGGATACACGTGTGGCTCAGGCCGCGCGGATCGTCGCCCTGTTGGAGGAGATTTGGAAGCCCCTCGATTTATACCGCGTATCGGTCCCGGTCCGCCGATCGGCCGTCGCATCCCCAGACCCCGACGTGTATGTCCTGATCACCCGACAAGGGCGGCGCTTCTCGTGGGGAAGTGCGCCCGGGAAAGAACTGCGGGGCGAAGACACGGCCGCCGAAAAAGTCGCCGGTCTGAAGAAGTACCTCCAAGATCACGGTTCACTGGATCTGATCGGAACGGAGCAGCAGACCAGTCTGCAGGAGTTACCCAGTCTGCGGTATGCCGAACGAGAAGTGCTCGAAGCAACCAGCCTTCAGTAGAGCGGTCGTGCAACCGCTCGGCGACCCCTATCTCGGCCGACGCCGCACGGGTGCGGCATTGGGCGCGCCACCAACCGCGGCCATACTGGACGCGTCGCTCTGCCGCTTCACCTCTTCGCGCAGGACCGGCATCTCGTCGGGTGCCTCAATCCCAATGCGGACTCCGCCGTTTGTCAGTCGGACCACCGTGATGCGAATCTGATCGCCCACCAGAATTCGCTCCCCGACCTTGCGACTTAGCACCAGCATGTTTCGTCCCCCGCTGCTTACGAACATCCCGTCCCGGCATCGCGCAGTGCATCCCGCGATCTGCAATCCGTTGCCAGCGTGAACCTTTTTGCGGATGGTCACCCAGGTAGCGGCGACGTCCGGTTCCGGCGTCGACGCAGAAGAATACCAGGAGCCCCAGGTGGATGCAAGCACTCGCAAGTGGGGGCTGGGCGATCGATTCTGGGGGAGCGTTATTCCCAGGTAGGGTGGGAGAAGCCGCGGAAACGCGCGGAAGGCCGCGGACATCCGCGCGTCTCCGCGGCCTCCCCTCTTTTACCCAAACGACGCAATCGCCGTTCTAATCCAAACGCTTGATCGCGATATTGCGGAACTGGACCGGATCGGAGTGACCGGCGAAGCCAAAGTGGCCGCGTTTTCGATCTTTTCCGGGATGCGGGCTGTTGGCCATGAAATCACTGACGTCGGCCAGGTCCGCGTCGAGAATCACGTAGCCGTTGAGTTCCACCTGAATTCGCGAATCGACGACGGTCACTTGCTGAAAATTCCACTCTCCCGTGGGTCGCAAGTAACCTCGGGCCGCAGGAACCATACCGTAGGCGGAGCCGTGGTATTGTCGTGGATCGAGTCCTGCGTATTTCGGGTGTTCGGAATCGAGCACCTGCAGCTCGCACATCCCCACGTAGGCGGTATCGCCGCTGCCGGGATAGCGGATGGCCAATCCGTTGTTGCCGCCGGGGGGCAGCTTGAATTCCATCCGCACGACGAAGTCCCCGTATTCTTCCTTCGTGTAAATCGTGCCGCCTCGCCCCGGTTTGCACGCGAGGGCATCGTCGACGATTTCGTATTCATCCACGGGACCGGACCAGCCGTCGAAGTTCTCGCCGTTGAAGATGCTGACGAAGCCGTCGGCCCCCTTTTCTCGGAGCATCTGGAGCGCCTGATCCCAGGGAATCTCGCGCACGAAGACGTTTCGCCAACGGATTTCGCCGCCGTGGGTTTGTAGTTCGATCGGCCCTTGTCGGTAGAGGGGGCTCTTGCCATCCCAATAGTTGGCCATGGTTGCGTGATCGACGACGAGTTGGTCATTGAGCCAGACGGAGGTCCGGGCTCCAATCTGGCGAATAAAAACGCGGTTCCACTGCCCGAACGGTTTATCGGCGAGCACGAGTGGGTCTCGACCCGGGGAGCCGACCGGGTTGTTGTACAGACCGCCGGAGCCTTTGTCGGCGCCGATGCTCCATTTGCCTCCCGCTTCTGTGAAATCCCAGATTTGGACCTGGGGGGTAGCCCGCAGATAGATCCCGCTGTCCGCCTTGGCCACCGTCTTGTAGTCGATCCAGAATTCGATGTTTTCGAATTCGCGATCGGTGGTCAGGTACGCGCCATCGCCGTCGTTGACCAGTTCGCCATCCGAAGCGGACCAGTGTTGCTTTGCATTCTGGTCATCGGCCGCCTTTAGCTCGGCCGACCGTTCCGCCCAATCCTTCGGAGAAAGATCCCCCTTCCGCCCATACCATCCGGTCAAGTCCTTGCCATTAAAGAGGGCCTCAAAACCATCGGGCGGCTGGTTATTCTCTTGCGCAAAACTGGGATTCAGGGCGAGCGCAACAAGCAGCGGAACGGAGAGGCATGGTCGAATGAATCTCATTGGAGGGCTCCCAGGCAGGCAGATCGGTCGGAATGAATGCTTCTCGGCGGCCCTCCGCGCCTCGGCGCCCTCTGCGTTGAAAAACTAACAACGCAAAGAACGCAAAGGCGCGGAGGGTCGCAGAGGATTATTGTGAGGTGGTGGCAACGGAGGATCAAGCGTGGGTGGGAGGCTCATGGGAAAATAAAAAAGCCCTCCGCAGAGCAACGCTCTGGAAGGGCTTTTTAAAAATCCCGGCGATACCTACTTTCGCACTGGTAGTACTATCATCGGCTCGCAGTGCTTAACTTCTGTGTTCGGGATGGGAACAGGTGTGGCCACTGCGATATGTTCACCGGAAGAAGCACGCCGAACCTGTCGACTCGACGTGCTTATCTGGTTGGGTATTAGGATCCTGACAGCCGCAGGGGCTCCCCGCGCGTCAAGCGTTGAATATAAGTGGTCAAGCTTTCGTCCATTAGTACCGGTAAGCTGAACACGTTACCGTGCTTACACATCCGGCCTATCAACCTGGTCGTCTTCCAGGGGACTCTCGTGC
>CAZFWV010000476.1:0-4636 GCA_964522605.1 uncultured Pirellulaceae bacterium
AATTCGCTTGCCCCGACAAGAAACTCACCGTTAGCAGTGCAGAGGGCCGCAGAGATCGCGATCGAATGAATTGGCTGGGCGGCTAAACGCCGGCGGAACGCAGCAAATACGTCAGGGTGTCCCGCGTTTTCTTGTCGGCTTGCTTCGCGGCGCGCGTGGGGCAGAGTCGGCTGGCGGCGTGAGGATCTTCCGGCCGCATGGCATTCAGGAGTGCTCCGTAAGCGGCGGTCTGATAACGGAGCGGTCCTTTGCGAGCACTGATCAGCACCTTTGCGGACGGCACAAGCAGTTTGACTCCGGCATGAAACGCCTGTTGGAAGAACTCGGACTGACTTAAGCCTCCGGTCAGCACGAAACGGTTCGGCAGAACCTCTGCGTCAATCACTTCCGCAAGCATGGCCTTCACGCGCAGCAGCAATTCAATCATGATCGACAGCTGCGTGCTGGCTGCCTTTTCTTCGGTCGTACGCGTCGCCCAATCCGGCGCGTACTGTTCCTTCCCTCCTTCGTGCAACACGCGACGCAAACGCGTTAGTTCCGCCTGGAGCACAAGCTCATTCAGGGCATCAAGTCGATCGGTGTAACCCGAGGCCTCGACAGCGACAAATCGATCGTACCATTTACAGCAGTCCGCCAGCATCATCAGCAGCAAACGGTTCCGGTAGAACTCGAAACAGGCTGCTTGACCCGTCAAGGGGAGGCGGGGAGGAATGACGCGGTTGATTGTACCGCTGGTTCCGGCGGATACCACGATTGTTTGAAAGTCTTCTTCATCGAGTCCGCATCCGACACCGGTCGCGTGATTGTCGCCCAATCCGGCGACAACGGTGGCTCCTTCCAACCGCTGCTTGACTTGCATCCACGGATCATCGGCGCCAGCGGTGGCAGTGGTAGAAACGCGTCCAACCGCGGCACCACTTTGCAGGACCTTAGGGAACCACGTTGGATTGACCTTGGCTCGTTTCATGACCTCCGTGGCCAGCTTCTTGTTCTTCTGATCCAACAACGCATTACTCAGGGCATCCGAGGTACTCAAGCGGGTGCGACCGGTAAGCAAAGCAGCGATCCAATCGCCCGTCGTCATGACCTGTCGAACCTGCTTCGCGATGGCAGGTGCCTGGGACAGCGCCCACATCAGCTTGGGCAGGATGAACCGTTCTTCGATCCGCCCAACAACGGCCTCCGCCCCCTGTTGTCGCAGCTTGTCCACCTCATTCGACGCCGCATTGCATTGCCAGCTCAGGGCGGGCATCAGGAGCTGACCTTCCTTGTCCAAGAGAACCATGTCGTGTTGGCGCACCGAGAACGACAATGACAAATCCTCGAACGACCAACCATCGTTCTGGAGCGCATCAAGCAGATCGAGAATCATCGAAGGAACTTGACGCAGATCGAATGCAGGCTGTTTCTGCCAACGCGTCGCCCCGCGCATTTTCGTCTGCACAAAAGCTTCGTCTCCACGACGACTGCGCACCCCCAGCGCCAAACCGGTCGTGCTCAGATCAAAACCTGCCCAAGCGGCCTGCCGCCGCGACTTTGTCTTGACTCTGGAAATCACTGCTGTGCCGCTCCCCGGGATGAGGCGGAATCTCCGCCGATCGATCGGGCATCGGGGCAGCCAACCTCTTCGCGGTAGCTCCCTTTCGATGCGTCCCCTTTGAACGCCTATCGTACGAAAACCCGAAGCGCCAGCGAAGGGGTCGGGACGCCATCCCGTCCGTGTCCCTGATTCGGAAGGCAGTCGTTCCGCACTGATTCGGCCCGCGGATCATCGCCGATCCTTGCAGTTCCGGACACTCCGATTAGCCTGAGAAGAAACCGCTTCGCGTTCTGAGGGAACCTCCATCATGCACGAATCCTCGAGTCGATCCGGGTGCCTCGGGTCCGCGGCCGTCGCGACCACACTGCTGTTATTTGTACCGTTGGTTCGTGCGGAATCCGGCTCCGACCTGGACCGGTTGCTTGAGTCACCGCTCAGTTCGCGCGTCCTCGAGGATCCGTGGCAGCCGGGGTTCAGATCCTCGATCTGGAGTGCTTTCCCCGAGCGGGAGCGTGCGCAAAATCTCGAGGGGGCACTTCGATTCGGGACTCGTTTTGCCTATCCTACGTACTATCGGTTTGGCCAACGCCTGCCGGATAGCTACAACGATCAGCACCTTCGTTTCTGGAGTAACAGCTACGGTGGCCCCTGGTACTATCCGGGTTCACCGGCGAATACGCGTTCCTCCTGGCTCGAATGGCCGGACACCGACTGGTAGGTGAAACTCAGAGCCTCGTATGTCGCCGAATCGCCGCGTCGTGGAGACCATGGACGACGTCACCTGCACGGTCTGCGGCTGTGTATGTGACGATCTTCGCCTACGCGTCGCCGATGGAAAAGTGCTCGAGATCCAGCCACACTGTCGGCTGGCGGAGCCCTGGTTCCAGCAGGCCCATCATCGGGCGAGTGTCGCACGCTGGCACGATCGTGAAGTGTCAAGGGACACCGCCCTTCAGGCAGCGGTCGATCTTCTGGCCCGCAGTCGCAACCCCTTGATCTTTGGCCTGTCGCGCAGCACAACCGCTGGCCAGCGCGCCGCCGTGCGGCTTGCCGATCAACTGGGTGCAAACATCGATACGACCGCATCGGTCTGCCACGGTCCCTCGATCATGGCAATTCAGCAAGTCGGCGAATCGACCTGTTCGTTGGGTGAGGTCCGCAACCGTGCTGACCTCGTCTTGTTCTGGGGCGCCGACCCGATGTCTACCCACCCGCGTCACATGGAACGGTACTCCGGCTCACCAGTGGGTCAGTTCCTCCCTGGTGGGCGCCAAGACCGGACGGTAATTGTGCTGGACAAACAGCCCACACCGACAAGCGATATCGCAGACCAGTTCCTGCAGATCATGCCCGATCGCGACTTCGAGGTGATCTGGATGCTGCGGCAACTCGTGCGCGACCCGGCTTCGGAAATCTCTCCCGCATTCGGCCCCACATGCGACGCGCTGCGGACTCTCGCCACTCAACTGAAAACGTGTCGTTACGGTGTCGTTTTCTTTGGCTTAGGCCTGGCCCGATCGACCGGCGGACACGCAAACGTCGAAGCGCTATTGAAACTCGTCGCCGAATTGAATGGCTACACTCGCTTCACCGCACGGCGGATGCGTCTGCCGGGCGACGTGACGGGCGCCGACATGGTGTTGTGCTGGCAAACAGGTTTTCCTTTTGCGGTGAATCTTGCACGTAGATATCCACGCTATAACCCGACGGAATACACGGCGAACGAGTTACTGCGGCGCGAGGAGGTAGATGTTTGCGTGCTGCTTGGCAGCGAGGCAGTGGAATGGTTATCGCCAGCCGCTCAAGCCGTGTTGCGTCGGATTCCCACCATCGCGCTGGATTACCCCCACCAGCAGCCGAAGGAGCCATTCCACGTTCAATTCACAACCGCAGTTTACGGCATTCACGCGCCGGGCACGGCCTACCGGATGGATGAAACACCGCTGCCGCTGAGAAAAATCCTCGAGAGCGAATACCCAACGGATGCGGATGTGTTATCGGAGATCAGCCGGCGGCTGAACGGTTGCTGACTCGGTCCCTCTTTCGACATGCGCAACGAGAGTGATTCCACAGACGAAGACAAGAAGAGGAACTCAAATGAATCGGCGAGAATGGCTCATCGCATCTCTCAGTCTACCCTTCGCGGCATGCGCGACGGCAGCTACGGCCTCAGACGAGTCACGGCGCCGATCCGCGATCATCCGCGGCCGCACATTTCTCATCCAGCGATTCGACGAACGCATCGGGTTGCTACCAGAATATGCCGGCTCGGACGTCTATTGGCTGTATCATGACAACTATCTGGCAGCCAAGGTTCTGGCATCAAGCCATCCAGAAATTGCTCGGCAAATCGAAACCGCAATCCGTCGCTTTGGCGTTGCCGAATCTGGAAAGATTGAGATCCTGTTTGACGAGGCCCGGAACGCGCTCCCGTTTCGCCATCCTCAGCTAATCGACGTGGCACAGATCGGGGAACGCACCGTCAAGACCGAGATCCTGACCGACCAGCGAATGGACGGTTGGGAAGCCTATGCGGATCTCCTGTTGTTTGCCTCCCGCGCTTTGGCAGAATCCGACCGCCCGCAATCCTTGGTCCACTTTCGAGCGGCTCTCCAGATGTGGGACGGCCAAGGCTTCCGTGATCAAGCGGCCGAACACTTGAAACGGTATGCGACCTTCAAGCTGGCATTGGCCGTCCTGGTGGCCCAGCGTCTCGGGAGTTCGGCAGAACTTCCCGACACGGTTGTCGAATATCTCCTGAAGCTGCAGGCTGAGGACGGCGGATGGGTCACCGATTACAATGCAGACGCGGATCCCATAGGAAAAAGGAACGTCGAAACGACGTCGCTGGCCATCTTGGCCCTCGAGGCAGTTTCTTATTGACGGCGGCGCAGCCAATGAGCCGGGACGACCAACGAAAGCCCGGCATTTGTCGATTTCGCGTTGCTTCCTCAGGATCTTCGCCCGCACCGCAGTGAAAGTGAATGAGTAGCGGAGGACTCGAGAACGCACTTCAAAACCTACTCTCGCCGTGGGGTGGCTGGTGGCAGAGCGCAGCGATGCCCCAGCAGACCGGCAATCTGGGGCATCGCTGCG
>CAZFWV010000477.1:0-4606 GCA_964522605.1 uncultured Pirellulaceae bacterium
AGATCCTGACCAGCGAAATCCCAGCCGGTGAGATCATTTGCACTAAGATCTAAACTGCGGAGGGTCTTTTCTTGGTAGCTCCGGGTCGAGTAAAGCTGCTGCTGCGTAAAGCCACGCGAGGTCGTGTCATGCAGCACTGTTCCTGCCAGCACTGCACCCGTCAGCTTCGCTCCCGTAAGCCGAGCCCGATCTAAGTCCGTGTTTTCCAGATTGGCTCCCGTCAGGTCCGCCTGAGTAAGTGTGGCAAATCGTAGTTTCGTGCCAAGTAAGTTGGCGCCAGTCAGGTTTGCCCGATTCAGCTGGCCAGAGACGGCTTCGGCACGGGTAAGGTCAGCTCTCGCGAGGTTCGCGTCCGTGAGTTGGAAACTTCCGATATAGGCATCGATTAGATTTGCCTCCGTCAGGTCTGCACCAGTAAGTGTCCCGGAAAACAGACGGACCTTGGCTAAATTGGCCCGACTCATGTTTGCGTAGGTCAACGTCGAAGATATCAAGACTGCATTACTGAGATTGGCCTCCGTCAAGTCGGCGTTGTCAAGCATCGCCGACTCCATCGTTGCATTGACGAGTATCGCCCCTGTCATGTTGGCTCTGGTTAGTGTTGCCGAGTCCAGATTGGCACTCGCGAGATTTGCTCCAAATAGATCCGCGCCCGTAAAACGGGCGGATGCCAGATTGGCATCGCGAAGGTTCGCACGCGTTAGCGTGGCAGAATCGAAGGACGCGTTGATAAGGCTGGCGTTGGAGAAGTCCGTATTCTCGAATATGGAGGCAGACAAATCCGCGTTGTCGAGCCAACTGGACGCGAAGGAACTGAACCGCAGGTCGAAACCGTCCGAAAGGTCCGCGTCACGGAGATTGCGCTGCTCCGTATTCCAGTGTTCCAGCTGGATACCCGGCCCCAGAGTTATCCCCTCCGTCCCGGGAATCACCTCCCCCGTATCCCAGCGGTAGATGTCGGCATGGATGCCGCGTGCAGATGGCAGAAGCAGACCGAAAAACAGCACAGCGTTGCCTAAGCGACGCGCGGAAGACGGAGACATGGGAAAGCCTCCAAAGCGGTGGGATACTGCACTCTCATCGGCCATTATCATTCGGCGCGACGGGGCGCCAATTGGCTGCATGGATTTGCTGGAAAATGCACCTCAGAGATGGCAATTCAAGGGTGTTCAGGGTGACGTCTCGTCCGGCTCATTGTGGCTCAAGCTCCTCAGACGCTGGAATCACCTCCCCCATCCCCCAGTGATCGAGGATCGACGAGGGGTTAGGGCAGCGTATCGTCGCCGTTGCCCCACGCTTTGTTGCCGAGCGCCTTGAGTACTTTGGATGCACCGATATTGAATGCCATGTCCGTGTTTTCAACGGACCAGTTGCCCAGCAATTCCAGTTCCTCAATCACGCCATCCTGTGCGGCAACGATCTCAACACCGTGCAACGAGTTGTTCTCAAAACGGCTGCCAACAATGGAGATTTTGGTGATGATATCGAGGTCCGCATCGTCATCATCCCCCGCCTCGATCTGCAGTCCACTTCCACCGTTGCGACTGGCAACCACATTGACCACGCGAATCTCGTCTGAGTTGTCGATATCGATGCCTTCCCCGCCATTGCCGGTATAGCAGCCACCGACGACAAAAATGGAGTCGACATTATCCACTTCCAGCCCCTCGTCGGAATTGTCGCGGACAGTCGAGTGAACCACACGAACGTGACCGCTATCCTCAATGTCGATTCCATCGCCGTCGAGGCTCTGCGAAAACAGGCTGTTGATAATCTCGATTTTTTCGGCGTCTCGCACGCGGAGCGTATCGCTTCCCGTGCCCCAGATTCTGACATTCAGGAGCTTCACAATCCCATCTTGCGCGTCGATTCCGCGCGAAGACGTATCGCCTTCCTGGTTCGGACCTTCGACGGTCAAGTTCTGAAATGTCACGTTGCCTTTCGATTCAATCACATCCTGGATCGGTTGCGTTGCCGGGAACTGGACCGTCACATCGCCCCGGCCCTTGATCGTCAAGGCATCGGCGTCGTCAATGTCGAGCAACTCCGTATAGACTCCTCGCCCAATGGACACCGTATCCGCGCCAGGCCGTGCCGCGGCCGCATCGATTGCCTCCTGAATACTCCCAAACGGTGCCTTGGCCGTCCCATCGCCGTTCTCGGCACCGCTTTCGACGAACAAGGTCGTGAGCATGGAACGAAGCTCTAAGGATTCCAGTTTCAGACTGCGTCGTGCCATCAGCCTCTTCATGGCGTGTCTCCCGATCAGATGAGTTTGGAGCAAAAGAACAGCCTGTCGTCTCGAAATGGCCACACCGCGGCGTAACGTGCACGCCGATGTGAAAGTGTCTCATTTCGCGATCTCGCCAAAGCAAACAAGATCGTCTCGGTCGAGTTCACCGATGCATTGCACTTCTCCTTTCGAACGGCGTGCGGTACCGAACCAACAGCTGACCCAGCGCCGTCCGATCGCTCTCTCGCGACGGCTGAATCGGTCGCCCCATATTCCTCTCTGCGCTGCGAATGGTGAAAACGTGGTTCTCTCGGTAAGAAATCGAGCGACCCACGAGAGCGACACGGACCCGGGTGCGTTAGCACCCCGTTGGGTTGCGACCCTACCGCACTGCGATGTGCGTCACGCGATGAATCTCCTGATGGCATAGACACGAACGGAATCAGGAATTGAACAGAAAAATGGAAGTTTTCACGAAATCTTCCGCCGCCCTCCACCGGCGATGGTCCACAGGGGGTACGCGATGGACTGCTTTGGTCGATGATCATTTCGACGCGATTTTAAGTGCAGCCGCCTGAATTGCGGTCTCGACAGAATCAACAAAGTCGTCTTGACATTTGCTTCGGAACGGCTCAGAAACAACTTCCTCGTTTAACCGCGCGGGCATCGCCCCGCGGGTACGGGAAATCTTCCGCGGCCCGCCGGGCTCGCGATGAAACGAACCTCGCCTGACGACTGCGGGTGAGACGAGAGGACCGAGATGCCGAAGTTATTTCTGAGTCATCCCTTGCGGGACCATGCATGAGGCGGCAACGCCCATCGCTGGTGCTGTCGGGTTTTCCGGAACGTAATGCGTCTTTGCTACAAGTTCTTCGGTACGGGGAGTTCCCAATGAAACGAGCCGCCCTGGAACGCCAACGAACTGTCGCCATCTGGCGCCGCCACCTCGCATCCCACCACGGCACCGACGTGCTTTGCACGTGCGAGTTCCAGCCGGGCCGCTTTCGCAAGGGGCAGCGCATCGGCGGTTGCGGTAACGCACAATGCTATCTCTGCCACTACGATAAGCTGCTCGGTCTTCCGACGTTATCGCAGCGCCGTGCCGACGTCTCCTTCCGAGAATGGTGCCATGAGCTGTGAGGCGCGGTCATCGCAAGTGCCGAACGTCTGCGCCAACCGGTCGGCGGCCAGGGACTCTCGCATTCTGAAAAATGCGCCCATCCATGCGAACCTTTCGTGAGGATACGGCGTCTTTTTTGGCGGTGAAGTCTTTTCGAAAGGAGGTCAGCCATGGCCGTTACTTTTCCCGAAATGCGCGTCGGCGATCCCATCCGTCTGGAGGGGCTGGCTGTCTTTCCACTTTTTGCACAACCCACCCCCGGTGTGGACTACGACCTGTCCGACGAAGCCATCCACAAGGGTACGGTTACCGTCGAGGAAATCTCGGAAGCGGGCTCTGTCCCTGACTTGTCTGTTGATAACAAGGGAGATCTGCGAGTTCTGTTTCTCGAAGGCGAGGAACTGGTCGGCGCCAAGCAGAATCGGATCTTGAACACGAGCGTTCTGATTGCCGCCCACACGAAGTCGAAGATCCCCGTTAGCTGCGTGGAAGCGGGCCGGTGGGGCTACAAGTCCCGCCATTTCGATTCGGGTGGCGCGCATTCGCCGTCGATGCTTCGGCGTGTCTTGAAAGCATCCGTGTCCAAATCGGTCCGGGAAAAGCGAGGACATCGTTCCAACCAAGGTGAGGTCTGGGGAGAAGTCGCTCGGCAACAAAGTGCGCTCGGTGCCGTGTCCGGTACGAGTGCCATGTCCGACACGTTTGAGGCTCACCAAAAACGATTAGATGACTTTCGTGAAAGGCTGAATTACACGGAAGGTGCGGTCGGTGTCGCCGTGGCGGTGGGCGGCAAACTCGTGACCATCGACGTGTTCGACAAGTCGACGACCTGTGGACGCGTATGGAATCGACTGCTCTCGGGCGCTATCTTAGATGCGCTGGAGGTGAAGCCGACCGAGAAGCAAGCCGAAGCAGCCGATGTCGAACGGACACTGACCGGTCTCAGTCACTTGGCGTGGGAACCGGCTGAGCCGATTGGCGAAGGCGAGGAATACCGAGCCGAGTCACCGACCGGCGACCACGCCTCGGCCCTGCTCTTCGACGGTAAGGTAATTCATGGAAGTGTCGTGTGCGCCGTGTAATCATCGTTACGAGCCGGTCGGCGTCACCGGAGTACGACTTCGTATCTCGCTTCTTCGCCCCGTGGGCCGGGATCGACGAAGATCCGGTCACTGGCTCGGCCCACTGCTGCCTCGGGCCATACTGGCAGAAGCAGCTTGGGAAGGAACAGAGGATGGCGTTTCAGGCATCGG
>CAZFWV010000478.1:0-4592 GCA_964522605.1 uncultured Pirellulaceae bacterium
ATTTCTAACGCAGTGCGGCAGGATCGCTTTAGTAGGCTGGAGGCTGGAGGCTGGAAGGGCCGCTCGGTTTTTTGCCGAGAGAACAACAGGTCACCGTTCGCAGTGCAGTGGATTGTCACGGAGGTCGAAGGATGTTGGATTTGACACGGGTCAACCAGATCAGCGCGGCCTGCAGGAAGGGATTGGGAGTCGTTTTTGGCCGCGGTTTACCCCTCATCGCATCGCATCAGGCTGAAAACGACTCCCCATCTCTTTCCGCCCCAATCGGCTGTATTGGCATTCCTGCTCTGCTCGTTTGCCTACTGGCGGGTGCCGATTCGACTTGGGCAAGCAACGCGTGTGTCCACTTCGACGCACCGGAGACGGTCGCTTGCCGCGCGGTCGAGAACTCCGAAGAACCGGGCGACACTTCCAACGAAGAAGCCACCGTCGAAGCGACGTTTCCTGTTTCCTCTTTGATTCGGTTCGGTGGCGAAGGGGAGCTGTTGCAGTTGTTGTTTATTGTGGAGAGTCCCGAACGTACCTTGCGCGTCGTTGACTATGCACCAAAGAACCAATTGGCACCGTCCTTGGCGGGAAACGTCGATGTCCAGAGTCAGACGGAAAGGTCGAGTTCGGTCGGATTCAATGCGGCGACGCCGGCCGGTGCCTTCTTGACCGCTTCGGCGAATGGTACCGGTACAGCGAAGAGTTCATCGAGCACGCGGTACGAACTTCTGCCGCCGATGCATCTGTTGGCGTCCAGTGGAACCGCCGCTCGAGGAACTGCGGTCTACTTCAAGCTGAAGCCGTCCGATCAGACGACGCTCGACGGGGCGCGCCAATTTACCGTCGTCTTTCGCGTGCCACACGACTGGCGCGCCGATTACGTCCGCTTGCGGTGCGTGGCCTTTGGCCGCTCCGGCGCTTCCTTCCGTTCATCCAACCGCGGGCCCCTCTGCGGCTCCGCAGACTTTCTGATCGGTTTGTACCGCGAAAAGGATCCGGTGGCCCGACAGGCTGCGCGCGACCTGGTTCGGTCCGAGCGGGAGTTGAAGAGACTGGCGCAAACGGAGCAACGAAGTATCGAACGCAGTCGCTATGGTTCCACAAGCGACAAGCTGGCGGTGTGGCTGAATCTTGAATCGCCCCGGATTCCCGAGGACTGGCTGCAAGAGGTTCTACGTGGGGAATCCACGCAACGTGTTTATGACTTTCAACGCCACTTGCCCGACGACGTACGCGCGGCGGTGCAGGAGTTCTGCGAGGCGCGCTGGCAACTCGTTCAGTTAAGTCGAACGGAGCAGGAACTCGCGAAGGCTCTGTGAATCGGGTGGAATCGAGGCCACCCGCGCTCGCGTTAATTCTGGCTGAAATCCATCTGGCGGACGGATTCGCGACCAACAGGATCCTTGAGAAACTTGCGGTGACATTCGGGGCACAGATCGAATCGCTTTCGGTCGTAAACGCCGTCCCCGATCAAAGGATTCTCCAGATCGTCCGCGTGATCCAGGATCTCATGTAACTCCATCAAGTGATCGCGGTCGTCGTCATCCACGACCTCGCCATCCAATGGCTCCATCACGGCCTCAATCTCCAGACGGACGACGTAACGCAGATCTGCGCTAGGATCGATGGGCCGACCGCATCGGTCACAGGAATAGTGAATCATCCGAGTCCTTCCTACGAGACAGGTGCACGCTCGACGAACGCAAGGCGTCGAATCAAAACTGCGCCTCAGTCTCTATCGTAATCAGACTCGATCGGGCGAAGCAAGTCGACCTGCGCCGGGAGCGGCTTCGAAGAGGTTGGCGTTCCGGTAATCCGGGAGGGTCAAGCCGGAAATAGGAAGGAATGTTGACGGAGCGTCGGAGCGGCCAGGGGGCATTCGGAGGCCTTCGATGACGCCGCCGGCTTCCGATGGCGGCGCATCCGCTTCGGATTCGCTCGGCGGCGAAATCGGGGGCGTGCCTGCCCCCGTAGGCCGACTTGTCCCAAGTCGTGCGTATTCAGCCTGCTTGCATGGGATTCGGTGCCGTGTTCCACCGTACCCACGGAGAGACGAGAGAAAGCGCGGGCAAGAACAGCTACAACACACCCTCCCGCGCCGCGGGAGGGTCGGACGCACAGCGTCCGGGGAGGGTTTTACTTGGGCGCAACCCGTGTTGACCGCGTTGTCCACTTCGCCCTCTCCGGGCCTGCGGCCCGAATCTCCCAGAGGGAGAGTGAATTCATTGCTGCCGGCCCACCGCAGTGCACGCAGGCTAATCGCGTACACTCGAGACCAATCGGCCCACGCCGGCTTCACACAATCTCCAGATTCTTCGATGGACATTTCGGTCCGTTGCCCAAGTACAGCCGAGCAGAGGCGTATGCACTTGGGGCCGTTGTGAAGGAATCAAGTTTCCCCATTGGAGTATCCCGACTACAATGTGGCAAACTGCAAACCGCCCCTGATCGGTGCGATTGATGGAAATGGAGCGGGTGGGTCGTGCCCCGATCGCACCGCGGGCGGATTGGTTGCCTGATGGCAGGTCGCGATGAGTCAGACGGATTCTTGCAGCGGACTTTTCTCAAGCGTCCTCGTGCTCAATCGGTATTATTCCGCCGTTCATGTCGTGAACGTTCGTCGCGCGTTCGGTCTTTTGTGTCGTCAATTGGCCGAGGTGCTGGACATCGAGGATGGTCATTACGCGAATTACGATTTTGCGTCCTGGCTGGAGATCAGTGAATTGCGGGCCGAGGAAAAACGCCCTGAGGATGATTGGGTCCGCAGCGTCTGTTTCGAGATTCAGGTGCCCCGTGTAATTCGCCTGTTGCGGTATGATCGCGTACCCCAACACTCACTGCGATTCAATCGCCGAAACGTTCTTGCACGGGATGGACACCAATGTCAGTACTGCGGTCGAACACCACCGACTCAGCAATTGAGCATGGATCACGTCCTGCCGCGTAGTCGTGGAGGGGAGACGAACTGGGAGAATGTCGTCTGTTGTTGTCTGAAATGTAATTCTCGCAAGGGTGGAAGGACTCCCCAGGAGGCTCGCATGAGTCTGCTGACCAAGCCCCGCCGGCCGGCGTTCAGCCCGCTGCTGGTCCACAAGCTGCGAAATCCGAAGTACGTAACCTGGCAGGCCTTTCTCTCCAACTCCTCCCCGTCCCTGGATGTCGCCTGACGTGAGGCGACGGCTTCCGATCTCGAATCGACTACTCAGGTGCGGAAGCAGCCCTTTGGGTTGCAGGCCTGCCGAATTGCGATTCCGCTTCCTCAAGACCGCACGTGATCAATTAAGGTCAGGTGCGGGCGAGAGTGACCATCCATTTCGAAAACGCCGGCTCGGCCGCCCCGGTGGACGACCGCGCTCCTCAGGGATTCGTGTCTCGTTGACTCTCGTACTCGTACTCAGCATCGCGGTACTCGTACTCGTACTCGATTGCGTCTGTTGGAATGGCCTCCTTTTGGATGAACTGAGTTCCCAGGAAGACGATTCGTTTCAAATTCGATTTGCCACGACGTTCCGTTCGTGATCGAGAATTGGTTCTGCCATCACGGTCCTCTCGAGTACGAGTACGAGTACCGTTTCACTGAGTACGAGTACGACTTGCCGGGCGAACGATGGTCCACCAAGATTCAGGAGCCCAACGCAGGGCGCGCAGAGTCGCAGTGCGGCAGGACTCCAACCTAACCGGGTGCCTCCGCTCGCGTGGGTCGCTCGATTTCTTGCCGAGATCACAGTGTTTTCACCGTTAGCAGGGCAGAGGGCCGCGGAGAATTCATGATCGAGGTGATGCTGACTTCGATTGGGGACTGCGTTGTGGTATTTTAAGGGCACTGTCATTCGGGCTCGTTCCGCGTGACTTTTCCGTACTCCGGCTGGCGAGAAGCCTCTTCCGTATAACTCCAAGCGAAGGATCTCTGTGATGAAGCGTCGAGCATTCCTGCAATCTTCGTTGGCCGTGACGGCCCTGCCGTTTGTCTCTTCCTCCCTCCAGGCGGCAGGTGACGACCAGGGACGTCAGTCCCTGTTGTGGATGCGATACGTTATCCAGAACACACAGCAGCATGATTTGGTTTCCCAGTTTCTGTCCCAGGCGGCACTGCCGGCGCTTGGGCGGTTGGATATCGGTCCGATCGGCGTCTTCGAAGATGTTGAACCCGGTCAGGATTCATCCCTCTTTGTGCTGGTTCCGCTTGACGCTGGGCAACGGTTGAGTGGGCTGACCGACCGTCTGGCGGACGATGCCAGCTTCATCGAAGCGGCCAGTGACTATTTGAATACGGAAAAGAACAGTCCCGCGTATCAGCGGATTGAAAGTCAATGGATGCGGGCGTTTACCGGTTGTCCAACCGTGCAGATCCCGCGGACGGGCGAGCGGATCTTTGAATTACGCGTGTACGAAAGTCACAACGAATTGAAGGCTCAATTGAAGATCGAAATGTTTAACGTCGCGGAATTGGCGATCTTCAAGAAGGTCGGCCTCGACCCCGTATTCTTCGGCGAGACCCTAGTCGGTTCGAACCTGCCGAACCTGACCTATATGCTGGGATACAAAGACATGGAAGAGCACGATCGAGCCTGGAAGGCGTTTTTGGAGGATCCAGACTGGATCGC
>CAZFWV010000479.1:0-4521 GCA_964522605.1 uncultured Pirellulaceae bacterium
AAGGGAGCGAGGATTTCGGTTTGTTCATTGCCTGCCAGGACTTCCCATGTTTCCGGGTCGAAAACATTTTCAACAGGCCAGTCTCGCCCTCGCTCCATCCCCGAAGTTAATCTTGAGTCATCCCTAGTTCATGCGTGTCCTGCGGCGACGACCGAGGCAAGCCAGAGCCGCCAGCAGGATCAGAGTCCAGCTCGATGGTTCCGGCACGGCCGCCACATCGGTGCGCGGTCCGAGTTCGTAGCCGCCGTCCGAAAGGGCGGCCACAAGGTCGCCCGTCCCGAAGACTCCATCGCCGTTCCAATCGCCTTCCGACCAGACGGCCGCGGCACCCGGCTGCTCGTACTTCCCAATGCCCAGTACCTGCACGAAATCGCTCGTGTTGAACTGGCCATCGAAGTTCGCGTCGCCGATCCAGGTGTAGCCAATCTCCTTGGACTTGGCCCACGTGTTGACGTCGGACTCATTGACCAAACCGTCGCCCGTCAGGTCGTACAGCGGACGATTTTCGCCTGACGCCGACTCGGCCGTCAAAATGTCGATATCTCCAACGTCGAGCATCCCGTTGCCGTTGAAGTCTCCGACGATTACGATTCCGCCAAACGCCCGTACGCCATTGGCCATGATGTTCATGATCTGGTCCTGATCCAGGACCTCATTGAAAATCCCGACGTCGTCGATCGTTCCATTGAAGCGAAACTCGTTACCCGCGTCACCGCCGCCACCGATATGCAGATTCTCGACCAGGTTCGGAACATATCCGAGGCTAGCACCGCCATCCGGGAACGGTTCGCCATTGACCCAGAGCACCTTTTCGTTGGTATCGAGGTCGTAGCTGATCGCCAGATGCGTCCACTCTCCAGCTTCCACGGGCGGACCGTCGAGGGCCTGCCAGCCCGGCTGACCCGAGCCGGTCCAAAACTGCCACGTACCGCCCGGCGTACTGTAGAGGATGTAACCGCCCATGGCCGGTAAGTCATCGCGACTCGTAATCACAGACTGATACCCGACTCCCGCCGTCTCTGGTTTCGCCCACACCGTGACCGTGAAGCTTTCCTCGGGATTCAAGGCTTCTTCATACAGCACATCGATCGAACCGTTGCTCGTATCCCAAGCCGTCCCCGTTTTCGCATTCGCACCATCGACACCGAATTGATGACTGGGTGGAGCGGTTGATCCGTGATGTACTCCAAGTGCGTCGCGCACGGAATCGGGACCGCCCGTGCCTGCCGGTTCGTCCAGTTTCCAAAGGGCGAGTTGATTTGCGGGCTGGGAAGCCGCGCCATTGAGCATGATGTCCGAAATGGCCGATTCATCGAGTGCAACATCCCAGAATCCAACGTCATCGATTGTGCCAGGGAAGCGATACTGCGTTCCGAAATCGCCACCGCCGCCAATGTGGAAATCTCGAGATTGATTCAGCGAATAATACGATCCGACTTCCTCCATCCACAGTTCGCCATCGACGTAGAGCGCCTTGATGCCTTCATCGGCGTCGTATGTGATCGCCAGATGCTGCCACTCGTCGACGTAAACGTCGGGGCCTGGCATCGTGTCCCAGAACATGCCTGCCGCACCCGTATCCCCAACGCCAGTCCAGAACTCCCACCGGCTGTTGATGTTGTAGAGTATGAACCCGCCCGTCTCGACGCCCGGTCCTAGGTCTTCGCGGTTGGTCACAACTGAGTAAGGGGCACCATCGGCGATCGTCGGCTTCGCCCATGCCGTCACGGTAAAGCTGTCCGGATTCAGATCTGGGCTGTATGGCACGTCGATGCTCGTGCTTGCCACGCTCATTGCCGTTCCCGTGGCGTCGTTCGCTCCGTCGAGGCCGAAGATCGAACCCCCTGGATCTGTCGGTGTGCCGTTAAAGCCCGAAATGCGATCGATGACCGATTCGTCGCCGGTCGTTCCCGCCGGTTCGTCAAGCGGATAATGAGCGACTAAATCGGCGCGACCCGAACTCCACAAGGCGACGACCAACAGTAAAGCGACACTCGGACTCAAAAAACGGAGCCCCCACCTTCGTGATGCCGCTGAATTCGCGTGCTGTCTCCACGACGTCATCATGCGTTGCGTTCGGTGTGACATGGATGCTCTTCCTTCCGTCGAATCTGTGCTTAACAAATCGTGACCACAAAACGTTGGCTCGCCACGTCTTAAGGCATAAGCGACGCGAGTCTCAGCGGTACGACTCGGTGTTGCTGCCCGCAGGACTGCGGCGGCAGGGTAAGACAGCAAAGTCCTCGTGTTGATCGGACCTTGAATTCGGGGGAGCTTGGTCGGATCCGATAGGCCGTGCCGCAGATTATAGCTGAGCCGCGGGACTTTCGCCAGAAATCGGCCGCATTCCAGTTGGCCGGATGGCGCAGGCTGGGCCTGCGGTCCCACCGCATAGCGTGCGACGAACGCTCAGGGAATTCTCGACGTTCCAACACCGATGAAGTCGTCAGGCGGAAAAAGGACATTGTGGATCGGCTGACGTCGGTCACAATTCAATCAACATTCAGAATACGGGAGGCTTCACGAACCGAGTTGCTAGCGCAAAACGGGCCACGCCGTCAATCGTGGCCCGCTGAAGATCAAGTTTTTCTTAGGATCGATCCGGTCCGGGACAAATCATCGACGACGTCGGCCAATTCCCAGAACCGCCCATGCTCCCGCCAGGAGCAAGACGACGCTCGAGGGCTCAGGTACCTGGCTGACATCGAACCGCAGCTCGCCGATCCCTACGCGGTCGCCGCCTTGAGTTGGATTCACTCCCAGGCCATCCGGGTCGCCGAAGTGGTTGTCGCTCACCGCCATCTGCACGTAGCGCGCGATCGGGCTTTCCATGTCAAACACCTGCGGCAGATTGAGCGTTTCCGCTCCGACCAACGCCGCTGCCGAAATCGTGGTCGTCGGACCAGAGAAACTGGCGCTTCCGTCGGCCTCAGCGTTGAACTTCAAATCGATCGTGCGCGCATGATTTCCCGTGTTGATGAAATTGCCACCGCTGTTCTCATATTGCCACAGAACAAGGTTGTCGACGTAAACGTCACTGCCAAGATCCCAAACGAAGGTTGGAGGCAGTGCGCCGGTGGCGAAGTAGTCCGGTGCGTTTGCATTCGTGACCCAAGAACTGTCGAATGTTCCACCGAATAAATGCGTTATCGACAGAATGTCATCTAACGAGTCGCCATCGTTGACGGGTGTCGATAAGCCCGCGCTGTTGACCATCTGGTCCGGACCTGTGCCTCCGAAAGCGTTCAGATCCGAGCCGCTGACAAAGACCGGAACCTTGATTTCAGCTTGGATTGCGCTGCCCATCAGCAGCAACATCACAAGACATCCGGCGACATAAAGCCATTTCATCATGATGTCGAAACTCCAGAAGTAAAAGGCGGACGTGTTTAATGAGTTCGGTTTTGCTTGCACAAGAAACGGATCCCAGTTCGGCGTCGTGTTTTCTTGCAGTGCGTGATGTCCGACAGAGAGTTCGCTCGTAATTCTCTTACGCCGCAATCTCGCCGATTGAAGGCGACCGTGGCTCTCTGCTTGAGTCGGCAAATTTTCCTTATCTTGCGGACGCACCCTAGGCTACCTGGATTGCCGGGCGTCGTCAATTCTTGCGAGTCGACCTTTTTCCTATTTTGTTGAGTGTTCAGGAATCGGAACGCAGGCTATGCCTTCTGAGGTTGCACGCTTGGCGTGCATCATAACCCAATGCGCCAGTTTCGAAGTTGCACACTTGGCGTACATCCTAACCCGAAGCGTCAGCGAGGGAACATTTTAGAACCGTTGCGGTGTGTCTCCCTCGCTCACGCTTCGGGTTAGGATTTCTCGGGCATCACGAGATTGGGAATGCAGAAGCGTTCTAGGCAGCGCTCTCCCGGGACCATGATCCACCGCTTTGCGAGCACTACCGGATTGTGTAGACTTGGGCGGACGTTTGACTTCCGGCTCGGCACGTTTCGACGATCGGGCGGGAACGTACTTCCGGGACGAAGATGATCTTGGGCTTTCTCGCTTGGCGCCGAGGCGGTCGTTTTCGTTGCGCAAGTCTGCACCGTTTTGTGCAATTCGATTCGTCTTGAGCGGTCGCCGGTTATTAGACAGCGGCTTTCCGGGACCTGTCGATCGACGGTGTTGTGCGAGGCCGGGACGATTATTGGAAACGGAATCCGAACGGAGCCTTGGCCCCCTTAGCTCAATTGGCAGAGCAACTGACTCTTAATCAGTAGGTTTTTGGTTCGAGTCCAAAAGGGGGCACTTTCTTTCGACATCTCGTCGAGGTTTCACCGGAGCCGCCTCCGTGGGCAGACTTGAGGCAAGTCGGAACACGGATGGCCTTGCACGGACCCTAGATTCTTCGCCCGCCAATCTGGACCTCGCGCCCATTCGTCAGAGCTGAGATCGATGCGGCGTCTGAATTTCACTTGGACCGAGATTGGAAGACGGCTTAAATCCGCCGCGAATGGGTGGTGACTAGCAATCCGATCGCGAGCAGCCAGAAGGCACTTGGTTCGGGGACGGCGGCGATCG
>CAZFWV010000480.1:0-4513 GCA_964522605.1 uncultured Pirellulaceae bacterium
AGCCGCGAACACCGACATCTTCGGGGACATCGCGGACAAAGATGGACGCAACGTCCTCTTTTCCCTGATCGTTCAAAAACCGTAACTGCGTATTCACGGCAAGATTGTCCTGGTGAATTCGCAGAAGGAGATTCCTTCCCGAGCCACTGGTGCGGGGCAAGAGCAAGCTACCGTCTTCAACTCTGCAGTCTCCGCACCCGAAGGCGCCTGGTTCAAGGGGTTCTGGGATTTCCGATCCCTCAAAGTCAAAGCGATAGTACGGCTCGCCCTGGGCGAAGATCGCGGTTGAGGTACAGATGGAACAGATAAAGCAGACTGCCGCCACAATTGCTGCACGGGAATGATGCATGATTTCACCTCTTGAATCGTTTCTCGACTTGTGAGTAAGCAAGCAGAACTGGACGATTATTCGTTCGGTTGTTCTTTCAGGGTATCTGGCATCGATCGTTCTCGAGTGCGTGCCAGGTGGATCGTTGCGAACGGCGAATTCCCACCGCCTCCGTACGCGAGTATGCTGCCGTCGGGTGAAATCGCGACTGCCTGCATCCAACTGGCGCGAGTGCGGAATCGCAGCAGGGATCTGCCGGTCTCTGTATTCCACGCCTGCACGGTGCCGTCTCGGCTTGCAGTAAACAGACGGCGTGCATCGGGTGAGAATGTCAGGCCCCACACAAATTCCCGATGCCCGTCCAAATCACGCCGCACGGTTCGATCGCCGGGAGTCACGGACTCCCAAAGGAACAGACTGCCTTTCGAACCTCCGCCAGCCAGTTGTTTTCCGTCCGGCGAGAAGCGAAGGCTGTGCAGGGCAGCCCTGCCGCAGTCCAGCTCAGCGATCGGCCGGCTTTCTGTCACATCCCAGATCATGACGCGGCGCGCATCCTCTTCACCGTTGACTGCCGTGGCAAGCCAATTGCGTTGTGGGTGCCAGTCCAATCCCATCACAGGCTCTCGATCACCGGAGCCGACGCGACATCGTTGAGTCTCAATTCCCGTTGCCGTTTCCCAGATGACAACATCGCAACCCACGGTAGCTGCAACGTAGGCACCGTCTGGCGAGCACGCGACACTAAAGGCGCTTGTCGAGCCGGAACTCTGAAACAGTACGCGGTGCTGGTCCCCGATTAGGTCCCAGATCCCGATCTCCGTTCGTGTTTCGGTGGGCCAGTCAAAGGCGGCATAGAGGATCTGCTGCTGACCAGGAAGGATTTGAATATCCATCGGGTAGGTGCCAATCTGTTTTTCCTTCAGCAGACGGCCAGTCAGCGTGTCCCACAGTCGAATCTGCGGTGACCAACCAATGGATGCCAGTCGCCGATTGTCCTCAAAAAACTCCAAGTCCATCACCATCGTTTCATGACCCGCCAGGAATTCCGCCGGTCCCTCGTCAGACAGGGCACACCGCTTGACCTGACCGTCGTAGCTGCAAGCAAGGATGTTCTCTCCATCGGCGGTAAATGCCAGATCTGTCACTTCTGCGGCGTGTAGCCGATAGGATCGCTGCTCCAGCACGTTGACTGAGGGACTACTGCTACCGACCGGCTCGAGGGCTGAAAGCAAAACGACCCCATCGGCGTTCCCCGTAGCCAGCCATCGGCCCTCTGGAGAGAACTCAAGCCCCCAGATGCGGCAAGTCTCCCCCTGGATGTGGTGTACGACCTTGCGGTTGCGGATGTCCCACAGACACACATCGCTAACGTCGAGTGCGGCTTGCTGATTCACCGTCGCGACGGCCAGCAGGTCAGGGCGGTGGGGATGGAACTTCAATCGTGCGACGTGTGAACTGGCTGCCTGTAAGCCCTCGATGGATTCGTAGCCTGGAACGCTCCAAAGACGAATCGCGCTGTCTCGACTGCAGGCTGCCAGCAACTGGCCGTCACAGGAGTAGGTCAGGTCGTTCACACCACCGACAAGTCCGGGCAATGTGTGACGCAACTCGAAATGTGTTTCACGATCCGACTGTGCATTTCGCTCCCAGATTTGAACGTTCACGGGAGCTGTTGTCATCAGCGATTCCGCCGCCAGACCAATCCCGAGCCAGCGCCCGTCGGGCGAGAAGGCCGCGGACAACACTCGCTGGCCCTGAGTTGGCAACGACTGCACCTCCGTCCAATGGGTGACGTCCCAGAGTTTGGCCAGACCAGGACCTCCAGTGAACAGCAATTGAGAGTCGGGCGAAAACTCGAGCGACAAGATGAACCAGTTGTGAACCTGATGCTGCTGCAGTCGCGGGCTTTGATCAGGATGGTCTACGACGATCACGCTACCGTAGACTGTCCCGTGTGCCTGAAAGCGGCCATTGGGTGATACGGCGACGCGCATGACGCCGGTCCAATGGGGAGGCGACTCGATTCGGCGCAGATCCGCCTGCGTCAGGCTCCACAGGTAACGAGTCTCAAATCCAAGCAGATCGGAATCCTGATTCTCGTGGAGAATATAGGGCTCAAGTAGTCTTCGGGCGCGAGCGAAATCGGCGTCTTCGACAGCCAGTTGAGCGTCGCGAATACTGGCGTCATAAAGTTGCCGCCGGAGAGTCGTCGACAACTGCTTTTGCTCTCGCATCAACTGGCGTTCCACACGGAGCAGATGTGTCATGCGCAGCGTTACAAGCGGCCCGCTGATGGCCAAGATAACAAGCAGCCCTAGAAAAGCAGCCAGCACGACAGACAGCCGGCGGTTTCTGCGAATCCACTTCCACGTCTGAACTCCAAGATTCGTGCGGCGGGCATGAATCGGACGGTGACTCTGGAACCGATGCAAATCCTCCGCAAGGTCTTTGGCAGAGGAGTATCTCTCGCAGGGGGATTTCGCCAAACACTTGTGCACAATCGTTGCCAAGTCGCGAGGAATGCGCACATCATGCTTTAGCAAGGGCAGAGGTTCCCGCTCGACGATGTGCCGGGCAAGCGCTGCGCGATTGGTTTCCGGCATCGCAGGAACTCCGGCGAGCAATTCATACAGTGTCGCTCCGAGCGAGTAAATGTCGCTGCGTGGTCCAACGTCATCACGGGACTCGCACTGTTCCGGACTCATGTACCGCAACGTACCCAATCGATCCCCTGACATCGTCAATGCATCGCCTGACTGAATTCGCGCTAAGCCGAAATCTGTGATGTGCAAGTTGCCCTCTAAATCGAGCATTAGATTCGACGGCTTGATGTCACGATGAATGACCCCTTCGGTGTGAGCGTAATCGAGCGCCTCGGCTGCCTGGATGCCGAGACGCGCCACCGCGCGATAGTAGGTCTTTCGGTCAGACGAGAGGCCGGTAGGAAGAACCGTGATCGCCGACGAATCCCGGTTCTCTTCCAGCGGGAGAGTGTCCTGCAGCCGAAGTGTCGTGACCGCTTCGTCTGCGATGGCTTCCGACGGAGAATCCGGTGTGGAGTCGTGTCTTTTTCGGGGCCGCCGGGGTCCAGCCGGTCGGAAGACATGCGGAATCAGTTCCGCCAGGCTCTGCCCCACGATCAGTTCCATTGCGTAATAATGCACTCCACGTTCACAACCGACGGAATGGACACTGACGATCCGCGGATGCTTGAGCATGGCAGCCGCGCGGGCTTCATTCTTGAATCGTGCTAGGTCCCGCTGGCTAAGCAACCCTGCCATGGGAAGGACCTTCAGCGCAACTTGACGGCCCAAAGAAAGCTGTTCGGCCTCGTATACGACGCCCATCCCACCTCGAGCCAACTCACGAATCACACGAAAGTCACCCAGCGTTGCCAACGGCTTGATGGGAGTGGCGAACGGATCCTGGCCCAAGGTTGGAGTTGCCTGATGCACAAACTGCAGCGCCTCGAGGCACATCGTTAATTGCTGCTGAATGGGAGCGTATCGCCGAACGTACTCCGTTACGGCGGGAGCTTCCCCGCGTTCCAGCAACTGCAGGTACTCCTCCATCGCTTGGCGCAGTCGGTCATCATCAAGATCTTCGGGCTGGCCATCGCGGGAAAGAACTGAACGGCCTTCGACCTTGGACAAAGCAGACGGACCGTCATTCGCTGCGTCTCGGTTCATGCGAACGGCTCCAATTGCTCGCGAAGTTTCGCCATCGCCCGGACCCACATATTCTTGGTACTGTCGAGCGACCGCCCCATGCGCTGGGCAATTTGGGGGAACGTCAGTTGTTCGATGTGGCGCAGGATCACGACCTCCCGATAGGCACTCGGCAACGCCGCCAGGGCTTCCGCCAAGACCACAGCCAGCTCGCGCCTGTCCGCGTCGTCGCTAGGCGACGGTCCGCGCGAGCAAAGCTGCATTGGCAGGTTGGCTGAGGTATTGCTGAGTTCTTCGTCCAGACTTGCTTCCATGCGGACATCACGTATGCCCGCATGGTAGTGGCGCACTAAGTCGGTCAACTGATTGGCCAAAATACGGCGGAGCCAAGCCATAAGTTCCGCGTCACAACTACCACGAAACTGGGCGAATCTGTTTCGGGCCTTGAACATCGTCTCTTGTGCAACGTCGGATTCGGACGCCTTGCCCCGCAGCCGTCGACCGATCTGAATCCTGG
>CAZFWV010000481.1:0-4492 GCA_964522605.1 uncultured Pirellulaceae bacterium
AGAACAATTGGCAGCTCTTGTTGCTTTGCGCGGGATCGGTAAGCGAGAGGCGCTGGCGAAACTGGACCTGATCGCTGCGGATGAAGAAGCGTCGACAACCGGAGCGCGGCGCAAGCGAACGAAGAAGGCCTGAACGACCAGCGTGGGCGGATTCTGATTTCGAAGGAGCGAATGGTCATGCGTGGGACGTGGTGGACACGTTCGAGGTTGTTGTGTGTGGGGATCATGCTCGGCAGCGTGCAAGTGGTCTCCGCGCAATCCCGGATCACGGTCCCCTTACGCAGCGGCGGCAATCAGTATTCCGAGCAGATTGGCGTGGGCTGGGGGATGGGGCAGCAGCACGCCGGGGGCTACTGGTTCTTTCACAATGGGGGCCCTGGTCCGCTCCCACCGTTTGGCGGTTTCGATCCGAACTCGCAAGCCCGGTTTGGCTGGGCGGGTCGATCGGGCGACTTAAGCTGGAGCTTTGGAGTCGTTGCCGGGCAGGGGAGCAGTCAAAGTCTTGGCTCTCAATCGCCCAGCATCGTCTTACCCAACGGCGGAATGGGTTTCTTCTGGAACGGCGTACAACAGCCGTTTGTCACCGGAATTGTGCCGGTGGTCGGAGCGGGACCATGGATCAGCCCCGTTCGGGAACGACTCTGGCGGTTGCAGTATGAGCAGACGCTGGAGCAATCCGTCGACAAAGCACCTGCGGAATCATCGGACATTGTCGATTCGGCGCCCGCGATCCCCCAGCCACGGCGCGATGATCCGCCGTTGATCCTGAAGGGGAACTGATCATTCAAACTCTGCGCGAAGTTCCGTTACGCCTCGTTCGAGATGCCGGACGAATAACGACTGACCGTCTGCGGAGAAGGCGATGGAACTGCAGCCGCCCACATTCAGTGGGAACTCACCAACGCGTCGAACGGAGTCGTCGGCGACGTGCTCACGGCTAGACCAGAATCGAACCGTCGCGTCCGCGCCGACGGTTGCGATTGTGGGAAGAGTTGGATGAAAAGTGACGGCAGTGGCTCGATTGTGGTGCGCTTGCTGAGACCAAACTCGTTTTCCAGCAGCCACATCCCAAACGATCAACTGACAGTCGTTGGAAACGCTGGCGAGTTGCCGGCCGTCCGGGCTGAAGGCCAAATCCTGGATCGTATCGCTGTGGCCTGTCAGCAAGTGCCGTCTTTCTCCGGATAGGATATCGAGCAGCACGATATCGTTGTTCCACACGAAAGCCAGCAGACGATCATCTGGCGAGAATACCAAGTCGTTGGCCAGGTTGCTCGCCATCGACCACAAGGGCTGTTTCCGCCCGGCCTGGTAAATCTCGATGCGATGGCGCCTCGGCTCTTCCTGCAGCACACACAACGCAAAGTGCTTCGCATTGACTGAAACGGCCAGCCGCACGGCCGTCTCGCCGACGGGTGCTTCCCACAAGACTCGCGGCGTGGAAGCTGGAGCCTCGGCAAGCTCAAAGACCTGCGATTCGTCGCGGAGCACCAAGACTTGATCAGAGCCAAACGCGTAATCGATGCGAACGATGTCGGAACGGGTGCTGGAATCGCGTGGCAAATCCTGAACTTGGAATTCAAGACTTGGAAGCTGGAAGGCCAGTTTGCACCACAGGATATGGCTTGCGGCCCGGGTGTTGGAAAATGGATGCGTTAGTTCTTCGAGTGGATGAAAAGTAACAGGCGAATCCTGAAACGGACTAGAAACGACCAAACGCTGATCGCGACCGGCACTCAACAACTGCAGTTCACCGCCTGGGTTGGCTTCTACGAATTGCAGATGTTCAATTTTCCCTTCATGAGCTTGCCAGCTTCTGCGGCGGCGATCGTGAGACGCATTGCTCGTCAGGAATCCACTTAAGTCATCGATTTGCGTTGGCACGAGATGAATATGCCCTGCGGAATCCCCGGCTGCGATCCAAGTTCCCGCCGGCGAAATCGCCACGCTATGGATGTCGTGAGGCATCAACTGCGAGGACTCGACGACAAGGTTTGATGGATTCTTGACCAGAGTTACCAGTCCCAGCAACTGAGCTACCGCGATCCATTGCCCATCACGACTGACTGCGATATCCCAGGCATCCTCCATTCTTGGGTTCAGTGCAATGCTCCCATCGGCAGTTGCCATCGGCTCACTTCTGCGATGTCCAGTCGACAAGCCGTGCAAAGTGTCTCGATGGGCGACCAACAATATGTCTCCTTGGGCTAACTCCAGGTCGCGAATCTGTCTCCCCCGTGGTAAATGCAGGAGTGGAGAAGCTGTACCATTGGTCAGGTCGAGCCGGTAGATCCATCCGCCATCCCCGCCTTCCCAAGCGGTCTCTCCATTCGAGCTGACTGCCAAGGACTTTACTGCGCCATGGTCTAACTGGAACCGATGTAGTACCGTCGCCTCGCCGTGTGATGCATCGAATTTCAAGAGATTGATTCGACCATCATCTCCAGAGCAGAGGATTCGCCCAGCGCTGCACATCTCCACATCGTAGATCCAGCCTAGTTCGCTATCGAACTCAGCCACGGGCAAACCCGTCGATCGATCGAAGCAAGAGATTCGACCCGACGCATCTCCAACGATGACGGTGTTGTCCTGACTGGACAGAACAAAATCGTTGATGCGGTCTCTGGCCTGGAACAAGACTTTGGTTTTAACGGGGAGCAGGCCACGGATGAAGTGCCACTCGTAACCGCGCAAATAGGCTTCTTCGGCGGACAGGTGTCGATTCAGAATCTGCTGTACGGTGTTGTGGTGGCCGTCAAGATACTCTTGAGTCGCCGCGACTAAGTCCTCGGCATACAGGAATTCGGTCAGTCGCCGGGTCTGCTGTTCGGCCAGACTCTGATTGAGAGTCGCAATCGCTGATGCGCGGATCGCTTTGTTCGCCTGAATGATCGAAATGAGCGTCGCCAGACTCAAACTTAGGAAAATGACCGTAGCGATGGCCAGACCCGTACGGTATTTCTTCGCAAACTTACTGGTCCGATAGAGCCAACTCGGGGGGCAGGCCTCGACGGTATCACCGGCCAGATAACGTGCGAGATCTTCGGCCAATTCGCGTGGGGATTGATAGCGTCGCCCGCGGTCTTTTTCGATGGCCCGCATCACAATCCAGTCGAGTTCGGAGGTGATGACTCTATGGAGGTGGCTCGCGGAGATGCCACGCTGGGTGGCGAGTATCTCACGATCGGTCTTCAGAGTGCTGAGCCGCCTGCTCGGACGCGGTGGTTCGGTTTCGCAAACGTATTGTCGCGTTTGTTCCAGGCTCATTGATTTCAAGCTGGCGCGATCGATGGGCAGCGTGCCAGCCACAAGCTCATAGAGCAACACGCCCAGCGAATAGACGTCGCTGCGAGTATCGACATCCAAGTTGGACAGCGAGGCTTGTTCGGGACTCATGTACAAAGGCGTGCCGATCATCTGAAAGAAACCGGTGAACAGCGTCTGGTCGGTCAGATTCTCATGCAACGCTTTGGCCACACCAAAATCGATGACCTTGACGACCGGCGTACCATCGTGTTCCGTGACCAACACGTTCGAGGGTTTGATATCTCGGTGAATAATGCCTTTGTTGTGTGCGTGCTGCAGAGCGCCGCATGCGGCCTGGAATAGCTCCAAGCGATTGCGGATGGGCATCTCCGCTTGGTCGCAGTACTCGGTAATGGGAATTCCACGGACCAATTCCATGACGAAGTAGGGCAAACCGTTGTCAGTCGTACCCGCGTCCAGCACCTTGGCGATGTTTGGATGCTCCATCATCGCCAGAGCTTGCCGCTCCGCCTCGAAACGGGCAATCACCTGCCGGCTATCCATGCCTGGCTTGATGATCTTGATGGCCACCTTGCGGCGCACGGGCTGGTCTTGCTGAGCCAGATAGACAATCCCCATGCCGCCTTCGCCAATGGGCTCGAGCAGTTTGTAGGGTCCGATCTGTTTAGGGATTCGATGCCCTTCAGCGAAGGAATCCGCGGCGGAATGGCACGCCTGCGTCCCGGCGTGGCCCGGAAGACTCGGTGAGCCAAGCAGGGCTCGAGCCGGCAGAGTGCTTGGTTGCGGGATTTCCGCAACCTTCATGAAGGAACCAAGCTTCTGCGATGCCGCCAGCATCTGTTGCAGCTCGTCAGCCATCTGGAGGTCTGTTTGGCGAAGCTCCTCCAGCAGCAATTCCCGTTCTGCCTGCTCTCCGCACTCGCTTAAGCGCCAGTACCAGTCTTCCAGCGATTTGTGCGTGTCGCCCGAGCGCATGCGTGTTGGTTCCGGGAATAGGGATCAGTTCGCGACCAGAGTCAAGTATATCAGGACTGAAATCGACGTGGCGTACTTCTCTGTTTGCGGCGAAAAGCCACGCATGTCGAGTGAAAAAGCCGCGTGGCATTGATCAAAAAAAGTGGGACTTTTCGTCCGATGCTTTTCGATGTTGTCAACGCGCCTGTTTTGCCTACTTGCACCGCGATTTGTCGCCGAATTCCCCCGTATGTAGCCGAAGTCGTGAGAC
>CAZFWV010000482.1:0-4490 GCA_964522605.1 uncultured Pirellulaceae bacterium
CGCTCTACCCTGACCCCTTCGCTGGCGCTTCGGGTTTCCGTGCCCACACCGAATACGGAAACGTGCAACTTCAAAGGGTGCATGCGGGGGTCCGCCTCTTGGCGAGCAAGGCAAATTCGCCTATAAGTCGACGATTACAGGCCCGCTGGCGCCTTGATCGGGAAACCCCGAATCTCTTGGGAATCGACTCTGCAAAATGGCCCTGTTGGTCCAGAACGGCGAGATTATCACGTCCGACGCGCGGTACGTGGCGGACATCTGGTGCGAGGGCGAGCAAATCACGGCGATTGGTCGCAACCTGCCGGTTCCGGAAGGAGCGGAGGTGCTCAATGCGGCCGGCCGATTGGTATTTCCCGGATTCATCGACCCGCACGTTCACATCTACTTGCCGTTCATGGGCACCTATGCCAAGGATTCGTGGGAAACGGCCAGCCGGGCGGCCTTGGTGGGTGGGACGACAACTTTGATCGAGATGATCTGTCCGGCCAAGACGGACGAACCGGCCGACGCCTTTCGGCTCTGGTCCAGCAAGGCAGCCGGGCTGGCCGCCTGTGACTATTCGTTTCACATGGGAGTCACACGGTTTGACCCGCAGGCGGAAGCGCAATTGCGTGAGATCGTCTCCCAGGGCATCCGTTCGTTCAAGGTCTTTCTGGCTTACAAGGACGCACTCGGCGTCGACGATCGGGAGCTGCTGCAGACGCTCCGGTTGGCCGAGGAACTCGGAGTCATCGTGACGGCGCACTGCGAAAACGAGACGCTCATCGATTTCTTGCAGCGTCGTCTTTTGGCCGCGGGCAAGACGGGGCCCGAATACCATGAACCTTCGCGGCCGGTTCAGGTGGAAGCCGAAGGCGTCCAGCACTTGATGACTTTCGCCGAGCTGACGGGTGCAGCAACGTACATCGTGCATTTGAGTTGCGAGCGGGCGTTGCAGCAGGCATTGGCCGCCCGAGCCCGCGGTGTCCGCGTCCGGGTCGAGACGCTGATTCAATACTTGTTGCTCGACCGGACTTATGCGGAGCTGCCCGATTTCGAGGGAGCCAAGTACGTCATGTCGCCTCCGCTGCGAGACCGACGGGAACAGGTGGTGCTCTGGAATGCACTCCGAGACGGCCAAATTGACACGGTGGCCACCGACCACGCCCCGTTCGATTTCGCCGGCCAGAAAGAGCTCGGGCGAGATGATTTCACTCGGATCCCAAATGGAATTCCCTCGCTGCAGGACCGTGTCAACCTGCTGTTTCACCATGGCGTCGGCTCCGGGCGACTCGACCCGTGCCGCTTCGTCGAGGTCGCCAGCACGCAGGCTGCTCGCTTGTTCGATCTGTTCCCGCGGAAGGGAACGATTCAACCGGGAGCCGATGCGGACTTGGTCATCTATGATCCCACGGCTTCGAACCAGATTTCCGCCGCAACGCACGAGTCCGCGGTCGACTACAATGCGTTCGAAGGCTGGCAGACGCGGGGACGACCCGATGTCGTCACCGTCCGGGGACGCATTCAAGTGCGCAATGGCCGGTTCGTCGGCCAACAGGACTACGGGCAGCTGCTGCGCCGTCCGGCAAAGACTGGCTGACAACCGACCGTGGCCGACACAGCCCGAAACCCCTTGACCATTCCGGAAAGTGCCTCATGTCTCGAATCGTCCGTGGAGGATTAATCCAGGCAACATTGTGCGAGCCCGTAACGTCGCCCGTAGAACAGATCAAACAAGCGATGATCGATAAGCATGTCGACCTCATCGCGCAAGCAAAAGACGGAGGAGTTCAGATCCTCTGCCTGCAAGAGCTGTTCTATGGACCCTACTTCTGTGCCGAACAAAGCACACGCTGGTATACGCTCACCGAACGGATTCCCGATGGTCCGACAACTCAGCTCATGCAACAACTGGCTCGCCAGCACGAGATGGTCATTGTCGCACCAATCTACGAAGAGGATCTACCGGGCACGTATTACAACTCGGCGGCCGTGATTGACGCAGACGGCAGCTACCTCGGCAAGTTCCGCAAGATGCACATCCCTCATTGCGAACCCGGTTTCTGGGAGAAGTTCTACTTCCGGCCCGGCAACCTGGGATACCCGGTCTTCAACACGCGATTCGCCCGCATCGGAGTCTACCTCTGCTACGACCGCCATTTCCCTGAAGGTGCACGCTGCCTGGGACTCGGTGGCGCGGAAATCGTCTTCAACCCATCCGCCACCGTATCCGGTCTGAGCGAATACTTGTGGAAGCTGGAACAACCGGCGCACGCAGTCGCGAATCAGTATTTTGTCGGAGCGATCAATCGCGCGGGGTACGAAGAACCGTGGCGAATCGGCGAGTTCTATGGCCAAAGTTACTTCTGCGATCCGCGGGGCCAGATTCTGGCCGAAGGAGTTCGCCATGGAGACGACATTGTAATCGCCGACCTCGACCTGGATCTGATTCGCGAAGTCCGGAATACGTGGCAATTTTTCCGCGATCGCCGACCGGATTCGTATTCGGCTCTGCTGGAACCGTGAACGGAAGAACGCGTCAACAAGAGAGGATTCGGACGGAAAACCGACTTCCGTTTTCGCCAGTGCTACTGGAGCAATAAACAATGGCACATCTGAACACTGTTGTCGACGGCTTGCGACTGCCGAATCCTTTCATCATTGCCTCCGGACCTCCGGGAACGAACGCCAATGTGATTTGCCGCGCTCTCCAGGAAGGATGGGGGGCCGTTGTCTGCAAGACGATCAGTCTGGAAGCGGATAAGATCCGCAACGTTCACCCACGTTACGCACGCCTGCGAAGTCCGTCCAACGGCGAGATCTACGGCTGGGAGAACATCGAACTGATCAGTGATCGGAGTTTCGAAACTTGGCTGGATGAATTCAAACAGATCAAGGATCGACATCCTGAGGGAGTGCTGATCTGTTCGATCATGGAGGAGTATCGAAAAGACGCATGGATCGAGATCGTTGAGCGCTGTCAGGATACTGGAGTAGATGCGTTCGAGCTGAATTTCTCCTGCCCCCACGGATTGCCAGAACGCAAAATGGGCTCGGCGATGGGCGAGGATCCAACGATCCTGGAAGAAGTCACCGGATGGGTCATGAGTGCAGCACAAGTTCCCGTGTGGGCGAAGATGACTCCCAACATTACGCACATCGAGGATCCCGCGCGCGCCGCCTTCAGCGCGGGCTGCCACGGCATCAGCGCAATCAACACGGTGCGCGCCGTCCTGGGAATCAACCTCGACACCTTGCGCCCCGAGCCGACCGTGGAAGGCTACAGTACCGCCGGTGGCTATTCGTGCACTGCGATTCGCCCGATCGCCCTGCGAATGTGTATGGAGATTGCTCAGGTGATTCGCGATGAATTTCCCGACAGGTCGCTCAGTGGGATCGGCGGCATTGAATCCGGCGACCATGCCGCACAGTTTCTGTTGCTCGGATGCAATACCGTCCAAATCTGCACCGGTGTCATGAAGCAAGGCTATGGCTGCATCCGTTCCCACTGCGAAGAACTGCTGGCCTTCATGGAACGACACGGCTTTGAATGCCTCGATGATTTTCGCGGGCACAGCCTGCAATTCTTTACGTCGCACTCCGAACTCGTTCGATTGCAGCAGGCGGCGCGAACCGCCGAAGCGACGAAGCAAGGAGAAGTCGTCACCGGCGACGAGCAGTGGAGCGGGGACGAATTCGTCCAACAATCCTCGCGATTAGCCCGCGGTTGAACGCGCAGCACGCGCCTTTCTCTCTAAAAACCACGGGAAATCAAGCACCAAAATCCGAATCGTCAGCGAGGCCAAGAACGCTTCATTTCTCCGATGATCCGATCATCGTGTAAAGTCGAACTCTTGCGTAAGCCCAATAACGGTCGGCTGTTTGTCGCGAAAGCCCCAGTTCCTTGGCTGCTTCACTGTGACTCAGGCCGCCAAAAATACGCAACTTCACGAGCTGGGCTTTAATCGGATCCTCCGCTTCAAACGCGTCCAGGCAGTCGTGGATGGCAATCAACTCTTCTGATGGAAGTGGAAGCTCCATCGGAACATGTTCAATGGAAAGCTCGGTTCGTCCTTTTCGCCGTTTCGCCGCCAATTTTGCGCGTGCGTGGTCGACGAGGATTTGCCGCATGGCTTCGGTAACGACTCGCAGAAACTGCGCGCGGCTCTTTCCTGACACACTCTCCGCATCAATCCGCAACTTCAAGAATGCTTCGTTCACCAGAGCGGTCGCAGAGAGCGTGTGGTCCGACCTTTCATTTCGTAGCTTGTGCGCTGCGATACCACGAAGTTCTGCGTAGAGCGTTTGAATCGAAGTTTCAGGCGGACGGATCATCGACCCTCGTTTACGCTAGTCAAGAGTATTAACCGATCCCGCTGCTTCACAGCGGGCGACCTCAGAGTGAATGGTCCGGCCCCTCAGGGATGACTCAGAACAACTACGGCATCTCGGTCCTCTCGTTTAACCGCGTGCCCAGCGGGCCGCGCGAGCTGCGTGGAGCGGTGTCCACG
>CAZFWV010000483.1:0-4481 GCA_964522605.1 uncultured Pirellulaceae bacterium
TGGAAGAGCACGATCGAGCCTGGAAGGCGTTTTTGGAGGATCCAGACTGGATCGCGCTGAAGGATCAGGAGCGATACCGCGATACGGTTTCAAAGATTATCAATCGCTTCCTGAAGCCGACCAGCTACTCGCAGATCTAGGCTTTGTTCCAAAACTGTAGGCCGACTTGTCTCAAGTCGGCAATTCCGGCATGTCTGCCGACGTGAGACAAGTCGGCGGACGTGAAACGTGGCTTTCGAGACAAAGCCTAGTCCGATCGTCGCCAGCCGGTGGCTTCGATTCGGTCGAACTCCTCTTCAATCTCGGTGCCTTCGTAGAACGACAGCCAGCCTCGTAACCGTTGAGTCTGGCCTGGTTCGCAATCGGGGAATTGCGGATCGGAATGCAGGCAGGGGCACTGTTCGTTGCCCCAGGTTCGCTGAGGTGGATCCCAGGCGGTGATGATCCATCGTTGTCCATCCGGCGAGCGGCAGGCCGCGTAGGGACTACGGAACAGCTTGTTCTCGTTTGTTTGTTGTTCGAACCCGCTCGCCGCCTTCAGCATCACGCAGTTCTGGACACGCAGGTCGGTGAGTTTGCGATCGGTCCCGTTCGTCAGCCACATCTCCATCCGGACGGCATCTCGATGCGGACGGACGCGGGTGCCGAACTGAATTCCGTTCGGAAGTTTTCTCTGGCTGGTCAACGTTCCGTCCGCGGCAACCTGCCACTCCTGTTGTGCCAGCCGGATTCCCTGTTCATCCCAGATCGTGGGAATATGGGTGTGGGCCAGGTAGGTCAATCCCAGGTTCGACCAGATCGCCTCCGGCACATCGACGACCACGTAGCTTTGTTCATCCCAAGGCGCAAAGACGCTGACTTTGGTTTCGCGCTGCGGGTCAATCGCTCCTTCCAAGAAGCCAATTCGTGGGTGGCGACCGCCGGGGTAGGGCAGGACGAGCAGCGGCGCGTCGGCCGAGCGCGTCGGGCGCGTCTCCGGCGCAATTCGGAAACGTCGACATGCGGCCTGGATCTCGGAAGAGGTCAGGCCCGTCGCGGACGTGATTTCGGAGGGGGAGTAGCCGTGGTGCCAAACCATGTTCTGTAGCCATCGCTCCAGGTTCGCGTCGTCCGTCGGCGGTCGCCCCGAATCGGCGGCTTCAGAGACTCCCGTTACGAGCAAGACGATTGCGAGCGCGAACAAGCGGCGGTAGCCGGTCGCGTCTGAACACATTCCATTCGCTCCTCTACTTCAGCAGAGTCGTGGTCCAGAAGAACTGCACTGTCCCCGGCGCGTTGATGATTCTACCGAATCCAGCCCGTCCCGGTTGCTCGCCCGGACGACCGGCATCGATCCTCCCTTCGTCGCTCGTAAGCCGACGTGTTCCATTTGCTGAACAGCGCCCCGGTTCCGCTGGCAGTCCCAAAGGGGGGGCAAGCAGGCGACGGGCGATACGGCAATAATAAAAGCCACGAGAAAGCTGGGAAATGCTAGACAGCCTGTAACGATTATGTAAGATAAGCCTCGGCTGGGGTTCCGCCCCGCCTTCCGTATTCGCACGCGGGGGGCGGCTTGCTTTCTCGTCGTCTGTTTTCGCAGTCCGTAGGAATCTCTCCATGTCCAGCCTGTTCTGCCGGGCATGATCGAGTATTTAAGCGTGGCAATTGCTCCGAGTTCTGCATCCCGAACATTTACAGGAGGTTTTGGTTTTATGCGACGTTTTGCATGGTTTGGCTTCCTATTGGTAGTCGCGATGTCGGCCGCGACATCCGCCTTTGGTGCAACGATTGCCGACTCGGTGGACGAATGGTCCGTAGATGGCGTCCAGGGTGAAAACGGCTGGCTCTACGGCTACTACAACCTGACATTGGATCAGGAAGAAGCGGATGGTGAGTATCAGATCGAAGACTTCATCCCGTTTCTCAATGATGGAACGTTGGAGGTTTGGGAAGACAATCTGAATCAATGGGATGGCAACGGTTGGCGTCTCTATCGCGACACCGCGGCAACTGCCGGCCAGGAGACAGGCCCTTGGACGAGCATCAATCAGACGACCGGGCACCCGAACGGCACGAATAGCGCGGCACCGATTCTGGTCGACGACCCGCGGCAAGACGAACATTGGGCGATTCGCCGTTGGGTCTCGGATTACGCCGGGACAGGGTCGATCGTTTCCGAGTTGTACGCGACGAATATCGCTTGTGGTAATGGAACCAGTGTGTTCGTTTATCAGAATGGAACGCTTCTGGATACGCTTTCGAGCAACTCCTCCACACCGATCACGAACGCCGTAGGAGCGACCTTTGCGGTGGGGGATGTCATTGATTTCGCGTTGGCTCCCGTCGGGATTGACGCGGGACGAGGCGATTCGTGTGACGGCTCAGCATTTCGCATGACCATCACAGACGAGGAACCGCCGCAGCCACCGCCGCCGCCCCTCGCCGATTCGTCGTTCGACTGGTCCGCGACGGGGACTCAGGGTGAAAAGAACTGGTTCAATGGGTATTACAATCTGACCCAGGATCCCGACGGGGATTACGCGGTCGAAGATTTCATTCCGTTTGACAACCTGGCAGGTCCTGGTGGTGGCCCGGTCGCTCCCGATGGCAACCATTGGACAGGAACACAGTGGGATCTGATTGGAAGCGGAGCCCCATGGACCTTTGTTGGTCAAAACGGCACGCATCCCAACGGCACGAACAGTGGCGACGAGCATTGGTCGGTTCGTCGTTGGGTGGCCGATGGATTGACGGGGACAACGCCGCTTGAGTTGACGTGGAGGATGGCCAAAGCGAATCTCGCGGGCGATGGTGTCTCCGGCAAGTTATTCGTCAATGGAGAAGAGGTCGATAGCGCAACGATCGGCGGTACGAACGGCCAAGGCGTTACCCGAAACTTCTACATCAATGCCGAACCGGGGGACGTCATTGATCTTGCGCTGACACCCGTTGGTCTAACCAACACAGCGGATGGCTCCGACGGATCCGTCACTCAATTGACCGTCAGCACCGACTTGGGCGAGGGGCCATGGTTCAATCCGGGGCAGATTCTCGCCGATTCCATCGCGGACTTCGCACCCGATGTGCAGGGCCAAGACAACTGGTTTTATGGCTACTACGACCAGCGTCTGGACGTTGAGGAAGGCGATGCGGTCTACGGCACGGAAGACTTCATTCCTTACGAAAGTGACGGGAGTGGTGTCGTCTCGACGGATCCGGAGTTTGGTGCTTGGGAGGACTGGGGCAACTATTGGAATGCCGCGGGCAACAAGTGGGACCTCGAAGACAACGGCGTCACCGGTCACGGGCCCTGGACGGAAGTGACTGCCGCCGGTGGACACCCCGCCGCCAATGCACAGGGGGACGTGAATGTCCACTGGGCAGTTCGCCGGTGGGTGAGTGACGTGGAAGGTGACGTCAATATCTCTGGCTTGTTGAATAACACGAGCGCTTCCGGTGATGGCACGGTCGGCAGAATCTTTGTCGATGGAGTGGAGGTCTGGTCGGAGGTCAGCAATGGCACGTTCGTTCCGGTCGACCTGAATCTGAATATCTCGGAGGGAACGGTCATCGACTTTGCCATCGACGCGGATGGCGGTGGGAATTTCGATCCCAACGATCCCGTGAATACGATTGGCGCGATCCTCGACGGCAGTGATGGGACGAGTTTCTACTACCGTATTCAACAGCTGCTCCCGTTCTTTCCCGAAGGTGGTCTCCGCGGCGATTTCAACGGCAACGGGGAGATTGACTTGGGAGACATCGATCTGCTGACGGCAGCCTCGGCGTCGGGGACCGATCCTCAGGAATTCGACCTGACCGGTGACGGCTTGGTCGACGTGGCCGATGTGAACGAGTGGGCCAAGGCCAAGGACATCGGCTACACGTGGATCGGCGATGCGAACTTCGATGGCCAGTTCAACACGGGCGATTTCGTCCAGGTGCTGGGCATCGGCAAGTACGAGCAACCGGGCGCCACGGCTGTCTGGTCGGAAGGCGACTGGAACGGCGATGGAGTCTTTGGGACGGGCGACCTCGTGGCGGCCCTCTCGGACGGCGGTTATGAAATCGGACCGCGCACGGATGTGGCTGCGGTGCCGGAGCCAAGCGCGATCGTGCTGAGCCTGCTGGGCCTGGCCGGTCTCGTCGGTCTGGCACGCCGTCGCCGGGACTGATGGCCGCTCCTTGATCGATTGACGTAACCTACAACGGCCTGACCGAGGAATTCGGCAGGCCGTTTTTCCTATGTCCCACTCGATTGCGGCGGCCGGTGCGGGACGGTGAGGACGGACCTGGATTAAGGGGAGGAACCACGGATCCGACGGATGGTGCGGATGCGCACGGATCGATCCGTGAAGATCCGTATTGTCTGTTGTATCCGTGGTTCCTTCTTCTCTCTTCCGGTTGCCAACAACAACGGATCCCGCCGCAGTGCCTGTCCCGGCGCCCGATGGAGGAGGAGCCGCAGACGGCCGCGGATGTTCGCGGAGACGCGTCGGAGC
>CAZFWV010000484.1:0-4449 GCA_964522605.1 uncultured Pirellulaceae bacterium
CCTGCTGATCTTGGGATCGATCGAAGCCTGCACGATGGTATTCGTCAAACAGTCCCTACATATCGCCGCGTATGAGGGCGTGCGGCGGGCGATCCGGTACGATTCGAACGAGCAGTCCGTTCTGGAACGGTGCCAGCAGATACTCGATGAACGCGATATCCACAACGCGAGCATCGAGATCACACCGTCGTCGTTGGACGGCGTGGAGCGAGGCAGGGATATCGCTGTACGGATCACGGCACCGGCCCGTGACAATACGATCATGCGTCTGCAGTTCTTTGGCGGACAGCTAGAAGCACAAGCCACGATGGTGAAAGAATGAGAAGTCTGATTCTCGCCTCTCGGTCTGCCGCCGAACGGCACGGCTGGATCCCCGCACACGACGCTACGTCCCATCGCCGACTTCGACGACGTGGCGCCATGCTGATCCTGGTGGCCGTGTTACTGATCGTGTTGATCGTGACCGTCGTCTTTTCCGTTGACGTCGCCTACATGCAGCTGACGCGAACCCAGCTCCGTTCAGCGACGGATGCGGCGGCCCGCGCGGCCGCCGAGTCGCTCTCCAGGACTCAGGATACCGCCCAAGCGCGAGCTGCTGCGAAAGCGATTGCGACGAAAAACCTCGTTGCCAACGCGCCGTTGATTCTGTCCGACCAAGATGTGGAATTTGGGCGCGCGATCCGCGAATCAGACGGGCACATCGGGTTCGTTTCGGGCGGCCAACCATTTAACAGTGTTCATGTCACGGGCCGTCGAACGGAGGAATCCGATTCGGGCGCTGTCTCCCTGTTTTTCGGTCGATTGCTCGGCGTGGCGCAATTTGAAACGGCTTACAACGCGACTTCCATGAACTTGGACCGCGACATCTGCCTGGTTGTTGATCGATCGGGCTCGATGAAAACGGGACTCACGTCCGACAGCATCCCCGGGGGACTGAGCTCGTGCGATCCTCCTCACCCGACACTCAGTCGTTGGTCGGCCTTGAACACGGCGGTATCGTCCTTTATCGGCGGCGTGCAGGAAACACCGCAGATCGAGACGCTGGGGCTTGTCTCCTACGCCAGTGCCGGCATCTACTGCAACATCACCTTCACCGACGCCGATATCGAAGCTCAACTCAGCGATGACTACCAACCGGTCATCTCGGCAATCCAGCGATTGAACACGATCCCGATCAACGGATTCACAAATATCGCCGCGGGGATCGACCGTGGAGTCACTGTCTTAACAGACACAACTCGCGCCCGGCCACTGGCCGAAAAGACCATGGTGTTGCTGACCGACGGAATCTATAACCGCGGACGAGACCCCCGTCTTGCAGCGGCAGACGCAGCGAACCGAGGGATCGTAATTCACACGGTCACGTTTAGCGAAGCCGCAGAACAACAGGCCATGCGCGATGTGGCAGCCGCAACCGGAGGCAACCACTACCATGCGCCTGATGCCGCCACTCTGGACGCGATCTTTCGCGAGATCGCCCTGACCCTGCCTGTGGTGTTGGTGCATTAGACGAACCGCTTCATGACGAGAACACAGAGACACGCATGCTCCCTGATCGTTCCACTTGATCCCAATTTCCGCGATTCGCATTCGTTCTGGAGTTATCGCCGATGGTTGCCGTCCGTCAAAACACAATGACCGAGCATGATTCTTCACGGAGTGATGAGCGAACGGCTCAGTGGAGTGCAGCCCCAATGCGTCGGCCGGGCGCGTCGCTGCGAGCGACGGATCGCTACACTACAAGTGGTTTCAAAACCGTTACGGACCGAGTTTGTGAGCCGACGGCGCTAGCCGCGGGCCACGATTTGCCAAGTCGCATGGAGAATGGGCCCGAGGCTAGCGCCTTCGGCTCATGTTCTAGTGGAACTCGCGCCAAACCTCGCTTGGGCATGAAGAGAACATCGACTCGAAGAGGCGCGGTGGCGGTCGAGTTCGCGATATGCGCGTCCATCTTGTTCCTGCTGATCTTTGCTTCGCTCGAATTCGCGCGCATGAACATGATCCGCCATTCGGTGGATAATGCCGCCTATGAGGCTGCTCGGTGCGTGATCGTCCCTGGGGCAACACCTGCGGAAGCGGAAGCTGCTGCGCGAGGAATCCTGAACGTCATCTGGGTCCAGAACAGTGAGATCGATGTCGATCCCGCCGTGATTCAAAACAGCACGCCAGAGGTTACCGTGACCGTTTCGGTACCCGCCGACGGCAACGGTTTCATCGCCCCCCACTTCTTCCGTGGTAAATCGTTCGTTGGTCGGTGCCGTCTGACACGCGAAGATATGGGAGCTTGATCCCTCCAGGCTCCTGAGTGCATGCCCATTCCGCGGGCTACGACCGCGCTCGGTTCCTTGCACACGCACCCCATGCCAAGTTTCGCCTTTCGGCCGAAAAATTGTCTTGGCCTACTTTCAGAATGTGGACCGAGCACGGAAAATACGGGAGATTCATTCCTGCCGATCGATCATGCCTGGAAGCTAGAAGGTCTCTCATGCGTACTCCCACGAACTCACGCGATATCAGGGTCTTGCATTGGTGGCAACTTGGGACCACGCTTGTGATCTGCCTGATCGCCATCTGCCTTACTCCGAACAGTATCGCAGCCGACGAACCATCACCTTCGAAGAATTATCATTCGCCCGAGGAAATAGCTTTTTCGCCCGACGGAAAGCTGCTGGCCGTTACGGACCGAACGCAGGGAGTCTTGGTCCTGATCGACGTGGAGGCGAAGGAAATCCGCCAGACGATTCCTCTGAAAGGAAACACGGCCGGTGTCACGTGGTGCGCGAGTGACCAATCGCTGTACGTCACCGAATACGGGGTAGGTACGGTCGCTCAAGTCCAAATGAGCGACGGACACGTGATGCGCCGTCTGGAGGTTGATCGTCATCCCCAGGGCTTGGCATTGGCGTCGGCGCGCGGGTTGCTGATCGTGGCCAACAGCACGACAAACCAGGTCTCACTATCCGACCTATCCACCGGGCAGCAGGTGCTTCAGGTGGCGGTCCCGCGCGAGCCCTACTATGTTGCGGTCACGCCTGACGAAACGTTGGCCGTTGTCAGCAACCTGCTTCCCACCGGACGGGCAACCGATCCAACGTACGGCTCCGTGGTCAGCCTGATCGACCTGGAGAAGAGGGAACTCGCCGGCAACATCTCGCTGCCACCCGGGGCGTCGACCGTTCGTCAAGTCTGTATCTCTGCCGATGGCCGGTGGGCCTACGTGGTCCATTGCGTAGGCCGAACAAGTGTCCCTTCGACACAGTTGGAACGCGGCTGGGTCAATACGAACGCCTTCAGCATCATCGACCTGGAGAATCATCAGCTTCTTGCTACTCTTTTGCTCGACCAGGTGATGAAGGGTGCTGCTGATCCGTGGGGAGTCGCCGTCACACCAGATGGAAGCACGCTCTGGGTCGCCTTATCCGGTGTTCACGAACTCGCGCGAATCGATCTGGCTCGACTCCATCGCTGGTTGGATGGAGGCATCCCGGACGATCATTGGCTGGCACGTCCATTACGCGACAGTTACAGCGATCGCAGCGTGTGGTTGCGAATCAAAGAAGACCGCGAAGCGCGTCGCGATCTGGTGAATGACCTCGGTGCCTTGTACCAGGGCGGTTTTATCGAACGCTTTTCTACTGGAGGTCAGGGACCGCGCGGGATCAGTCTTTCGCCGGACGGCAAGTGTCTGGCGGTCGCCCATTACTTTTCGGGCGACGTGTGCCTCTATAACACCGACTCCGTAGAACGGGGCCCCATCACCCGAATCTCAATCGGTGAGGCAATCGAACCCGATTTGGCGAGACGCGGCGAAACCCTCTTTCACGATGCGACCTATTCGTTTCAGGGATGGCTCAGTTGTGCGACCTGCCATCCCAACGACGCGCGCGTGGACGCCATGAATTGGGACCTGCTGAATGACGGAATCGGAAACCCCAAGAACAATCGTTCGCTTCTCTGGAGCGATCGGACTCCCCCCATGATGTCGCTCGGAGTTCGAGAAACGATGGAGGAAGCGGTCGTTAAAGGGGTCTATTTCCTGCGTCGCCAGCCCGAACCGGAGGAAGCGGAAGCACTCGCGGCCTACCTGCGATCACTCCAACCGCTCCCCAGCCCTTACTTGAATCCTGATGGTTCGCTCAGTGAACCGGCGCAACGGGGCCGGGAGATCTTTTTCAGTGAAGAGACGGATTGCACCTCCTGCCACGAGCCTCCCTTGTACACGGGACTCGAGACGTACGACGTCGGGACGCGAGGCACGCTGGACCGCACGTCCGAATTCGACACGCCGACACTGGTTGAGGTTTACCGGACAGCACCCTATTTGCACGACGGTTCCGCTGCAACACTGCAGGAAGTGCTCACCACACGGAATTCAGAAGACCAGCATGGAGTGACGTCCCATCTGACGCCCGAACAAATCGAGGATCTGGTCGCGTTCCTGCTGTCGCT
>CAZFWV010000485.1:0-4427 GCA_964522605.1 uncultured Pirellulaceae bacterium
CTGAGGGGCAATCGCGTGATCAGCGCGCGCGTCAGGCCCAGCAAGCCCAGGAAGAAGCGGCGAAGAAAGACGCCTATCGGATCACGGGAGCGGAGCGATTGAAGAATCGTCGCTCGTATCGCTCCGAAACGATCGCTCTACCGGACGGCCTGCCGTCGTGGTGGGGTGATAAAGATGCCAACCAGGATGGGCAGATCACGTTGGCTGAGTATCTCGGGCGGGAGCTCGACAAATCGTACGACGATTTCAATGATCTCGATTCGAATCGCGATGGGATCGTCACGGCTCGCGAGGCCCACGTAAACGCAGCGACGGAGTAGCGGCAGGGCCGCAACCCAATGGGGTGCTACCGCACCCGGGTAAAGGTCGCTTCCGTTGGTCGCTCGGTTTTATGTCGAGAGAACAACATTTTCACGGTTAGCAGTGCGGAGAACTAGGTGGCACTTCGCCACTCGATCAACTTTTCGAGAAGGACGATGACGATGACGAAACGCAGATGGTTGCTGGCACTCGGACTAGGATTGCTGGTGGTTGCCAGTCAAGGCTCTCCATTGTTTGCCCAACGTGGCGGCGGAGGCGGGATGCGTGGCGGGGGCGGCCCGGGTGGCGGTTTCCCCGGTGGGATGGGCATGTTTGGGCGCGGAGGCGGAAATTCGATTGACACCGCGCTTCGCGAAGAAGTACGCACCGAACTGAAATTGACGACCAACCAGGTCCAGAGTCTGGAGCAGCTCAACGAAAAGCTCCAGGAAGAACGTCGCGAACGCATGGGATCGATGCGCGATCAATTCCAGGGAATCCAGGATCTTTCCGAAGACGAGCGGCGCGAACGGTTCCAAAGCCTGCAACAGGAAATGGCGAAACAGCAACAGGAAACGCGCAAACAAGTCAGCAGCATTCTGAACGCAGAACAGAATGCTCGCTTGTCCCAACTGGAGTTTCAGCTTTACCTGCAACGCGGGGCCGTCGAACAGGCTTTAGAAGCGGCTGGAGTGGAACTGTCGGAAGCCGACCGGGAAAAGTTGAACGAAGCGCAAGATGCGATGCGCCAAAGAATCCAGGAGCAGATGGCGGAAATCCAACGCAAGGCCCAGGAAGAAGTCCTCGCGACCGTCGTTGACACCGCAAAGATCAAGGAATTGGCCGGAGAGCCCTTCGAGTTCGCGACGCGGGGGCCCGGTGGCCCGGGTGGCCCACCCGCGTTCGGCGGGAATCGTCCCGGGCGGGATGCCCAGAATGCACGTCCCGGACGCCAGCCACAGTCCGAAGAGGACTCCGGGGCAAGGTCGACCGGGCGACGCGGTCGCCGTGAATAGTCCGAGATCCGCCGGTGATCGGAATTCCTTTCACCATAACAGCACACGATAAGAACACCTGCCGGGTCACGCCGATCACGGCCGGGCGCTGTGATCGGCCACCCAAACCATCTGCTCCATCATTGAAAGGGTTATTAATCATGAAGCTCCGCTTTTCCACGGTCTTTTTGGTCGCAGGGCTCCTTGCTCTGGCGACGCTCCCGGTTTCCGCACAAGGACAACGTCAAGGTCGAGGCCAGGGATTCCCTGGTCGGCAAATGGGAATGGGCGGCATGGGGTCGCTCACCCGCCTGCTGATGATTGAGGAAGTTCGAAAGGAACTCAACGTAACCGAAGATCAAGCCGGTCAAGTCCGCGAGGCGATGCAGGCCATGCGGCAGGCGGGCGGCCCCGGTCAGGGCCAGGGCGCGCCGGGGAATTTCTCGGAGATGACCGAGGAGGAACGCGCAGAGTTCCGTGCTCAAATGCAACAGCGGATGCAAGAGCGGAACAATCAGGTCAAGGAAGCCCTCGCCAAGATTCTGTCCGCCGATCAGATGACGCGCCTCAATCAAATCTCCTTGCAGCAGCAGGGAATCATGGCGCTCACCAGTCCCGACGTGGCGACGGCACTGGGCCTCACGGCAGAACAGCAGACGAAGCTTGACGATGTGCTCGCGTCCTTCCGCCGCAATGCAAGACCCCGTGATGCGGGCGAAGGCCCCGGTGATCGACAGGCACTACGACAGCAAATGCAGGAGCGCCGTGAGCAGATGACGAAGGACATCATGGCCATTCTGAGCACGGATCAGCAGGCTAAGTTCAAGGAAATGCAGGGCGCCCCCTTCGAAATGCCGGAAGGTGCGCTCTTTGGCGGACGGGGCGGTCAAGGTCGCGGCGGACGCCAGCAGGATAACTAGGGGCCGTTTCAGAGAAAGGTTGCGGAGCTGATGTGACCGGGAAGTGTCGTTCTGGGACGGAACGTCAAATCCCTGCAATGCGAACGGTGAAAAGGTTGTTCTCTCGGCAAGAAACCGAGCGACCAACGGGAGCGACCCTTACCCGGGTGCGGTAGCACCCCGTTGGGTTGCGGCCCTGCCGCACTGCGGAGACGTTCGTTCGAGAAATAACGCGATACGCTTCTGGTCGCAGGCGTTTCGGCGAAGGGAACAGGTGCCGGGCCATGCCTGTTCTCTTCCCGAAACATTGAGAAGACTCGAGACATCCACGAGATCACGGTGTCTCGAGATCCTGTACAGCCACATCCTGTATGAAGACGACGAAGGGCCTATCGAAGGCGATTGCAGTCTTCCTCCAGATGAGGGTTGTCGCCCTTGGTCCAATCCGGCGTGAACAGCGGGCAAGAATCGCGTTGGATCGCCAGGGGCGGCACCCTTTTCACTCTTGACTGGTCAAGTCGACCGCTCAACCGCCTCAAATATATTCTCGTCCCCCGGCAGCCAAGTCAAGAAATCGTACAGGCAAGACGGATGTCCACGGACCCGTCCGTGCCGATCCGCATTCTCCGTCAAATCCGTGGTGGCTTCTCCTCCTCTTATGACACCAGATCGTTCCCTGCCGCGTACCGAACCGCTTCCCACGAATGTCAAACTCTTGTCGTGGGCGAGCTTCCTGAATGACGTTGCCAGCGAGATCATCTACCCGCTGTTGCCGCAGTTTCTGATCGGTGTGCTCGGCGGCAATCGCTTCTATTTGGGGCTCATCGAGGGAATTGCGGAATCCACGGCCAGTCTGTTGAAGCTCCTTTCCGGCTCCTGGTCCGATCGCATCGGGCGCCGGCGCGCATTCGTGTTGTGGGGATACGGTCTGGCGACCATCGCGCGGCCGATGATTGGAATCGTGATCGCTCCCTGGCAATTGTTTCTGGCGCGGACCACGGATCGCATCGGTAAAGGATTGCGGACGGCACCCCGCGATGCGTTGATCGCCGATTCCACTGCGCCAGACATGCGTGGCCGAGCGTTTGGATTTCACCGGGCAATGGACCACCTCGGCGCCGCGATTGGACCGGTTGTCGCAACGGCGTTCCTGTGGTTCTGGCCAGGGCAATTGCGTCCGCTTTTTCTTTTGACCTTGATTCCCGGCATCTTGGTCCTGGCCCTGCTCCTGCTTGGGTTGCGAGAAGTCTCGCCGGAAAAACGCCGGGAATCGCACGGTCCGAAGCCTTTTACCTTTGGCGTTGCCACAATGGACCGGCGTTTTCGCCGTTTTTTGATTGCGTTAGTGCTTTTCACGCTTGGGAACTCAAGCGATGCGTTCCTGCTGGTCCGTGCGAGTGAAGTGGGCGTGTCGCTCACCTTCTTGCCGCTGCTTTGGCTGGTCTTTCATCTCGCAAAAAGTACCGGGAATTTTCTAGCAGGTCGCTTCGTTGATCGAGTGGGGCCGCGGAGCCCGTTGCTGATCGGTTGGATCCTGTACGCCGTCATTTACGTGGCGTTCGGTCTGGCGGACTCCGCATGGCAAATCTGGGCGTTGTTTCTGGTTTATGCCGCGTTCTACGCCTTGACCGAGCCGGCCGAGAAGGCCTATGTGGCGAGTCTCGCCGGGCCCGACCGACGGGGTGAGGCCTTTGGATGGTTCAATTCGGCCGTTGGCATTTCGGCGCTCCCCGCGAGCCTGATCTTTGGTTTGTTGTACGAGACGTTGGGCCCACTCGCCGCCTTCGGCTGGGGGGCGATTCTCGCCTTACTTGCCAGTGCACTGCTTATCGGGGAAGATCTGTCTCCAACGATCTCGTCCGAGCGGAAATGATCGACGAGCTTCCAGGAGGCGGTGGGCTATCCGAAGAACTCTCGCTCGACCGCCTTCGTATCGTTTCATCCAATACGCTCTAGAGCGCACTTCAAAACTCCTCTCCCCTCCGGGGAGAGGTTGGGTGAGGGGTGAAATCCGTGGGAAACAGGCCCTCGCCCCGGCCCTCTCCGAGAGGGAGGTTTTGAAATGTGCTCTGAACATCCTGAACGCTAGGAGTCCTATCGCGATGTTTCACGCCTTGCTTCGAAGAGCGCTTGCTCTTTTTTCGCTAACAACCGTGATCGGCTGGGTGGCTGGTGGCAGAGCGAAGCGATGCCCCAGTTTGCCGACCTGCTGGGGCATCGCTTCGCTCTGCCA
>CAZFWV010000486.1:0-4406 GCA_964522605.1 uncultured Pirellulaceae bacterium
ATTCGACCCGCACCGTCGACGGAAATCCGGAAAGCCTGAAGCTGCCACCCGGCTTCAACCGTCCGGGCGTCTTTCCGGTGCTGGGTGTCGATATGCCCTACATGGGCACCGACCCGAATTCGTATCGGTGGAATTTCCTGATCCGAAACCAACGTGCGCGAGATGATTTTTCTGCGATCATGGCCATGACGCGCGCCATGTCCCGATCCGGTTCAATCGTCGGCGGCACACTCGATCGCGAAACTCAAGCCGCGATGGACGTCGACCAATGGATGCGCGTCTTTGCCTTTGAATCGCTCACCGGCATCAACGACACCTACAACCAGGGGCTGCCTCACAATCTGCAGTTGTACGTTCGTCCCGAGGATCAGCGCGTCTTGGCACTGCCCTGGGATTTGGATTTCTCATTCCATCAGGATCAGCTTCAGATGCCGATCTACGGCCGCGGCTCACGGCTGACCAGTGTAATCAACATCCCGACGAATCGGCGACTCTTTCAGCAGCATTTGTGGGATATCATCCAAACGACTTACAACGTGGAGTATCTGCGGCCCTGGATCGAACATCTGGAGCAGATCACGCAACAGGACAATACGGATTACCTGACCAATTTTGTGAATTCACGCCGCGCGTATGTTCTCGCTCGTCTGATGAATCAAGTGCCGTTCCGCGTCACGACAAACAACGGACAGCCGATGGAGGTCAACACGCCCACGGTCACCTTGGAGGGCAACGGCTGGATTGATGTTCGCGAGATCCATCAAGTAGGAGCGACCACGCCGCTGTCGGTTGTCTGGCTGGACGATGATCGTTGGCAGGTCACCGTTTCTCTGCAACAGGGCACTCAGCAGGTGGAGCTGGAGGCCTACGATCGCCAAGGCAACTTGGTCGGCGAGAGTAGCATTCAGGTTACTTCGACAGCCAGTAACTCCGTCATCGATTCTTTGCGCGTCAGCGAAGTGCATTACAATCCTGCTCCGCCCAGCGCCGAGGAAATCGGTGCCGGCTGGACGGACAACGAAGATTTTGAATTCATCGAGTTGACGAACATTAGCTTGGCGACGCTGGATCTTGGGGGTGTTCGCTTTGTGCGTGACCTTCCGGGTGGAGCCTCGGAGGGAATCGGCTACACCTTTGCGGCGGGGACGAACCTGGCTGCCGGTGAATCGATTGTCGTGACGTCGAATCCCGATGCGTTCCGAATGCGCTATGGCGAGATTGAGATCCAGCCGCAGCCGTATGACGGACAGCTTTCGAATGGCGGCGAGGTCCTGACGCTGGTCGATGCGGGTGGCCAGTTGATTCAGCAGTTCGCCTACGATGACGCGTGGTATCCAGTGACGGATGGCGAGGGATATTCGTTGCAGATCCGATCGCCGCAAACGACGTCAACCGAAGATTGGGCCACAGCCTTGGCGTGGATGCCGAGTCCGATGATGGGAGGTTCTCCCGGTCAGGCAGCGCTACCGGACTTCGACTACAACGGACAGCTCGATGCGGACGATATCGACCAGCTGTGTGCTGCGCTGGGTAGTGATGACCCGCGGTTCGATCTGAACCATGATGACGCCGTGGATGATCAGGACATGGAACTGCTCATCCAATCGATCATGGGTTCGCGGATTGGCGATTCGAATCTTGACGGTCGATTCGACACGGCTGATCTAGTGATGGTGTTGCAGGCCGGCAAGTATGAGGACGGGATCGATGGGAACGCCGGTTGGGCCGAAGGCGATTGGGATTGCGACGGAGACTTTACGACCAACGACATGGTCGCAGCCCTGATGGCAGGCGGTTACGAAGAGCAGCCCGCGATTGGAGTTCCCGCGCGGCGCTCCCAATAAACACCGTCTCACACTGACTTCCTCTGCGGTCCTCCGCGCCTCTGCGCCTCTGCACTGCTAACGGAGAGTTTCTTGTCGGGCGGAGCGAATTCTGTCATTCCACAGGGTTGAGTCGTGTTTCCACTCGCTTTGACTTTTGGCATCTTGAAACGCAGCGCAGCCTACGGCGGCGACTGGACTGGGTGCCACTGGGCTCTGCCAGTGCTGTTCCTCGACCCAAGAGAACACAGTGGCACACCCATTGCGCCGAGTACGGCAGCACTGCCTTGGGTTGCGGCCGAAGGCTGCGCTGCGTTTTTCCTTTTTTCGGCCTTGCTGATGTTCCCGAGAAAATGGAAACGCAGAGAGCGCAAAGGCGCAGAGGACCGCAGAGAGGAATCGTGATCGGTGGTTTGGATTCCGGATCCTGCCACTCCGCGTTTGCGGATCGGCGCCGAACGTGGTATTCTCCTGCGGATTTGCCAAGCCCGTGAGTCGCGGAAAGCGACGCCGAACATCGATGCTCCGCGTTACGGCGAACCGCCGGCTTTTCCGACTACCTGGCACAGGAGGTTGCCATGAAATTAACGAAGCACTCGTTGCTGACGGTACTCATCTTCGTCGGGTTGGTCGTCGGGTTGGTGGTCGGGGAGTTTCTGTTTCGCTATTACGAGGGCAAGGTTCCGACCAATATTATGGCCGGCTTGAGTTTCGTTGGCGACACCTTCTTTATGCGGCTGCTCAAGATGATCCTTGTACCGCTGGTGGTGTCGAGCGTGATCGTCGGAGTGGCTTCGATTGGTGATCCGTCGCGGCTTGGTTATGTGGGCTTGGTTACCCTGTTCTACTACTTCGTCACGATGGCAGCCGCTGTGATTCTAGGAGTGCTGTTAGTCACGTGGCTGGAGCCAGGTCGTGACTTTGATGCTGCCTTCCGTGAGACGCGAGTTGCCGAGTTCGCGGCCTCGTCAGAATCCGACGCGCAACAGGTCGAACGCGCCCGCGGCACCGGTCTGTTGGGTGCTGCGCAGAATATTCTGTTGCAGATGATTCCGGAAAACCCTGTGAAGGCCGCGGCCGAAGGGCAGTTGTTGCCGACGATTGCCTTCAGCCTGTTGCTGGGAGTGGCACTGACGCTGGTTGGCGAGCGAGCTCGTCCAGTCGTTGCCTTCATGGAGGGCCTGTTTGCGGCGGTAATGATGTTGGTCGAGTGTATCCTGTGGCTCGCACCCCTGGGTGTTGCCTGTCTGATTGCCTGGAGTGTCGCGGCGATTGGATCCGTTGCGCTGGTTGGGCCGGTCGGCAAATACATGTTCACCGTGCTGCTCGGATTGTCGCTCCACGCGTTCATTACCTTGCCGCTGGTCCTGAGGGTTTTCGGCAACACGAACCCCTACCGGTTCCTCTGGCAGATGCGCGCTGCCCTCATGACCGCCTTCGGGACGGACTCATCGTCGGTCACGCTGCCAGTCACGATTGAAACAGCCCAAACGGACGGGGGCTGCTCGAAACGAGCGTCGGAATTTGTGCTCCCCCTGGGCGCCACAATCAATATGGACGGCACCGCACTTTACGAAGCCGTCGCCGTCGTCTTTCTCTTTCAATGCTTCGCGATCGATCTGACCGTTCTGCAATTAGCGACGATCGTCATTACTGCCACCCTAGCAGCCGTTGGTGCAGCAGGGATTCCCAGCGCGGGATTGGTGACGATGGTCATTGTGATCGAGGCCGTGAATACGTCGCTCGGTGCCGGCGGTCCGCAATTGCCTTTGGCGTCCGTAGGGATCATTCTGGGAGTTGATCGGATCCTCGATATGTGTCGCACGACGGTCAATGTATGGGGAGATAGCGTCGGCGCTCGACTGATTACGCGAATTGCACCCGATCCCGTACCGTCGGACGAAAGCGGCGAGTTGGCTTCGTAAGGAAGCCACTGCCCATTCCGGCAAGTCGTCGAAGCAATTGAAGCGACGCAGATCAGCCGGTCTCGTCGTCACTTGTGACCGCTGCATCCGTCAGCTTGGCGATCCGGACGGCTTCATGGACCGCGCGCTTCATCCACTCGTCTTCACTGCCTTCTCGCACAAGACCCGACGAGATGTAGGCGGCAAAGATCGTTGCGGCTGCCTGCGCGATGACCATTTCACTCGGTTTCAGCGAGATGTAGGTTCGAGTCATGGTTTCGGGCCGATCTCTGCCAGAAGGGTTGGTCGAGTAAGCATGCGGCGCGTGAAAAGAATCAAGGAGCCAACTTGGCGTACGTGCATTTTGGATCCGAATCGAGGTTCATTCAACCGGGCTAGCCAACAAGGCAGCTTCTTCGCCGAGTCGGCTGACCCGAGCCCATCCGTTTTCCCTCCGCGGCCCTCTGCGCCTTTGCGTCCTCTGCACTGCTAACGCTGAAAACGTTGTCATCTCGGCAAGAAATCGAGCGACCAACGGGAGCGACTGGAGACATGGGTGCGGCAGCACCCCTTTGGTTGCGGCCCTGCCGCTCTGCGTTTTCCTTTCTTCTGGGTTCCCGAAAGAGTGAAACGCAGCGCAGCCTTCGGCCGCAACCAAACGGCGTGCTACCGCGTTCGG
>CAZFWV010000487.1:0-4403 GCA_964522605.1 uncultured Pirellulaceae bacterium
CGAGCAGCACTTCGCAACGATCCGGCCCGACGGTCAAATCGATTCGTCGCGAGGGACCGCCGGGCAGCACAATGAGTTCCACACACCAGACGAGAGAGATCAATCGTCCGGAGAAGCTGTAGGGACCTTCCGGAAGGACAAACGTGCAGCGACGCCGATCATAGAGCGGCGGGGCGTCGATTCGTTCAAAATCCACGATGCTGAGATCCTGATCACCTTTTCCCACCGTGTACCAGACCAACCGCACCTCGATCGCCTCGCCGGGTTCCAGAAGTTGCCATGCGACGTCCAATTCCAGTTGATCTCCCGGCGCGTATTCTCGTCGACGATCGACCGTTTCGAGCTGCAGTCCGGATTCCGTTGTGTTCATCTTTTCGTTGCTCGTGGTTGAACGATGACTGGATAGGCTTCGTCAATATCTGGCCAGGAGGCAATCTCGCCGGTCACGCGCAGCGTCCAGACGATCTTGTTATGTGTCGCGTTCAGCGAGTGCATGCTGTTGGCGGGAATCTGGACTTGCTGAGAACCGGAGAGCATCTTGAGATGCTGGTCGGTTTCGAGGACAGGGATGTTGGCGAATTCGTGTTCGTCGGTATACGTGTCGGTTCCACGTCGGTATTGCGCAATTTCCTTGGCCTCCAACCAGATCTTGAGCAGGCGAATCGAATGCGTTTGTCCGCGCACTTGCCAAGCGACGGATAAGGAATCTCCCAGCCGCGGTTGGGCAGGAAAGACCGTGAGTAACGGACGCGGATTGAACAAGGCAAGCAGACTGTGGAGGACGGCGGCGATGGCTGCCAAGCCGACGAGCATGAAGGGGATCAGGAACAGCAGAAAGAACCAGCTGAAGAGTTTGGCGTTCCAGTCATTCCACATGAAGTAGACCAGAGTCCAGACGATTCCGTTCCAAATCGCGGCGAAAATCAAGATCGCGATCACCCGACCGAGAGGCGACTGTTTTGCGGCCAGAACCATCGGCTCGGTTGCACGGTAGTTCCCCCCGCCTCCACCTTCCGACGCGTGCATCGCGAGATCCAACCGCGAATTCATTGACTCTCGTGGCGCAGGCGGCTGCCATTCTTCCTGCTTGCGACGCGATCGCGATCTCTGCCAGCGACCACTGGCCAGCACCAGTCCGATCAGGCCAAAGGCGAGAAAGGCGAGCGGGATCAAGCCGAACCACAGATCACGAGTCAGGCCTCGCTCGAGGACGGATCGACTGGGGTCTGTTGGATGAACGTAGCAGGTCCGTTCGGCACCGACCGGATATTCGCGCAAGCGGGCTTCCTTCCAGACGCGACCCGAGGTGGCGAAATCGACGAAGTTGAAACGATTTCCTTCATACCATTTCCCATCGCGTAAATACTCGTACCGAACCTTGAATCGATACGTGTCGCCGTCATCGCCGCGTACGGTTTCCAGCTCCGCTGCGCGAATGACGCAGGCCGTGGGTTCCCATCGCTGCGCAGCAATGATGCGCAGGACGGGCAGTACGAACATCGGTACCCAGATGGCGGTGCCGACCGCACAGAAGACGAGGCAAAAGGCGATCAGGCAACCGCGACCACCCCGCGTGTTGGCGATTGAAACGGCTGTATCTGCGTCGGGGCGAAGTTCTTCGTTCGAGCGCATGTCAGAACCCCGAGGCCGTTTTTCTTGAGGGGTGGCTGGTGGCAGAGCGCAGCGATGCCCCAGATTGCCGATCTGCTGGGGCTTCACTTCGTTCAGCCACCAGCCACCCTTCCCCGAAAGAACGTTTTGAAATCCACTCCACTCACTGCTTTGGTCGATTCACATTGTAGGCTGTGACTGTGCCGCGACTGACGACGACCAGCACGCCCTGGCCATCGGCCTGAAATCCTCCCAAGCCGTCAATGGGCGCGCCGACATGGAACATGTCATAGAAGTCACCCGAATCGTCGATCAGATGGACCGAACCGTCCGGACCGGCCAGGAGCCACTGGCCCCGGCTGCCGGCGAGCATTCGCGCCCAGACGGGAGTTCGCACCGGCGAGTTGTAGACTCCGCCCGGAAGCCCATAGCTCCAGGCTTCCTGCAAATCTGGAGTCAGACCAACCGCAATCAAGCGACCGTCGAGCGTGTAGGACATTCCGAGGAACTGAATCGTGTGCGGCTCCCGGTCGGGATGGCCCACGAGTTGGTGAATCGTCCGTTGTCCGAGTGCGATCGGACTTCCTTCGACTCCACTCCGGCTGATGGGAACAATCAAGCCGCGCTCCCCGGTCACCAACAGATAGGGCGGTTTGGCTAACCAGCGTGGTGCGATTGAAACGACTCCGGGAATGGCGCGATTCGTCCAGCGACGCGATCCATCCAGTTCGATTCGCTGCAATCCAACCGGATCGGCGAAGCCGACATAAAGTTCTTGCTGTTGATCGCCGTCCAGATCCGCCAAGGTGGCCGTCATGATGCCCGGATGGCGTTGATTGTCGCTGGGGTAACGCAGCAGAAGGCGAAAATCGCGGTCGTACACGCCCAATCGCTGTCCCAGCGGAGTGAATGCGACGAAATTCCCTGTGCCCTCGGTGGAGCGACACCAGGCAAGTTGCGCCATCGGCGACGTGTCATCGATTTGCAGCGGAAATCGACGAACGATCTCGCCATCCCGGTCCAATTCGACGGCTTCCTGCATCTGTTCGACGACGATCAGGCGTGACGAAGTGGACGGATCATCGACGATAACGAGATTGCCGGGAGACGTCAAAGCGCGTGACTCCCAGCGAACCGCACGTTGCAGTTTGGCGGGCTCGGAAGCTGGCGGAAACTGTTGCTTGGCAATCGTGGACGGTTCACCCGCCGGCAGACGGGCCACGTCTAAGTGACGCTGATACGCCGCCATTTCCGCCTCGTAGTTCCGCTGGACATCCAGGGCGACGTCTTCGCCGGCAAGCAAGCGTTGCAGGACAAGAGCCAGCGTCTGACTGAGGTTGGGGTTTGCGCCAACTTCGAACATGTGTAATCGCCGCTTCGCGTCCAAGACGACCACCGTGGGAGCCTGAGTGATGTCCAGTTGGTCTCGACCGACGGCTTTCGTGTCGCGCACGATCGGCAGTTGGGAACCCCAGGTGGCGACCAACTGCCGCAGCTGCTCTGCCGATTGACGGTCTTCGGCATCCGCATGGACGGCGCGCCACACGAGGCGGTCTTTTCGTTGTTGGAATTGAGCGGCAACCTGATCCAGCCGTGGCACGACGGCGCGCGAGGTTGCATGGTTCTGAAACCAGACCAGCACAGCGATTCGGTTGCCCCAATCCCGGGCTGTCTGAACGGAACCGTCCAGCGCTTCAAATTCCAAATTGCCAATCGCTTGGCCAAAGCGTTGGGTCGGCAGAGCCATCGGCGGCAAGACAAAGTGCTGAACGGACGTTGTATCGGCCGGTGGTTGGGCGGTGAATCGATCTGTGCGTTCGGAGCCGTCGAGGAGGACGGGATCCATCTCCATCCAGAGGTTCACATTGCGGGGACGTTGTTCTGCAGGTAACTGCGAGAACAGCTGGCCCGTGGGAAAGTCGAGGCGTCGCAACGCTCCGATTTCCGCATCGATCCAGAAGACATAGTCACCGTCTTTGGCGGGCGAAGGAAGTCGCACTCGATGACATTGCCTGTCGCGCCAAGCTTGATCCGGTAATGCCTCCGCATTACGCGGCGAACCGAGCAGACTCCGCCACGCGCCGCTGCCCATCAGCAGACCCAGGGGGGATCGTTGGAGGTCCAGCGGTAAGCCCAACAGCACACTCAACATCTCCTGGGGGCGCATCGGGTCGACCAACTCCGTGGCGGCGTAGACTTCGTCCACGGAGAGCTGGGACGGAGCCGGCCGGTGGACGACCTGTCCCTGCAGATTGTTGGTCAGTGGATCCTCGATCGCGACCCAGAGTGTCTTCCCGTTGCTGACGAGTTGCAGTCGATTGATGCCGCGCTGAATCTGCAGCGAAAGGCGGTTGGGCCGTTCGTAGTCCGTCTGGATCTCCGAGATCTCACTTGTGCGCTGCCCCGCTTCTCCATATTCCAGATGCACACGCGCTCGGTCGGAGTAGCGGGAAGCCTTTGCGTATCGTTGCATCAACTGCTGAAGTCGCGCCGCGGCTTTGCTGCCCACGGGATCCGCGACATCGGCAGAAATGGCCTCGTTGGACGAGCAGCCCAGAGTTGAGAGACTCAGGCACGCACACAGGCAGAGTCCGGTGATGGACCACGCGCGGGTTCGGCACGCTTCTGACCGGCTCTTTTCCGAGCTGGGCGGAGCGAAGGGTCCAGGATGCCCAGCGGGCGTCCGGCAATTGTTGGATTCCGGTTCTTTTTTGAGTCTCATGGGCTGCGCGGCAGTAAATAATTTCGGAGTAGATGACACGGATTTCCTCTGGCAGAATATTGACCCCGTT
>CAZFWV010000488.1:0-4383 GCA_964522605.1 uncultured Pirellulaceae bacterium
AGTTTCAGGATGGAAACGTGCACATCGAGATCGGCTCGGGTCAGTATCGATTCGAGTCGGTTCAGCCGTGAACGAGTCCTTCGGTTCCCAAATTCCGGCGGAACGCGTGATTGAAGACTGTGCGCCCCGACTGCACGGCGTGTTCTATATATCCTGAGGGCTCTGCCCCTCCCGCCTTTGGATGGCTGCCGCCTTTTCCGATCCAGGCCCCAACCGGGAGCCCTGGACGGCCCGCGAGAACGCGAGTTCTTGCGGTTTCTGGCGGCGTCATCGTGAAGACTACCCGCCTTGGCCGACCTTTGTCGGTCTATCCTGCATTTCCAGAAGAGAAAGATCATGCCCACCAAGCCATCCTCGGATCCAAACCAGAATGCACCATCCACCCCCTCGATTCGCTCCATGATTTTTCTGGTCGGTGGAGCGGGCGCGATCGGCGTCTTCTTGGCCCTGGCCATCAGCCTGATTCAAGTGGCGCGTGTGATTCAGTGGCGCCCGATCCTGTTGGGCCTGGATGGCATGCGGCTTCCGCTGATGATCGTCGGTACGTCACTGGTCTCGCTGATCGTTTTCCTGATATGGCTGCGCCCACGGTGGAAGACGGTCGGACTGGTTCTTGGGGCATTGATCCTGGTCGGTGTGACCGGCCGTCTGATGTTCCGAATCGAAAGCTTCTACGGAAACCTGATCCCACGCCTGACTTGGCGTTGGGAACCGACGGCCGAGGAACAGTTCGCTCAGTGGCAGGAGAACCGCGAGAGAGTCACGGCAACGACTTCGGTCACGCCGACTCCGGAATCGTTTCCAGCCGTGTCGAACAGTGACTTTCCTGGTTTCCTTGGAGCGCAGCGAGACGGCGTCGTGCAACACGTTCAACTCGATCCCAACTGGGCAGCGCGATCACCGCGACAACTGTGGCGCCGTCCGATCGGACTTGGGTGGAGCGGTTTCGCGGTGGTGGGCCACCTGGCTGTCACGCAGGAACAGCGAGGCTCTCAGGAGACGGTTGTCGGCTACGACCTGATGACCGGCGTCGAACGATGGGTTCACGCCGACGAAGTTCGCTTTACAGACGAACATGGGGATGGACCGCGAGCCACTCCGACAATCGCGCAAGGTCGTATCTACACGATGGGCGGTACCGGTTTGCTGAATTGCCTGGATGCTCTAAGTGGCGAGCTGATCTGGCAACAGGCGACTCTGCCTGACCCGGAAACCCAAAATCTGTTGTGGGGAATGTCGGGATCTCCGCTGCTGGTCGACGATTGTGTGATCGTGACCCCAGGTGCTGGACCCGGAAAATCCACGATGGCCTTCGATCGTCGCGATGGTCACCTGATCTGGTCCGCAGGAGATGATCCGGCAGCCTATGCGTCGCCGGCACTTGGATCCCTGGCGGGAGAAACCGTGCTGCTGAGTTTCAACGGCGAGGGATTGCGCGGCCAGTCGCCTCACGATGGCCAGCCACTCTGGCTCTACCCGTGGATTACGCAAGGTGAGCGTCAGCGCGTCAATGTCGCACAACCAATCGTCGTTTCGCCTCCAGGCAACTCCGCTCCGAACGAAGGCTTCGTCCTGATCTCGTCGGGCTACGAAATGGGAATGGCTCTGTTGCGCGTGTCCCTGGAGCAAGATGAATGGAAAGTGAGCGAGGTTTGGCACAGCCGATATTTGCGTTCGAAAATGTCGAATTTCGTCGTTCGTGATGGCTACATCTACGGCTTCGACAGTGGCATTCTGACTTGCCTGGACCTGAATGACGGTCAGCGAGTCTGGAAGAAGGGACGATATGGTCACGGTCAAGTCCTGTTGGTCAACGATCTGTTGCTGATTCAGGCCGAGACCGGGGAGGTGGTTCTGGTCGAGGCGTCGCCCGACGCATTCCGAGAGGTCGCGCAATTGGACGCACTCGAAGGCAAGACTTGGAACAACGCAGCCCTGGCCGGCAACATCCTGATCGTGCGAAACGATCGCGAAGCGGCTGCATTCGAATTGTCGACGCGCGAATTGAGTACGTCGCCCGATGTCGCACAAACGACCCCGCATCAAACGCGACCCGTGACTCAGATCCAGAAGTGATGGAGTGGGCGAGGTCGAAAACCCGTGCGCCGAGCGAAGACCGATTTGCGGGGACAAAGAGGAACCACGGATGTCACGGAGGAAACGGATGCCAGCGGATCGATCGGTACGCATCCGTTCCATCCGTCTTATCCGCGGTTCCTTCTTCCGACTTGTTTTTCACTCTCGTCCCCAGGCTCCTGACTGGGAACGAGGGCAATCACAGCGAAAAACTGAAGTACGACGGACTTCCAGTCCGTCGTACAAGTGCTACGCAACCCCAATTCTTAGCGGCGACGAGGCACTGGCAATTCCGCTCGCCTTGATCATCGCTCGACCGTGATCTTGCTGAGCGGATACCAGCCTTCACGATCTCGACCCTCGATTCCCAGTTGAATGATCGGTTGCCGAGTCGACGGATCGACGATCCCAACGGCCAAGCGATAGTCACCTGACGGAAGATCCGCTGGAAGTTGAATCTGATCATCCGCCTTCACAATCTCTCCCGGAGGCAGATCGGGCGGATCACGGAGAAACTCGGGCGTGAAGAGGGGCACCGATCCAGGCAGCCAGCGCTCGACCGTAATCTCGCTGACGAATACATGATCCGTACCTTGTGCATCGCTCAAGCGATAGGCGACATGATACGGTCGGTAACAGGGCGCTGACCCAACGTTCTGCCACGCCATCTGAATCGGAAGCCGCTGCCCCGCACGAACTTGGGCCGGATGCTTCAGCTGCTTGAGAATCAGGCGATAGCCCAGTCGCTGCAAGAAGCGACGCAATTCCGCCTGCACTTCCTGTCCGGCAGGTAGCGGTGCCGATTTGTTGTTGATCTGAGATCCGTGCAGCGCCAGTGCGTAGTTGAAGATATATCGCAGCGGCCATCCGCTCTCGACCCACTTCCGCATGTCCCAGCAGGTTTCCCAAGCCACGGGCGCCGTCTGCCACGCATCAACCGCATTCGCCTTAGGCAACTCGACCGGATACGCATTTCGCATGTGGCACCAGCCTTGCGAGAAACCTCCCATGTCTCCCAGGCAGTCCGCGCGCCAACCGGTTCCCTGCTCGACGGCATACCGAAGCATCGGACCACCACCGATCAGCATTACAAGCGGCGTTTGACGGAACGCATCCAAGTACGCATCGACAATGCGCTTTTGGGTTTCCGCCGTCGGCATCGGGGCGCTACGAGATTCGCTCATGTGCCACTCGCCCCACCATCCGACAGATCCGAGATCCACATGATCGAGGTCAGGATGACCGTCGTAACGTGCTCCCAATCGCCGAATGAAATCGAGATGCGCGGCAAGGATCTTCGGATCATCCAAATCAGGAACTTCCAATGAGGGGCCGGTTCCGTACTGCGTGCGCAAGATCTTGCCACCAATTTCTCGCAACCATGCGGGGTGGTAAGGGTTTCGCGGCGTGGAAGAACAACACATCACGCGAAAGGCGAGCTTTTGACCGGCGTCACGAGTCTGCTGTAATACCTCGTCCAGGAACTGAGAGTCCAGCGAGCCGGGCTGCGGCTCCAACTTTCCCCATCCCCACCGCGCGTAATGAACGGTCGAGGGAATCCAATTCGGCAGGTTCTTATCCTCAGCAGCCGTGTGATGGAATGTCTGCCAACCCATACCGGGGTTCGCCAGGATTCGATTGGTCGTTTCGGGAACAACGGTGAGCCAACCATTCTCGGCGGCGAAACCAAGGCCAGCGATCAAGTGCCCCACCAAGACGGTGCAGGCCATGACGGCAAACCGGCCTGGAGCCGGTAAACGACGACGAGTTCGATTTCGACAGATCATCAGGCAAACCTCCCCGGCGGCATGTTGGCAACCATCGCCGCATTGTATCACGGGTCGAATCCCCGCGGACCTTGGCCAATTGGCGGAGAACACGCCCCATTTCCGCGTAGACAAATGGCAGCCACCTTCTCTGGGTGGACGAACCGGGCCAGCCACTTCTTTGCCCGATAGATCAACGCACTTGGGGGTGCATTGAGCAAAATGATCCGTTCCAACATGCCCACATCGTGGAGTGAAGTACCGCCGTTCGTCGTGGTTCGCGTCCTTCGCAACCTGCGAGCTGGTGTGCTGTACGCTCCTCAGGATTTCGCTCCCGCGCTGTCCGACTTGGCTTTTCGCTGCTGCGACAGCTCGGACGCCATGGCCATCGCAGTGGAGGGCTTAGACTTGGCGCTCCATATCGGCGACGAACTCGCGCTTGACTACTGCGTGTACAACGACGAACAGGAAACGATCCGCAGTGTCGAGCGGGCTGCGTTGGAACGATTACGCTTACCAGCTCGCTAGGCTCTGTCACACT
>CAZFWV010000489.1:0-4364 GCA_964522605.1 uncultured Pirellulaceae bacterium
TAAGGTCGTTACGACCGTCATGATGGTATGTGACGGAACGCCCGGTGGTGTCGAGCTTTCGCGCGACTTGTTCGGTGACGAAAACAGTTACATATCCGGCGACTTGACGGACGATGTATGTGTCTGTCGGTCAGGTGGTACGCGCAACGGGTGCGTCCTGTGCCGAAAGCCAAGGTTGGCGACTGGTGGATTCACGGAGGAGGCATCATGTTGGGCAGGCCATAGTGAAATCCGTGCTGAAACCCTCCCGAAGACACCTGCGACTACACATCGAGGATACGCTCCAGGGCGAATTGGAACAGCGATCCGACATTCCCCCCCTGCAACCGCTGCTCGACGCGTTCGAGACGCTCACCGGTTGGCCGCTGACGTTTCAACCAGAACAAACTTCCCCAGGGCACGAAAGCCTGGGAGCGTTCCTGCGGTCTAGTCAACGGTCGGAATTGGCTCAATTATGCCTGCCACGAGAAGCGGTCGTATCCAAATCCAAACGCGCAGTTGCCGCACGTCAGATGGGCGAGAATCTGGCGCGGCTGCTGGCGGAACTCCAAGCCACGCGGCGTGCCTTGGCGTTACGAGAAGCTGAATTGGCCACGGCCGTTCCCGTCGTTGGGCGACCGGAAGAAGCATCCCAGTTGAGTCAGCGGCTGCAGTCCATCCTGCGCGGTGCGGTCGAAGGCTTACGCGGGGCCGCGGCGGCGCTCTACCTGCTGGATGATTCCACGTCGGAACTCAAGCTCCGCGCACATTGGGGTTTGCCTAGTCTGCGGTTTGTCGAACCAGCCCGACCACTGCGCGGTTCCGTTGCCGACTTGGAAGCCCTGACCGGTCACGCCGTGGTTGTGGAAGACACCTCCCTGCTGCCGCACTGGAATATCCCGGAAGACTTTCGATCGGCCGTCTGCATACCGGTGTCCAGTCCCGGGGCGATTCTCGGGACTTTCTGGCTGTTCTGCAATCGTGTCCGCGACTTCACCGCTGCGGAAACGCAATTGCTCGAGATTCTGGCCGGACGATTGGCCGCCGAACTGGAACGGAGCGTGTTGCTGCGGGAAGTCTCGCAGGCGTCGGCCATCAACCGTCAGGCAGAACAGTTTACTCAATGGCATCGCGATCGAAATCAAATCGTTCCTCCCCTCGTGGATGGTTGGCAGATCTCCGCGGCCGCGCTGGCTGAAGCCCCCACGTCCGGCGATTTCCATTTCTGGCGGATGACGACAGACAGCCAGCTGTTCGTCGCTGCCGGCGGGGCGCAAGGGGCGGCCGAAAGTCGGATGCTTTCTTCCGCCATGTTGCGGGGCGCACTTCAGGCCCAACTCCTGCACGACAGCGACCCCTGCCGAGTCCTGCAACAGCTCAATGAAGCCGTCTGGTCGTCCTCGCCCGGCGATGAAACGGCGAATCTGTTCGCTGGACGACTGGACCTTCCAACCGGACTGCTGGAATCATCCAGCGCCGGCTGCCCGGATGCATACATTCTGCGCCCCCATGGGTGGGAGCCGATTCTGAAAGATGGCCTTGGGTTAGGCAGCAATCCGGAAAGCAACTGGGAACGACAAACACATGTCATCGCGCCTGGTGATGTCTTGTTGGTGGTCAGTGATCGCGAACATTCGAGCGAACGAACCGGTCGGATCGACACGATTCAGGTTGCCGAGACCCTGCTGCGCCACATTCATCTGCGGGCAAGCGAACTGGCGCAGAAGGCGATTCAGCTCATTCAGCACCAGACCCAGGATGACAGCGGTCGATCCGTTGTGATCGTCAAGCGATGCGACCACGTGCATGACACGTCGCGCTAAACGATGACTCAAGAATAACTTCATTGTTTTCCAACGAGGGTGGCTGGGGTCGAGCGCAGCGAGCCCCCAGATCACGCGGCTGGGGGCTCGACGCTCGTTCCTCGCGTCTCGACCCCAGGCACCCAAATGCCGAAGTTGTTCTTGAGTCATCCCTAAGTGCGAGCGAAGGCACAACTTGACAGGCCTACGAGGCAACTTCCGAGCCGAAGAGCGGTTCGCGAGACCGCGACGGTGTGCTCGAACAGGGAAAGGAGATCGCCATGAACGAGCCCGTCCGTCCTGCCGATGCTGCCCGTCGGCGTCGCAATCGTGAGCCAATCACCGTCCTGGAAGTCTTCCTGTTCGTCGCCGGTGTGGCCGTTGCACTGATCGTTACCGGGCCGATCCTGACGGCGCCCTACGACATGGATGAGGGCGATCCGATCCAAATTGTCCCGATCGTCATCCGTGGGCTAATCGCGGTATTGAGTGGTGTGTCTCTGGTAGGCGTTCCGCTGCTCTTGGCGCGATGGCGGGGCCGGCGCACACCCTGGGGACCGGGCAAGATCGCGTGGTTCGCCCACGGTACGGCGGCGTGGTTGCTCTGGCCGCCGATCGTTTACCAGCAACTGCCTCGTGGGGGTGCCAGCGATGGTTCCAGCTGGAGTTCTGTTTGTTGGCTCTGGGGCACACCCTTGATGGGACTGTACATGACCGCTGCCATCTTGACCGGCGGCTGGTTCGGCCGGCGAGGTCGACGCATGATGAGGCGTTCGGGGCGCGAACAGTTCGGCTTAATTCTCGCTTGCCTGTGGGCCTGCACGGGACTCTATCTGCTCGGTCTCTTATACTGGGTCGATGTGTTCCGGGATCGATAAGGGATGACTCAGAAATAACTTCGGCATCTCGGTCCGCTCGTTTAACCGCGTGGGCAACGCCCCGCGTGCGTCCGCCGCCTGGAACACGCGGCCCGCTGGGCACGCGGTTAAACGAAGTTGTTTCTGATCCGTTTCCTAAGTGGCGCGCGATTTGAATGCGTTCAGAATCGAGGTCCTCAATGATCGTCGCTCTTGAACGACGGATGTCGGGAGTTCCTTTGCTCGTCTTGTGCCTGCTAATCGGCCAGTTATGTGGTCGGGAAGCTGCCGTGACGCTCAATCAGAAGGACGACGGATACCGGGGCATCTGGTACATGAATCAGCCGTCCGGTGATGAATACGTCTACAAATACAGCGGTGGGCTGGGAACGTACTGCGCGAAGCATCGGCCATTCGCCGTCTATCGACCGGAGGTGGAGAAAACGTTTTTCTGTTACGGAGGAACAACGCACGACAGTTACCAGCACCTGGTGCATATGGTTTCCTACTATGACCATCGCACGGGGACGGTCCCCCGGCCTACGATTCTGCTCGACAAGCAGACCGATGATGCGCACGATAATCCTGTGATTGCCATGGATGCGATGGGCTTCATCTGGATCTTCTCGACCTCGCACGGCCGCTCCCGGCCCTCGTACATCCACCGTAGCCTGCAGCCCTATTCCATTGATGCCTTCGAACAAGTTCCGGCGGTGCGACAGAATGGCGACCAGAATACGCCGATCACGAACTTCTCGTATATGCAAGCCTGGCATCGACCGCCGAACGGCTTCTTGTGTTTTTTCACGCGCTACGGAGATCCGGCCGAGCGAACGCTGCTGTGCATGACCAGCCACGATGGTGTTCGGTGGAGCCCCTGGCAGCGCCTGGCGGCGATTGAGCAAGGGCATTACCAGGTCAGCGCGATGGGACGTCGACGCGCGGGGACGGTTTTCAACTATCACCCGCAAGGACGCGGACTCAATTGGCGGACGAATCTCTACTATCTCGAAACTCCCGACTTCGGTCAGACTTGGCAAACCGCGGATGGACGATCCGTGCAGCTGCCTCTGACGCAGGTGGACAATCCTGCGCTTGTCCAGGATTACGCCAGCCGGTCACAGAATGTGTATCTGAAAGACTTGGTGTTCGACGATCAGGACCGACCGGTAATCCTGTATTTGACGAGCGGCGGATATGAGTCCGGTCCGCAGAATGATCCACGAATCTGGATGACCGCGCGTTGGACGGGTGACCAATGGCAGATTCGTCCCGCACTGCAGTCGGACAACAACTACGACATGGGCCAATTGTCGATCGACGAACAGGGCACGTGGCGGATCATTGCCCCAAGTGCGACAGGCCCCCAGCCGTACAATCCGGGCGGCGAAATCGTGCTCTGGCTGAGTCACGATCAAGGACAGAACTGGCAGTCGCGCCAATTGACCTTCAACAGCCGCAGAAATCACACGTATGTCCGCCATCCCGTGAACGCGCATCCCGATTTCTATGCTCTTTGGGCCGACGGACACGGGCGTGAGCCGTCCATATCCCAGCTCTTTTTTTGTGACCGAGAGGGTCGTGTCCGATTACTGCCACGAAAAATGGCGACCGACCAGGAAGTTCCCGTGGAGCTGGGGGATTAGCCGCATCTCGTTCCTTGCGGTTCTCAACTCGCCAAACGTAATTCTGCCTTTCCCTCGACAATCGGCACCCCATGCCCGCA
>CAZFWV010000490.1:0-4362 GCA_964522605.1 uncultured Pirellulaceae bacterium
TCCGCCGGTCGTGGTCCGGAGTGACATGCCGTGCACGAGAGTTTCTCCAGATGGAGCGCCGGCAGGCCTTTGTGGAGCGGTTGAGGTGCGCCGAGTCGTCCCATCTCGGCGTTCTGCTCCATGTGGCAGCCGCGACAGGAAAGCGAACGCACATCTTCACCGGTCGGATGCTGCTCCCCCTCAAAGCCGCGCACCGTGTGATGTTCGATGCCATTTCGATGGCAGTCCGAACACGAGATCCCGGCGCGCACGTGAACATCTTCGTCGTAGGTCCAGTCCGGCTGCGTGTCCTGGCCGACGATATCGACGGAGTGGCAGTAGTAGCACGCGGAATTGCTGGGTGCATGTACGATGTCGAAGAAGACCTTGCCTTCTCCATTCACCGGGATGTCGTAATAGGTGGTTTTGGGCAGTTGATTTCGTGAGTCCGGTTCAACCGTCGCGGGGTCGAAATCATCGGGTAGACGCGAAACGTTTCCTTCCACCTTGGCCAGCCCCAATGCAGCGGTTGGCGCCCAGGCAAAGTTCTGATTCTCGAGCTGAGTCCACCAGACTTCCGGACTGTACGCGGGGTCACTGCTGTGACAGAGCATGCAGTCGACATCCAAGGAACCCGATAACGGCCAACGGCCCTCCGAAGGGGCCTCGCCGTCTGTGTTCCCGCCCTCTTGCGTTGCAGTCTCCGCCGTCTCCGCGGCGGAATCACTACTTTCCGCTGACTCTGCGGCGTCCGCTGGCAGCGCGGGACCGGGCAGCTGACGTCCAAATTTCAGGACAAAGTCCCAGGAGGAGATCCCGAGGTCCCGAGGATCGTAGGCTCCGGGCCATTTGCGATAGGACAGGGGGAGTTCTGTGCCCGTGCGCGGATCCGTCCAGATCCACGGTTCGCCGCGTCGATCTGTTTCGAGCTGTTCAAGTTGCTGGCTCGCTGCATTGAAATGATGGCCCTTCACGATCGCCTCATAGTCGTGACAACGCCCGCAGGTCGTGCGCGGTGAGTAGGGTGGAGCATCGGCATCTTGGACATCGATGCGACGGTTTGAAGCGTCGTACAGATCGATCCAGTGCACGTAATCGCTGCGACTGTTTGTGAGTGCAAAACGAGATTCGGCGGCGGAACAAGTTGCCAATCCCGTCAGAAAGAGCACGAGGCAGGAACCAACCGATCGCCATGACATGGGCAGTTCTCCAATCGACATCGAGGCGCGTTGATTCTGCGGCCCGAAAATCCCTCAGGCGTGGTGGGAGTGAGCCGACTTGATCGCGCAAGCCCGATCCAGTCCATCTGTGCACGGCAGCTCGGGCTGCCGCAGGCCGGGACGTTGCTCGATTGTAAGCACTTTGCGCGAGGCTGTCAGTAGCCCGCCCGCGCGTTTTCGTGCGCTCGTTGATCCTGTCCGACTTTCCGCGTCGCAACGGTTCCCGCTCTTGGTGGCCGATCCCCGCATGCCGTATACTACGCTCGAGATTGCGACTCGTACGGTTGGAAGGGCAGTTGTCCAGGAGGTAAGTCGAATGAACGGTCGGCAGCGGCTCGCGGCAACACTCGCACATCAACAGCCTGACCGGGTCTGCGTCGATCTCGGTGCCACCTTTGTGACAGGCATCCACGCTGCGGCAGTGAGTCGGTTGCGGTCGGAAGTTCTCGGGAAGAACAATCACCGCGTGAAGGTGATTGAACCTTACCAGATGTTGGGGGAAGTCGACGCCGAGTTGCGCGATGCGCTGGGCATCGATGTCATCGGCCGCCTGCCGCGCAAGTCGATCTTCGGAACCGTGAATCAAGACTGGAAACCGTTCACGCTGTTTGATGGAACGGAAGTTCTGGTCAGCGGGGATTTCAACGTCACTGTCGAGCAGCCGAGTGGCGATCTGTTGATGTATCCCGAAGGAGATACGACGGCGCCGCCGAGTGGGCGCATGCCGCGCGGCGGGTACTTCTTCGACTCGATCATTCGCCAGGAGCCGATCGACGAAGAGAAGTTGGATCCGGCCGATAACCTCGAGGATTTTTCCTTGTTGGGAGAGGAAGATCTGCAGTATTACCGCGCGGCAGCGGAGGAATTTGATCGCCAGGCGGATTGTGGCACGATCCTGGTCATTCCCGGCACGGGTTTCGGCGATATCGCACTCGTACCGGCCCCGTTTCTGAAGCACCCCAAGGGAATTCGCGACATCGCCGAATGGTACATGGCGACCGCCACGCGTCATGATTTCGTCTCCGCGATCTTCGAAAAGCAGTGTGAGATCGCCTTGGCGAATCTCGAAACACTGATCGAACTCTTTGGAGATCGTGTTCAAGTTGCCCTTATTACCGGTACGGATTTTGGTACGCAGCGTGGCCCATTCATCTCGAAAAAATCCTACCGCGATCTCTTTCTTCCTTTTCACAAACAAGTGAATGATTTGGTGCATTCGCGGAGCAGTTGGAAAACGTTTATTCACTCGTGTGGATCGGTTTACGATCTAATTCCCGATTTCATCGAGGCCGGCTTTGACATCCTGAATCCCGTTCAGTGTTCGGCAGCGAAGATGGATGCGCGCACCCTGAAAGCAGAGTTCGGGCGCGAGCTGGTCTTTTGGGGTGGAGGTGTCGATACGCAGAAGACCCTTCCCTTCGGAACACCCGAAGAAGTGTATCGCGAAGTCCGGGAACGAATCGACATCTTTGGTGTGGATGGCGGATTCGTGTTCAACACCGTGCATAACATCCAGGGCAATACGCCGACCGAAAACATGCTGGCGATGTTTCGCGCGATTCGCGACAGTGCGTAAAGAGGAATCATCACCTCGCCGGAAGGAAACCGCGCCGTGCATTCGCCGGATGGACACATCTACCCCCAGGGTCGCCCACTCTATTTGCTGCTGATCTGTTTGGTGGCTACCTTGGGCGGCCTGTTGTTCGGCTATGACACGGCGGTGATCAGCGGCGCGATCGGGTTCCTCCAGACGCATTTCGAACTCGACGCGAAACTCAAAGGATGGGCCGCCTCCAGCGCACTGGTCGGTTGCATCCTCGGCGTCACCCTGGCGGGAACCCTCAGCGACCGGTATGGTCGTCGCACCGTCTTAATGCTTTCGGCGGTCCTCTTCCTGATCTCCGCCATCGGAACGGCCATTCCTCAGACGTTCAACCAGTTTGTCTTCTTTCGCATGATCGGTGGATTGGGCGTCGGCGCAGCCTCGATGACCAGTCCGATGTACATCGCGGAAATCAGCCCCGCCCGGATTCGAGGACGGATGGTCTCGATCAACCAGTTGGCCATCGTCTCCGGGATGCTCGTCGTCTACTTCGTGAACTACCTGATTGCCGGGCTGGGAGACGAGCGCTGGAACGTGCAACACGGTTGGCGGTGGATGTTCGGATCGGAAGCTTTGCCGGCCCTCGGTCTGTTGCTGCTGCTGTTCTTTGTGCCGGAGAGCCCCCGCTGGCTCGTGAAACAAGGATTCGTGGACAAGGCCCGACAGATCCTGACACGGATCAGCGGTCCGACGGAAGGTCGCTTCGCCCTGGCTGACATTCAGAACGCCCTGGCGCATGAACCCGGATCGATTCGTCAATTGGTGCAACCGGGAATGCGAACCGCCCTGGCAATCGGGATCGCCCTGGCCGTCCTGCAACAGGTGACCGGTATCAATGTGTTTTTGTACTTCGCCCCGGAAATCTTCCAAGATCTCGTCGGTCAGCAGGTCGACGCTGCCTTGTTGCAAACCGTCACCGTCGGCGCGGTCAACTTGGGGTTCACGATCATCGCGATCTTCACCGTGGACCGCCTCGGGCGCAAACCACTGATGATCGTGGGGTCGGCCGGCATGGGACTGGCCCTGACCGGTCTCGGTCTGTCCGCCTACTACGGGCGCACCGAAGTCTGGGTCCTGAGCTTCATTCTGGGGTACATCGCCTGTTTCGCCTTGGCGGTGGGGCCGGTGACGTGGGTCATCCTCTCCGAAATCTTCCCCACACGGATTCGTGGACGGGCGATGGCGATTTCCACGTTCTGCCTTTGGACAGCCAATTTCGTCGTCTCGCAGACGTTCCCGATGATGGACGAGAATCCCTACTTGATCGCACGCTTTCATCATGCCTTCCCCTTCGGGATTTACGCCTTTTTCTGCCTCGTTTCGATCCTGTTCGTGGCGTGGTGTGTCCCCGAAACGAGGGGGCAGTCGCTGGAAGCGATCGAGCAACGTTGGTACCGCGAACCGGAAGGTACCGGTCAACCGTGAGCCGGGAAAACTTTTTTGTGACCTGCCGCGAACCTTTCTGCCGATGGCGCGTCTAACCAACCGTTCGACAATCGGTCAACGATTGATTTGTCGAAAAGCCGGGGGTCTGATATCCTGGGAGCGGTGGAATCGCTC
>CAZFWV010000491.1:0-4347 GCA_964522605.1 uncultured Pirellulaceae bacterium
GAATCTCCGTGATACGGGATCCGCAACCTACCCTCGATCCAAGTCGCCCGGACTATCGACGCGGCGGCTGATCGATGATCCGGAATCAACCGCTTTCCCAGGGAGGCGCTCGCAGTCACACGGACCGAAGGCGCGCAAAAAAGAAGGCGCCGGCACTTTCCCTCCGCGAGCAACAGCTTTCACTGTCACAACACGGGAAAAGGTGCGAGCACCTTTTAGCGTGTTAGAACCAGTTTAGGCAAAGCTCCGGACGGTGACGCCAATTCTCGACGCCATCCCTTTCGCCCGAAGTCTCCCTGAAAAATACACTGACAAAACCACAACGCTTCCCGGGACCCCAGATCCAATCCCAGGCGCGGTTTGCCTCACACAAATCATTTGCAGTCGTACGGCTGAACTTGTCAATAGGCCACCGCGCGGAAACGTCTGATTCTGGCCGATCCGGTTCGGCGAGCGCGCGGAGGTCGCACACAGCGAGGCCGCTGTCACCTCGGCCACAACGTGCCAAGGTGGCGCACCCATTTGAAGTTTTGAGGGTTTCACTAGCGGCTGCCTCGGCTGTTGTCGGTTGAAAAAGTGTCCAGGTGTATCCCGGGAAGACGCTCTTTCTGACGGCGAATCTCGCGATCCGCTTTCTCTCGGTATGTCAGGCTGCGACGGGAAGTGTCCAGATTGAGGTCGATCAGTCGGGTAATCAACAGAGCCACGACGTGACTCCGGTCGAACGGGACCTGCTTGGCATGAACCTTTACGTGTGGCAGCGTTTCGCGACAAGCTTGATCCCCCCAATGACAATCCCGAGCGTGGCAAGCACCCACACGGCGGGGAGCTTGAGGATGATCCCGATCGGAAGGCCGAGAAGGCTCACCACGAACCCATAGATCAACGCCTTGTCACGAGGCGACGCTCGGTGCTGATCAGATGGCCCGAGTCTATTCTCACTCGGATTCATCATTCGGTCGTATTTCGAAGTGCGTCGGGAATGAAAAATGGACGTCCGACGAGTTCTTGAAAGGCGACCTCTGGAACCGAGAATGCCGCTGACGAACGGCAACCACGATCAGGCCCGTCAGGAGCTGCAGGAGCGAGGCCGGCTCCGGCACTGCCGACGCATCCTCCCTCAGACCTGTCTCATACCCGCCATCCTCCAACGCAATCACGAGGTCGCCCGTGCCAAACACGCCGTCACCGTTCCAGTCGCCTTCACCCCAGCCAGCGTATTCCCGTGTTTCGTATCTGCCGGCCTCCAAGACCTGCGCAAGGTCACCCGTGTCAAACTCGCCGTCGAGGTTGGCGTCGCCGTACCATGTGCCCGCGATGCGCTTAACCCAATCATCGATATCCTTGTGGTCAATCTGTTGGTCGCCATTGAGGTCATACATCGGATCGAGCCACGGTTGTCGTACGAGTTGACCGCGGGCACGTTCAAACAGCGAATCCAAATCAGCAGCGGTCAGCACGTCGTCCGCGTCGAAGTCTCCGACGGGTGACGGCTCGAGGCGAAGCGATAGGGAAGGAGGGCTGAATGCGAACGGAAAAAGCGTCCACTGGTTGTAGACAGTCTCGTGATCAAACACGTTGGCCCACCCATATACCGCGGAAAAATTCGCGTTCTTGATATTGGCACCCCCAAAGTCTGCCCCCTTCACCAGGGAGTTGTAGAAGTTGGCCCCGGTGAGGTTTTGACCAGAAAAGTCCCAGCCGGGCAGGCGACTGCGTGAAAGATCGATCTCGGACAGTTCTTTCATTTGGTGGCTGGCAGTGGAATAGAGTTGCTCCTTCGTGAACCCGCTCGAGGTTGGCCTGGCAAAACAGGCTCCATCCACCAGAGTGTTCGTGAAATCAACTCCATCCAGTGTTGCTCGTTCGAATGATGCTCCTGATAGATCCGCATTGAGAAACGTCGCACCGGAGAGATTCGCGTAACGGAAACTGGCCCCAGATAGATCCTGCATCGTGAAATTCCATCCAGACAGATCGTTTTCCGAGAGATTGACGCTGCCGAGTGACTGCGTCTGGTAGCTGCTGGTTTCGTACAACACTTCTTTGCTGAACCCATTGGCTGTGGTACGAGACAAATCGGCTCCCTTGATCGACGCACCGGTCAGGTTTGCTCCGCGCAGATAAGCCGACGCCAGATTCGCCTTGCGCAGATCGGCCTGTGCCAACGTTGAATCGAACAACCGCGCGCTACGCAGGTTCTGGCCTGCCAGATCCCACGCAGACAGATCATTCTCGGAGAGATCGACATACCCTAGATCTCCCGTCGCGTAACTGAACGTCGAATACAACTGTTCCTTTGTGAAACCACGCGACGTTGTATTTCGAAATCGGGTCCCAATCACAAAGGCACCGGTCAAGTCGGCAGCGGACAATGTGGCGCCCTCGAGGCTTGCGTTGTATAGAAAAGCCCCGGCAAAGTTGGCCTGAGTCAGCAGCGACGAGTCGAAGTTGACGCCCGCCAAGTCCTTTCCGCCGAAGTCCCAACCAGTGAGGTCATTGTGATCGAGCCGGACGTCGTGCAGTCTGTGTTTGCGATAGCTGGCCGTTGAATAGATCTGTTCCGGAGTTAATCCGTGCGGAGTCGTTCCCCCAAATCGAGCCCCCGTAATCTCGGCGCCGATCAGATCGACGTTTTCCAACCTCGCAGACTCCAGATTTGCCGACGTCAGATTCTGGTCGCGAAAGGTCCAGCCGCTGAGGTCAAGATTGGCGAGTGAGATCCCGGCTAGGTTTTGATCTAGATAGCTCGCTGTTGAGTAAAATTGATCCGGTGCGATTCCACTGCTGTCCCCGAAATCCGCACGGATTATGTTTGCGCCGTTCAGAACAGCGTCGCGAAGAATCGATTCATTGAATCGCACAAACCGTAGATCTGCCATAGAGAAGTCTGCTCGCGACAGGTCCGAACGGTTCAGTCTGGCTTCAGTTAACGTGCTCCCGGAAAAGCTTGCATTCGTGAGCGTCAAATTTTGCAGGTTGGCAAACTGCAGGTTGAATCCGTCCAACGGGACTCCTGGCCCTGGCTCGATTCCTTCCGTCCCCGGAATCGCCTCACCCGTGTCCCAGCGAAATATGTCAGCATGGGCCGATACAACAACCCCAAGTATGCATAGCGCCGCGGTGGTCAGATGCCAGTGACTCACGATGACATTTCCTCGGATACGAGTTTCATCAGCGCCCCTTCTTCGACCGTGAATTCGCCTCCCAGTAATCACGTGGCAACTTGTTTCTCGACATGAGCTACGGCCATGAAGAAGTGTCCGGTGGCTTGCGTTCCATTATCGTTCCTTTGGCGGCGTGCTTTGACAGCTCAATTTAGCCGGTCAGAAGCTGCGGATCGGACGCCGACGTACGAGACCCTCTGTCGGGGCGTGTGATATTTCGGATTGGGATCGATTTTTGTGCCAATCTAGGATCGATTAATCCACGCGGGATCATGGCGTCCACGGGACATCACGGCGACCACGAGGATTTCTTCTTCGCTGCAGCGATAGTGAATCACGTATGGAAACCGCGATAGGCGACAGGCTCGCAGTCCCGCGTGGGCCAGGCCGTATGCCAGGGGGCGGGCCATGATTCGGTCGATCGCTGACCAGTACTCGCCGAGAAACTCATCACCCAAACCGGTTCTTTTCGCATCGTACCAGGCACCCGCATTCCGTAAATCGTCCGCCACCTCCGGGCGAAAACGAATGATTGGCATCAATCTCGATCCTTGAGCCGGCGCTCGAGATCCTCTCGGCTAATCGCCGATTCTGGGTCCGCGTCGTGGGCTGCAATACGGCGGTTTAACTCGATTTGCTGATCGTCTGAAACCGTCACGTGAGCCTCATCTGGTATGGAATCCCAAAGCAGCTGAACCAGCTGCAAACGGTCATCGATCGGAAGTGCCGAAAGGTCGGCAAGTGTCTGTTGTATGTCCATGGCATTCTGCACAACGTGACCAAAGGGTTGGCAACCACTCAGAGCACATTATAGCCGTAAGCTACTGAATTCTCCGACTATCGGTTGCCAACTGCTAGCGTGGTCGGCCCGTCCGGTGTCCATTCCGGGGGAATTTCCGGAATACCTTCCTTTGATGGGGTGCTTTGACAGCCCCATTTCAGCCAGTCAGAAGCCACAGATCGCACGCCGGCGGACGGGATCCTCTGTCGGGGCATGTGATGTTTCGAATTGGGGTGGTTTGATGGGTCAATTGGCGACGAAAGTGCCGCCCGCAGCGGAGTGAATCGAGGTGTCGCTCCGTTCTTCACGCCGCATCAACAGCAGCGTAGACCTTGCCCTTGGTTGTCAGCCACGCCACGTCATCCCGTTCGGCTCGTTCTTTGATCTCTTGAAGAAGCT
>CAZFWV010000492.1:0-4308 GCA_964522605.1 uncultured Pirellulaceae bacterium
TCTCCAGTCTCCAGTCTCCAGCCTCCAGCCTCCAGCCTCCAGCCTCCAGCCTCCACCCTGAGTGCACGGATCGATCCGCGTACATCTGCTGGATCCGTTCGATCCGCGGTTTCTCTTTTCGATCTTCGGTTCCGCTTGACCTGTGCAGGACGACGTGGCCGAACGGCGCTTAATCTCCTTAGCGTCCGAATCCGACGAAGAAGCTGAAGTTCTGAATTCGGTCGGTGTCTTCGCGCGCAATCGGGACGGCGAAGTCGAGTGCGATGGGTGCCGGGCCCATCGCGGGGACCGAGATCCGCAGACCGGCTCCCAGAGCAACACGGAAATCCTCGGTGTTGATGTCCACTTCCTCTTCCACGGTTCCGTAGTCGCAGAACACAACGCCCTTCAACATGTCATCGGCCGTGATTGGGAACAGGTATTCGAACGAGCCGAGCAGGCTGAATTCGCCTCCGACATACACGTCGCCGACTTTCGGGTTCGCACTGCGGAAGCGAAACCCGCGAATCGTTGAATAACCGCCGGCGAAAAAGTTCTCGTAAATCGGCGTGTCCGAACCGGTAATACTGCCCTGCAAAGAGGCTCCCAGGACGTGTCGTCCGGAGCCATCGGGACGTTCGGTGATGAGGAAGTACCGTCGGTAATCCGCGATTCCTCGTGGATAGCTGTAGCTGCCGAAAACCTGTTCAAACGTCAGTTCCAGCATGTGTCCTTCGGTGGGCGCAAAGGGTGAATCGCGCGTGTCATGGGTCAGCGTCAGCCGCCCGCTATACAGGCTGTTGTCGCCCAAGACGTCGTTCAATTCGGACACATAATTGACCCGCGGGTCGCTGATATTGACGTTTTCCAGCCGCATCCCCGCACTCAGTGAGAGGTCGGGTGTCAGACGATAACCCAGGCCAATCCGCCCGCCGAGTCGCTGTTCGTCCCAGTCGTAGTAACGGCGGTCATACAGGAAGCCACTCAAGTTCAAACTGATGTTCGTATCGAACAGGTAGGGTTCGGTGAAGTTGACCAGGTAACGCTGCAACTCCGTTCCCGGGATCGCTTCGATCCGCAGTCGCTGCCCTCCACCCCGCCATGCGGTCCCGTTGATCACATCGTCAACGCCGTGCGGGAATCGCTTCCAATCGAAGTTGTACTCATCGATGACGATCTGACCGGTCAAACCGGCGTCCGAGTTGACTCCGACACCAAACATGAATCGCCCGGTTTGCGTCTCTCGTACGTTGATCTCCAGATCGGCGTATCTCCCGCTGAGCGGTTGAGGCCCGACCAGGTCGGATGGGCCAGGAGCAAACGAGGGGTCGACTTCCGCGTTGAAGGGAGGCGGTTGATATTGAGCCGGGGTCGCCCCGGGGCCCGGGGGCGGAGTCGACGGAATGTAACTGGCGGTCGGTGGAGCAGCGACGGAGGTTGGGGTCGGCTGCCGCGGGTAGTCGTCGTAGTAGGGAGTGCTGCCAATCCCTGGACTCTGGCCGCGGACGATCGGCTGTTGTTGTTCGCTGGGTTTCACCGGGCCGGTTTGCGGTTTGCTCGTGCCTGCGGGAACGGTTGTCGACCGTGGGCCCGACCAGGTGGCACAACCGCTTTGGCCGAGCAGCAGCCCCAGCGCTAGCCCGACGCCCACGCCAAGCACGCGTCTGCGAAGGAGAACCTGCTGTCGATCTTTGTTTTTCACCGTGGCATCCTTGCATCCTTCAGCCGGTCGAGGGCATCGATCGGCTGAACGATTCCGTTCGGCGAGTGTTCCGCGGCGGAACGACTCGCAGCGTCTTCCTTCCGTCTCTAATACGATGCGTCGTTTGAACCGGCGGATGGTCGATCGACCAAGCGTGGCCCGTCGGTTAATTCCGGCGGGCGAATGGCAATCGTCGGACTGATTCCCCGCGTCGGATCGCTCAGGAATAACTCCGCAGAACGCAAACGGCGCTCGCTGGCGCGGATCTCTCGAATGTCGATAATGTCATTGGGCGCCAGGGAGAGTCGGTTAATGACCACGTTTCGTCGCGTGTGAGGATTGTCGCCTTCAATATTGACGATGATCCTGCCGACTCGGTATTGCTCTCCCTCGCGAATGTCATACACCAAATCAATCTTGCCTGGCTCTTCCAGGAATTGCGGGTCGGCTTTCACGTCGGCGTGGATATAGCCCTGGCTCCCGTACAGATCCCGCATCTCCATCAAGTCGCGGTTCATCTTCCGAGAATCGAAGTAATCCCCCGGCTTCAGACCGAGATTGGCCGTCAGTGAATCCGTCGTAAAGGTGTCGTTGCCGACAAGCGAAACGTTTCGAATCTGATAGCGCGGGCCCTCGTCAATCACGTAGGTCAGCGTGAGCCACTTCCCCGACTCACTGAAGTCCAGATAGCGTCCGACGCGTGCCTTGAAATAGCCCAGGCTCCGGTAATAGGCGACCAGCAAATCCCGGTCCGCCTCGATCTGTTCCCGGTCCACCTTTCCCTTGAACAACCACAAGATCCCGGGCTTCGATTGGATCTGGGTACGCAGTCGAGCATCGGAGACGATGGTGTTGCCAAGGAAACGCGTGTGAAAGAACCGCTGTTGAGGCCCTTCGTAGATGGAAAAGACAACGCCCTGATCTTCTGGTTTGTTTCCCTCGACAAGCTCCACCTGCGCGTCGGCAAAGCCCTTCTCGACGTACAACTCCTGCAACTTTCGGCGCGCTTCTTCCACACGATAGCGGTTGAGCGGCTCACCCACTTTGAGCTCTGCCTTCTTCCGTAAGGTACTCTCGCGGATTTTGTCGCGGCCCTCAAAGCGTAAATGGCGGATCGTGGGCAACTCGGTGACCTGAAAAGTCACCTCGACCCCTCGCGGAACCGCGCGCCGAAACGTCTGGACATTGCGAAACAGACCTGTGGACGAGAGTCGTCGCACGTCGCCTTGCACGACCGCCGGGTCGAAATCCCGTCCGACGCGCGTCTGAAGTTCGTTGCGGATCCGGGATTCGCTAACCGATTGGTTCCCCGTGATCTTGACGTCGACAATCAACTCGCCCGGTTCGCGCCGTTCGAAAACCGGTGGTTGATACGTGGGTGGCTTGCTACCGGCAGGGGAGGGCATGCCCCCGCCGCCGCCAAATCCCGGTACGCCCGCCTGGCCCCATAGCACGGCCGGACTGGTCAGCACCCCGAGGGCGACGAGCAGTCCCAGGTGCCAGCGGCTCGTCGAAAATTTCCCGTCGTAGATCATGCGGAGCAGCTGGTTCTCTCTTGAGGTTGGTTCATCCGTCCGCCGCGAATCTTGAACTTCATCCGCGCGGAAGGCGATTCGACTTGTACCAAGACGGTTTTGCCCGAGCAACGGCATCGTCGTCTCGGGCCCGTTTGGAGAAGCCGCGTACTGATACTGAATTCAGTGGGGGGATTCAAGCCGAATTGCATGACAATTCGAGAAACGTGACCGCGACGGCCTGCTGGGAAATCAAGCTATCATCGAGTACGCTGTCGACTCGAGACGCGGCGGCCCACGAAATCGCGGACTGCAACGCGGATTGAAAGATCACCAGAAATAAGGACGGATAGATGACTTGCACCACGCGCTACGGTCGTGTCGTCTGGGGACTCGTGCTCGTGCTAGCGGGAGCGGTCGCCGTGACGGCTGCGCAGGAGAACGCGTCCGACCGCTGGGAACCAGAGATCGCTCGGATCGAACGACAGCATCGTGATCGGCTGCAAGATCCCGTGGATGCCGTGTTCGTCGGAAGTTCCTCGATTCGAATGTGGGACTTGTCTCAGAGTTTCCCCGGGCGTGACGTGCTGAACTGCGGCTTCGGCGGGTCTCAGCTGGCCGATGTGTGCCACTATGCGGATCGGTTGATTCTGCCCTATCGGCCGGAAGTCGTGTTCGTTTACGCCGGCGACAATGATACGGCCGCGGGAAAGTCACCCGAGCAAATCTCTCGGGACTTCGCCGACTTGGTCGAACGCGTGCATGCCGCGCTGCCCGAGACACATATCGTGTTCCTGTCGATTAAACCAAGCCCGCAGCGCTGGACCCTCTTTTCCCGAATGCAGCAGGCAAACGACCTGGTCCGCCAGCAGACGGAACAGAATGAACGCTTGCACTTTCTAGATGTGGGACAGGTTCTCTTGGGGGGCGACGGAGCACCGCAGGCGGATTTGTACCGGGCGGACGGACTGCACTTGAATGATGCCGGATACCGACGGTGGGCCCAGTTGGTGCAGCCCTATTTTGAGTCGACGCAGGCGACCGTCGGCGCGGCAGAATAGAACGCATTTCAAAACCTACTCTCGCCGTGGGGGTGGCTGGTGGCAGAGCGCA
>CAZFWV010000493.1:0-4297 GCA_964522605.1 uncultured Pirellulaceae bacterium
AGTCCGGCGGCGAAGGAGTCGCCGTGGTTTTCGATCTGAACGACCACAGTGCCTTCGGCAACCGCTGGCGAGGACGCCATCCCGACGTCGTTGCCGGCCTTCGGATAGTCGTACGCCAATCCGCGGTACCAGTTCAGGTTCCCGTCAAGATCGAGACATACGAGATCATTGGAGGAGTAGAACGCAAACAGACGTTCGCCGTCGCTGGCGGGAGTTGGCGCGGCGTTGGCGGAACTGGGGTGCGTCAGCGTGCGGCCGGTTGCCCAGAATTGACGTTCCCAGAGCTGGTCTCCTGAATTGGCATCGAAACACAGGACGTGCAGTCGTCCTTGTTGCGGACCGCTGGAGCAGGTGACGATTACGCGACCTCGTACAACAATTGGACTCGACGGACCCCGCCCCGGCAGTTCGACGCGCCAGGCAACGTTCTTGTCGCGACTCCACTCCAAAGGCAAAGCATCTGCTTCGGCCACGCTGTTGGCTTGGGATCCACGAAACTGGCGCCAATCGGCGCCGGTCAGCAACAAAGCGCTAAACGCCACGCAGCAGATCCAAAGTCTTCGTCTCATTCCGTCTTCCTTCATCATGACGGCCTCGCTCATTGCGTCGAAGGGTCCGACCGCGGTGCGGAGTGGATTCCCGTGCCGAGCTGATCGCAAACCCGCAGTTGAAATTCCCATTCCTGGGCCCATGACTCGGTCTGTTCGTTCTGGCAGATTTTCAGCAGGATTTCGTTCCGACCCGGCTTCAACACGCCATGGGCGACGTACTGGTCGATACTGGTGCCGGAATGGTAGATGTGATTTGCAGACAGCAACTCGCCATTCAGCCAGACTTTACTGGCATTGATGCATCCGAGACGCAATTCCACTGGTCGTTCTTGGGTCGATTCGAATTGAGCGAACGCGTAGGCGGCCGCCCCCTTATGTTTTCCGAGTGCCTGATTCAAATCGACCATGCCATATTCGTCGTCGGTCGTAGACTGTTTCCAGGAAACGGACTCGCCTTTCCCGTCATATTCGGCACTCAAATCCACGCCCTGTTCTGGCGGGTAGACCCGGTCGAAGCCGGTCGTGTTGGTGTTGTCGAACGGCCCGACGAGATCCCAACTCAAAATAAATCCCATCTGCGTCGCGGCATCGGCCGACTGTCCCAAGTCACGCAGCTTTTTCGTAAGATCCTCGATTTGGTCCAGGTCGCGCGCTGCATCCCAGGCAGTCTGGTACGCGACGATGGCCTGCTCCCTCCGGCCATCTGCGAGGGCCTCATCGGCTTCCATCGTCTTCATGGCAACCGCCTCGCGGCGGAGCTCGAGGCTCGGATCTTCCAGCCAGCCGGGCACCAGACGATCTCGAGCGCTGGGATCCACGCGTGTGATCCACTCGAACGCCAGTCGACGACTGCGAGGCGAATGGGACGGATCCTGAAGGTAGTTCGTCAGCTCGGCCGCGGGCAAGGGATCACCCTGACGCAGCGTCCGCTCGGCGATCGTATCGACGGCGGCTCGAATCCAGTTACTCGCGAGCGGATTGTCGTCGTTCATCGCAGCTAAGAGAGCAGTCAGTTCGGCCGCCGATGCACGAGACACCGTCTCCCAAGCGGTCACGGCAGGCGGATGACCCTCACCGCGAGGACCGACTTGCTGCAGGACCGACAACCCCTCGCGAAGTTCTGCCGGATCCACCTCAGCCCGAGCCGTTGCCGCAAGACCTAGAATGCACCCGAATAACACTTGGCACGGCCAATTCCGCAACATCACTGCTCTTCTCCCCCAAAAGAGATGTCAACCCGCGGGGCATTGTAGCGTCAAATGTGGGGATGAGTACCCAGGTGCCGAAAGCGGTGGAACGCCGTAGCGTGGGGCATCGCCTCGGTTGTTGCGCACAAGTCGAGCGGAACCGAAGATCGAGAAGAGGAACCGCGGATCCAGCGGATCAAACGGATGTCCGCGGATCGGTCCGTGCCAATCCGTCCCCTCTGTCGAATCCGTGGTTACTTCTCTTCCTGTGGTTCCCCTGAACGCGATTTCCTCTCGCCCGGGTCTTGATTCGACTGCCGCTCGATGGACCGCCTGATCGGGGCCGTGCTGGATGCCGAACGGACTTAACTCGGCGTTTTCTCGCTAACGAAAATCTCTTGGGCGAAGCGAAAGTCGCCGCAGGCTTTGAGCGAGATCTTCCAGTCGGGAGACGACAACGTGGATCACGGCTTGGCGGATTTCGAGTCTTCCGTGGGCGATCCAGGCCGAGCTGCGACGGGCGACCGTGTAATCGCGCTGCCACGTGTTTTGATGAATCACTAAATTGGCTGTGCCCGTTTCGTCTTCCAGAGTGACGAAGGTGATTCCCTTTGCGGTTCCGGGTCGTTGTCGCAATAAGACCAATCCGGCGACGCAAATGACTTGCCGGTCGCGCAGATGGGCAAGCTGGTCGGCGGTCACGACCCCTAATCGTTGCAATTGACAACGATAGAACGAAAGGGGATGACCTTTTAACGACAGTCCGGTGGTGCAGTAATCGGCGATGATTTCTTCCAGCGGTTCCAGTTCCGGGAGCTTCACTACCGCATCGTCTTCGGCAGGCAGATCCTGGAACAGCGGGAGTTTTTCGGCGGGATTGCCTTGGGCGAGCGATTCCCACAGCACCTGGCGGCGGCCGCGCCGGAGCGACGCGAACGCGTCCGCTTCCGTCAATCGCATCAAAACGCCCCGTCCTAAACCGGTGCGGCGGGAAAAATCCTGGACCGAATGGAAGGGAATCGATCCGCGCACCGTCTGAATGATTGAGGCGGCGGACTGGGGCAGGCCGCGGATTAATCGTAGGCCCAGGCGGAGGGCCAAGGTGCCATCGTAATTCTCCTCCAGCGTGCAGTCCCAGTGACTGCGGTTGATGTCGACCGGTCGAATCATCACTGCATGTCGACGTGCGTCGCAGATTAGTTGTGCGGGAGCGTAGAATCCCATCGGCTGACTGTTGATCAGAGCCGCCGCGTAGGCGGCCGGATAGTAGTGCTTGAGCCAGGCGGAGATGTACACGAGCAGCGCGAAACTGGCCGCGTGCGATTCTGGGAACCCGTATTCACCAAAGCCGCGGATCTGCAGAAAAACCTGCTCCGCAAATTGTTGCGACAATCCGCGTTCCAGCATGCCTTGCAGCAGCTTCTGGCGGAACGCATCGATGATTCCCGGCCGTCGCCAAGCTCCCATCGCCCGCCGTAATTCGTCCGCCTCACCCGGAGTGAACCCGGCGGCGACAACCGCCAGACGCATCGCCTGTTCTTGGAAAATGGGCACGCCTAGCGTTTTTTCGAGCACCGCTCGAATTGCGTCGTTGGGATAGGTCACAGGTTCCAGGCCCATGCGGCGACGCAAATAGGGATGAACCATCTGTCCTTGGATTGGACCAGGACGCACGATTGCCACTTCGACCACCAGGTCGTAATAACAACGTGGTTGCAGACGCGGCAGCATGCTCATCTGCGCCCGGCTCTCAATCTGAAAGACGCCCACCGTGTCGGCGCGGCAGATCATGTCATAAACCGCTTCGTCCCCTTGTGGGATGTTGGCCAACGTCAGCTTCCGTTGGGTGTGAGTTTCGATCAGCTGAAACGCCTTTCGGATTGCGGTCAACATCCCCAGGGCCAGGCAGTCGACTTTCAAAATGCCCAGATCATCCAGGTCGTTCTTGTCCCAACTGATCACCGTACGATCGGCCATCGCAGCGTTTTCAATCGGCACCAGTTCGCAAAGCGGTCCGCGAGTAATGACCATGCCCCCGACATGCTGGGAGAGATGACGCGGGAATCCGATGAGTTCATTGACCAGATGGATCAATCGTTGACCGCGTTTGGAAGTCGGATCGATTCCGGATTGTCGGCAACGTTCTGCCAACTGCGGTTCGTGAGTGTAGCCTTCCACCTGTTTGGCCAAATGGTCCACGCGATCGAGGGAAAAGCCGAGTGCTTTGCCAACATCGCGGATGGCAGAGCGGCAGCGGTAGGTGATGACTTCCGCCGCCAGGCCCGCGCGCTGCCGACCGTATTTCTGATACAGATACTGCAGAACTTCTTCACGCCGCTCGTGTTCGAAATCGACGTCGATATCGGGAGCCTCATTTCGCTCGCGGCTGACAAAACGTTCAAACAGCAAATCGGTACATTGGGGATCGACGGCGGTTACGCCCAGGCAGTAACAAACGGCGGAGTTTGCTGCCGATCCACGTCCCTGGCACAAGATGCCGCGGCTGCGGGCAAACCGGACAAGGTCCCACACCGTCAGAAAGTACGCCTCATACTGCAA
>CAZFWV010000494.1:0-4231 GCA_964522605.1 uncultured Pirellulaceae bacterium
CTATTGTTTGGGGCGAGCGGAGAATCTGCAAGATGATCTGGCGAGGCGGCCGCCTAGGGCACATTCGCGCGCTCGACACGCCGCTGCCAATGGTCACGCGCCTCACGGTACGCGGGCAACCATCGCGACCAGCGTTCGGGATCAGACCGACTGAGTTGCCGGGCGCGTTCCGTGAGCCAATCGAGAAAGAACTCCGCAGCCTGTTTGCTGATGCGCGGCTGTCCATCGAACTCTACGTAGTACGGTCCGCTGGCGGCCATGCGGTAGGAATCGGCGTTCTCCGTCACCGCGCGAACAAGCAGCCAGCCGCTCTCGCGGAACGGGAGGTCCGGCAGCTTTCCGCCACCGGCCGCCCAATCCTCAAGTCGTACCTGGTGCACCGCACGTCCGTTCTGGATCACTTCCAGGTACCGGACTTTTTCCTGGGTCCCGAGTTTCAGTTCGATGCGCAGTTCGAGCGTCTCCCCGGCGGACGCCGAAAAGACATGCCCCGGCGGCTGCCCGTTCACGAAGGGCCGCAAAAGAGGCCCATTGGTAATCACGACACGTCCAGCCCGCAAACCATCCCACCAGGATGCCGGCGAAAAACGATCGCCGCAATAGACATACACGCGATTGAAACCAGGCGGGCTGTTTGTCCGACCCGCACCACTGCTGGCCCCCGGGGCAACGCGATACCCCGCTTCCAATACCTGAAAATAGACCTGCTGCGCCCAACGCCCCGGACCCCAGGGTGCCGGAAACAGCGTCGGATCCGGCGGCCGCGTTGTGGGCGGATTGATCGATCCCTCACGGCCGATTCCGGCGTGTAGGAGACCGACACAATCCGGTGGCTCAACCGCCAGCCAGAAGGGAAGATCCCAATCCACAACCGCGCCGAGATAAAAAAACGCCCCGCCGCGGTCACGCGCCGTGCGCACGACCACCCACGGCGCTTTCGCATCAACCTCCCCATCCTGCATCGAAAACGGATCCTCGAGACTCTCCGCCGTGGGAAACAGGAACACGTCACTTCCTGACCTGTCGAGTTGTATCCCGCCCGAGACGAACTGGCGCGACGTACCGACCGGCTGGTGTGCTACAACCGTCGGACTGTGCGATGGAGTGGCTTTCGCGCTGCTTCGCGTGACGAGCGGTGCGAAGCGTATGTCCTCGGACAGCATCATCAAAGGCGTTTGGCGAGCGGGGATGTGCCACTCCAAGTCACCGGACCACCATCCTTCGGCGGCCATGTCGACAAACCGCTGCATCTGGACTTCGTGATGGTCGGCCGCTCCACGTTGAATCTCAAAATGCCCCTGCCGAACGCGGTATTCCGGGCCTTTCTCCATGCGGAACGTGTACGCCCCCGTCCGCAACCCGAGCACGGTACGACCGTCGAAGGCAATCGCGTCGCCGACTCGGATCCCACCCGTCGGTCTGGCAACCCGTCCACGCGCATCCCGTAGTTCGATGCGGGCGGCCGTCCATTCGTTTGTCTCGGAGTCCCGCACGGTGAGTTCGAGTTCCCCGTCGGCCGCGTGAACGGGCAGCCAGTCCGCTCCATATCCGATGGTCAGAACCGCCCCTAGGACGAGAAGGTGCCGGCGGAAAAGAACGGAACGCGTGGTAGGACGACCGAAAAGCATCGCGACAGGATGTGAGCAGGAGTTACGATTTCACCATCAAGACCGGGGTGAGTCGCGCCTGACCGGGACGCGGGAAGACCGGATGGCGACTCCCGAGTCGGCGGAGCGTTTCCGCTCGCCCGGGGCGACTCGATCGCTCGGGTGCCTTCCAGTTTACCATGCGGCCGGCTTGATGCCCGGTGCGCCCTGCCCATAGAATGCGCGGAGAAACTCCTGATTGCTCGCGGAAATTGAACACCCATGGCTGAGGACTATTACGAAACACTGGGCGTGCGACGTGGCGCCTCGCCCCAAGAAATCCAAAAGGCGTACCGGGATCTCGCACGGAAATACCACCCCGACCTGAACCCGGACGACAAGGCCGCCAAGGACAAATTCAAGGCCGTTCAGCAGGCCTATGAAGTCCTCAACGACGCGAAAAAACGCGAGCAGTACGATCGCTACGGAGCCGGCTACGAGTCGGTCGGAGAAGGCGGAGGGCCTCGAGGCGGCTGGCGGGGATTTCGCGGCGGCGAAGAAGTGAATCTGGATGACATTGATCTGAGTCAGATCTTCGGCCAGCAGGGCGGAGCGGATGCGGGCGGTGGTTTCGCTGATCTGTTTCGGCAGTTTGCCGGTCGGTCGGCGGGGCGCGGCCGACGCGCGGGTGCCTCCGCTCGTCGGGGTGCGAACGTCGAGCATCAAATCCAGGTCCCGTTCCGGACGGCCATCTCGGGAGGAACAGCCCAGCTGAGTGTCCAGCGCCGTAGCGGCAAGCTGGAAACAATTGACGTCAAAATCCCCGCGGGAATCGCCGACGGAAAGAAGATCCGCCTCCGCGGCCAAGGAGAACCCGGCGCCGGCGGCGCCCCGGCGGGCGATATTCTGATCACGATTCGTGTCGCACCGCATCCGTTCTATCATCGCGTCGGGACCGACTTGATCGTGCGCGTTCCGGTCACGCTGGCCGAGGCAATCCTCGGAGCCAAAGTCGATATTCCCACTCCCAAAGGCACGATCGCGCTCAAAATCCCTGCCGGAACCTCCGGGGGCAAACGACTGCGCGTGAAGGGTCACGGGGTCCCCCACGGCGAAGGGGCCGGCGATCTTTACGCCGAAATCCAGATCCAACTGCCGGAAACGATCGAGCCGGCTCTGTCTGAATGGGCCGAGCAACATGCGCCCGCCGCGAAGAATCCGCGTTCGCAGCTGATTTGGTAGGTTTCGCCCCCGGGGTCGTGCGGTCTACCATAAAGGGATCGCTGTGCGGTAAGGCCGCAACCCGACGGGGTGCTTCCGCACCCGCGTAAGAGTCGCTTCCGTTGGTTGCTCGATTTCTTGCCGAGAGAACAGCATTTTTGACGTTCGCAGTGCAGTAGTCCCCTGTTGATCTGGCCCTGAAAAACTCTCACTCCCATGCATCCGAGGCAGTTCCCCACAACGGCGTCCTGCGCAATCCTGCCGCTCTGGACGGTCGTCGCGGCTGCCGAACAATCGACGCCGCTCATCACGCGGCTCGATGCCATGCAGCGCGTCAAAGTTCTGGCCAGTCTGTTCATCTTGCTGACCGTCGGCGCGCTGCTGATCCTTCTGGTTCGCGCGGGCAGTCGTCTTGCCCGTTGGTACTCCGGGCCACCGCCTCAAAGATCGACACCACCAGAATGGGCCGAACAACGGTGGCGCCACAAACCGCGTCTTTCCCATCGAGAGCGAGATCACTGGCAAAAACCGCAATGAACCCGGCCGACGGTCCACAGCATCGATCTCCCGAACGGTTTCCACGCCGACATCGTCTGCGACGTCCCGCGGACTTTGAGCATGTCTATCGCCAGCGGGTCAGCGTTTCCGATGCGTTTTTGATCGTTTATGGCTATCCCAACCAACTCGATCGCACCCGACTGGGTCTGTCCGTCTCAAGGAAAGTCGGTAAGGCGCACGTGCGAAACCGTTGGAAGCGGCTCATCCGCGAAGCCTTTCGTCGGCAGTCCCCCATGCCGCCCGGTTATGACCTGATCGTCATCCCGCGTCGCCAGGCAGAACCCAGTTGGCCGCAGGTCCGTGAGTCTTTGCCCCGACTGCTTCAATTGCTGTTGCGCCGTCTTCGGAGGAAGCGTGGATGAGTCGACTCGTGCACGGCGTGATCCGTTTGCCACGGCAACTGCTGATCTGGGTCGTCCGGGGCTACCAGTTCTGCATTAGCCCCCTGCTTGGCCCCCACTGCCGTTTTACCCCAACCTGCAGCGCCTATTTCATCGAGTCGGTGGAGCGATACGGCGCGATTCGAGGCAGTTGGCGGGGCGTGCGACGCATCTTGCGCTGCCACCCGTTTCACCCTGGAGGCTATGACCCACCCTGAGGGTCGTGTTGGTGCCGTCGCCGCGCACAACGTGGAGACGTTCGCGGGACGGCGAAACCGGCTTGAATGCCGACTTGAGACAAGTCGGCCTACGGAAAGCTGCCCATAATCTCTAGATCCTCCAGCCGAGGTCTGTGTCACCCGAATCGCTCTCGCCGCTCTCCACTCGCCAATCCAAAATCTGTCTTCCCCTCGACAATCGGAACTCCTTGTTCGTCAATCGCCGGCTCCTCTCCCCCGGGCCGTCCGCCCGAAAACTCGACCCCAC
>CAZFWV010000495.1:0-4226 GCA_964522605.1 uncultured Pirellulaceae bacterium
GAATTCGCTTGCCCCGACAAGAAACTCACCGTTAGCAGTGCAGAGGGCCGCAGAGTTGAATTCTGCCTCGGCCGCTCAACGCCACCAATTTCCTTGTGCGTTGTTTGTCTCCAGTCGGTAACTCCGGGATGTTCGCCGACTTGAGACAAGTCGGCCTACAGTCTTGAGGTCGAGCCTAAAACGAACGGGGGATTCTCAGAACGCCTTCCAGTTGAGCTGCATTTTCCGGGAACTGAAGCTGCGCGGGCGTGACGCCCTCGACATCCAAGCTTCCGAAGGAATCTAACCGAATGAGCCGATAGTGATGATTTAGCGTGAACTCACCGACCTGAGATGGTTCGCACCGGCATTTGAGATTCGGGATTACGAGCGATGAATCGAGATAGACGAACGGCCCCATGGGTTGCGCACCGTCCGCGAGCACTCGGGCGACGAGCACATCAGGGTACTTCGACAGGGCGGATTCAACCGAGAATTGCCGGCCAGCGAGAGGTGCGCCGAATTGACTGGCTGCAGCCTGCTCCAGTGTCTTTGAGACGAAAAAAATCCGCTCCGTCAAATCGCTGGAGATCACTTCGCGAATGGCCGGGAACCCATTTCGCGCAAGGGTCTGACGAAAGCCCCGGTAATGCAGCGGAATGTCTGGATCGTTGGAAGGGTAGAACCAGGCATACGTGTCCTGGTGATAGAGACGACCCGCGATTCGAATTCGGCGCGCCGTCGTGTAGACCGTCAATTGACTCCCATCCACCCACGACTCACCCGCATCTACATTTGGCTTGATCGCCCCGAACCGAGGAAACTCGTGAACGGCCCCCGCCTCGCTGAAAAGTTCTTGAAGCAGTATCGGTGCCATCCATACGCGCTGTCCCAAAGCAGATTCGTGTCGGGGCGAGAGAAACGCGACACGGCGAAAGCTCCTTCCCGTACTTTCTCGCCATAGCAAGTGTTGCGCAGCCAACTCACGTTCACTGCGCCCATCGGCAGCGATTTGTAACGGTCTGTCCTGTGCCTGGACAAGTGGAACCACGAGGGCGAACGCGCAGGCCATTGCACAATGAGCAATCGAACGACCACGAGGATCTTGTGGAGCACGCGTCCTTTGTGAACTGCCGTAACTGTTAATTTGCAGATTAACAATCGTCATTCATCATTCGTCCATCAAGTCGGCTCGCCGGATCGGAAGAGCCTGTCAAGGTCACGCCGCCAAGGGCCGTCGGTATCTCACGCAAGGAGGGGGAGCGACGTTTCTGCCGGTGCAGACGTACTCCGTGGGGTTGCGGTCCCGCCGGACAGCGATGGGAATCGCCGGAAAGACTCCATCGTACAATAGATGTCCACTGGTGCGAACTCGCTAACCGGACGATTCGACTCGCAATCACCGATCTTCCGGCTGGATCTCGGTACCGTGAACGGCGAGCTGGTCGTTCTTGATGTCCGCAGCACGGGGAGAAGGCCGATCGTCCGTCGCGTTGTTTTCTGACCTGCAGCAGCAGCATGCAAATTCCTGTAGAATCGTTTCCGGCCCGACTTGTGGAAACCTCGGCCAATCTCCGTACAGCATCCACTTCGAGGATAAGTCCGATGCCGATCCAAAACATGTTACTCGCCGCCATCTTCTGTTTGTCATCCGCATTCTGCGCCGCAGCGGAGACTTATCAGAATCCGATCATTGAGGGCAACCTTGCCGACCCGGCCGTGATTCATCACGAAGGAAAATATTACCTGTACGCAACAGGTGAAGTCGACGGTGACAACGGGTATCGAGTCTACACGTCGACCGACTTGGTCAACTGGGACCGTGGCCCCGTCGTGTTTCGACCCGGTACGCCGCACATTTGGGCGCCCGATGTTTGGCGCGACCCGGACACGGGGAGACTTTATCTGTACTACACGGCAAATCAGTCGGTCGGCGTTGCTTCCGGCGAGGGGCCCTTGGGACCCTTCGGAGACGGCAAGCTTCTATTCGAACAGTCGATCGACGCCCACTTTTTTCGCGACGATGACGGCAAGTGCTACCTCTATTTCGTTCAATTGCCCGGTTTTCGCATCACGGTTCAGCCGATGGCCAGCCCGACGGAAACCCATGGTGAACCAACAGTGATCCTCCGACCCGAATCCGACTGGGAGACACGGAATGGTCACGTAACAGAAGGCCCGTGGATGATTAAGCATCAGGGTCGATACTACTTACTTTACAGCGGATCGGGTGCGGATACGCCCGACTACGCGGTCGGTTATGCGACAGCCGACAGTCCCGTCGGGCCGTTCACTCGCGCCGAAAACAACCCGATCATTCAGCGAGCCAATGGTTTATTTGGACCCGGCCATGGCTGTGCAATCCGCGATGCCGTCGGCCAATGGTGGCACATGTATCACCAGAAACGGACGGAGCGGCGCGAATGGGATCGGTTTATTTGCCTGGATCCTCTCCGTTTCGACGAACAGGGACAACTCTGGGGGCGGGCGACTCGCGGCCGCTCGCAGGTTGCCCCCATCACCGAAGAAAGTTCATGGCAACAGGCCAAATCGTTCGAGGACATTCATCGGTACTCGACATTGATTACCGCTCAACAAGTACGCGATCTCTTGGGTACGGAAGAGGGCGTCGATTCGGCGATCCAGTGGTGCAGGAACACAAGCGTCACGAAAGTCTATATCGAGACGTTTCGTGACGGATACCTGGCTCCGAAAGAACTCTTGTTGCGCGGTAAGGAGCAGTTTCAGCAAGCCGGTTTGGTTGTCGCCGGTTGCGTGACAACCACCGCCGTGGGTAAGAAGTCGACCGGATGGAGTCCGATTTCCTGCTACACGGACGCGAAAACCCAGAACCAATTACAGGAGATTTTTGAATACACGGCGGGATTGTTTGACGAGATTATGATCGACGATTTCTGGTTTACGGACTGCGAATGCGCCGAATGCGAAACGTCCCGTCAGTCGCAAATCGTAACCATTGGTGAAAAAGACTATCCGGTCGATGGCGAACGCTGGGAAGACTATCGTCGCACCCTCATGGTGCAACTGTCGCGAGACCGAATCCTCACACCCGCAAGACGCGTGAATCCGAAGGTCCGGTTAATCATCAAGTATCCGCAGTGGTACGATCGGTTCCACGAACGCGGCTACGACGTTGCGTTGGAGACGGAGGATTTTGATCGCATCTGGGTCGGAACCGAAACACGGGATTACAACGATGCCCGTTGGGGCGGCACGCCACAGTACGAGGCGTACTTCATCATGCGCTGGCTTGGGGGAATCGGCGGCGAAAAATGCGGTGGGGGCTGGTTTGATCCTTACGGGACGACAGAGGCAACGTACATCGAACAGGCACGCCAAACGGTTCTTGCGGGAGCAAAGGAGTCCGTGCTGTTCTGCTATGGCTCCCTGTTGCAGGGCACCGGGCCCGCGAATGTGCAGGCGTTGCGACCCTGCATCCCCGAGTTATTGCAGGTTGCACAAGAAGTCTCCCAGCGACAACTTATCGGAGTTGCGGCCTACAAGCCACCAAACAGCCATCCGGAGAATGAACCGCGCGTCTTCGATTTTCTCGGCATGACCGGAGTTCCGTTGGTCCCATGCCATGAATTTCCGGCGGATGCAAAGGCAGCTTTCTTTTCGCTGCACGCACTCAAGGATCCAAATCTGGCAGACCAGTTGTCCGAGCTAATCAATAAAGAGGTGCCGATACTCATTTCGGACGGTTTGGCACGACGACTCGAAGGGAGCGTACCGTTGGATGCACCGAACGTCCATCTCCTTCCGGTTGAAGGAGATCCCAAGTCGCTGCTCGAACGACCGCAGTCGGAGTTGGATACCATTCGCCAATCACTGTTGCGTCCCTGGAACCAGCATTTCAAAGCGCCGAATCGAGTGGCACTTTATCTCTTTTCGGACGGCAGTTGGGTGATCGAGAATTTTCGGGACCAGCCCGTTACCGTACAGCTCAATACGCTCCACTTGCAGGTTCCCGCGCGCGGATGGCGCATGGAATGGAGATGAAACGAATGGGACTTCCCTAAGCGATGACTCAAGAATAACTTCGTTGTTTTGCAGCGAGGGTGGCTGGGGTCGAGCGCAGCGAGCCCCCAGATCACGCGGCTGGGGGCTCGACGCTCGTTCCTCGCGTCTCGACCCCAGGCACCCAATTGCCGAAGTTGTTCTTGAGTCATCCCTAAGCACCCATCGCGCCGCAACGGAAGAAACTCGCTTCCGGACGCCTTGGG
>CAZFWV010000496.1:0-4224 GCA_964522605.1 uncultured Pirellulaceae bacterium
AGTTTTGGGCCGCTGCGGGCGACGTAGGAACCGGTCGAGGTCTGCTGTCGCAGCTCGTCCAGAATCCTCCGCATCAATTTCGACCGCGAATTGACCAGGACTGTCACGTCACACAGCGTCACGCGATCGCCGCAAAAGACCATCTCTCCACCGGCAAACGGGGAGGCAGTGCCGACGAGGGTTCTTTCGCCGCTCTCCAGGGCCAAGGTGCCGCCGTGCGCCGCGAGATTGCGGGACGCAATCGGCAGACCATCACGCCACTTGCCATGAAACTGCGGCTGGGGGATTTGGTGGTACTCGCCAACGGTTGGCAAAAATTGCCAACTGTGTTAGGGTTACAGGTAGAGGAAGCGTGATAAATGTGAACAACGGTCGAAGTGAGGTAGGTTGAAATGCCGACTCGAAACGTCAACTTGACGGAGCACTACGACTGCTTCGTGCAAGAGCAAATCGCATCGGGCCGCTACAAAAACGCGAGCGAAGTCATGCGCGCCGGGTTGCGGTTGCTGGAGTCACAAACAACGGAAGAGCAGGAGAAACTGCAGTTGCTGCGGTCACTTGCCGCCGAAGGCTTCGATGAAATCGACCAGGGCAAAGGAATCAGCCTGCGAAATGAGACGCAGCTTCGTGGGCGAATCGCGTCGATCGGCAAACGAGCGGCCAAGCGTGCCACCCGCAAGACGAGTTGAGCACAGCGATGGCGAAGTTGGTTCTTTCTCCTTCGGCTGAGGCGGACATCGAAGACATCTTAGCTTGGACACACGAGCATTTGGGAGAAGCTGCGCGATTGCGATACGAGGAACTGCTCGCTCAAGCAATCCTTGACGTCGCCGCCAATCCAGAACGCCCGGGCTGTATGTCTCGACCCGAATTGTCCGAAACCGTTCGAACCTACCCTCTCAATTACAGTCGGAACAACGTTTTTCCAGCGGCCAATCGTGTCAAGCGCCCACAACACTTCTTGCTCTTTCGTAAAGCCGATCGAGGTACCGTCGAGATTGGTCGCGTCTTGCACGACAGCATGGACCTGATGCGACATCTTCCGCCTGACTTTGACTAGCGACTGAATCGTCAGGTTGAGAATCTGCTAGGACTGTTTCCCGGGAAAGTGGTCCGAAGAGGAGAATTGGGTGGAGGCAGATGGAACATGCATCTAGCCCCACCAATCGGGGTGACTGGATTTGAACCAGCGACCTCTTGGTCCCGAAACATCTTGTCCAGCCGCCGAAAACCTCGCTGTTTCCCGAGAAAAGTGCGCGTTTCGTCTCTCAATCTACCGTTTTGCACCGTTGCATTCAATCGCATTTCTTCGCACGTTTTCGCGGTATGACGCGCATCTGTCACAGCCCAAAACGGTATGTACCGGTTTGGCGTTTCGGCAACCTGGGAGTGTTTAGGATCCCTTTCGGATTCGGCATCGAAAGTGCGAAGGCTGGCGTCTGCCCAATGGGTGTAGATTCCAACGATGGCGTTCTTTGGCTGGTGTGACGCTACGTGCTTCATCGCGAGCTGGTGTACTACTTGAGCAGGACGTTGAATCCAGCCTGTTCGAAGTGGTGATCCGCCGTGAGTACGTCGCGGATTCCTCGCTGGGTCATCAGTGTGATGCTGACGCAATCTGTCATGCCCCAGTCCTTGTCCTGACGCTCACGAAAGAGCTGCCAGCCAGCCGCTTCCAGTTGCTGGTCAACTTGGACGATCTCGACCCGCTTCGAGGCTTTTAGTGCATCCACCATCCGTAGGGCCAGACCTCGATGTTGGACACGGGATAGACCGTCAGCCAATTCGATGAGAACAAGAGAGCTTGTAAACAACGGGGCAGAAGAATCGATCAGCTTGCCCCACGCTGCTTCTGCCGCCCCGTGCCACTGGTCGTCGGTATTGACCAGCGCAACCAGCCCGGAGGTGTCGAGAAACACGCTGGTCACGATTGCCGTCTTCCGAAACGGTAGTCGTCAAAGTGCTCAGCCAAATCGGGGATTCCCGTTGGCTGGCGAATCCCCGCCAGTGGATCTGCCCCGCTGCTCGGCGAGACGTTCTCGCCAGCCGCGTTGATCTCCTCCACTGTCAGTCGAACCTGCTGATGCTCGGGCAAGTCCGGTGCATCCAGCGGCTTGAAGATCCCATTCTCGTAGACAGCGCGGATTACGTGGGTCATCACCTCAGCCTATGCTTCGCTGTTTCCTGGACTGGTTCCATCATCAAATACGACATTCCAGACTGATTTGCCGTGTGCTCGACGATCGCTCCTGACGCATCAGATGCTTCTCCGCCTCAAACAACTCGACTGCTTCGTCTTCTGTCATTCCGGAGGCACGAAAGGCATCACGAGTGGGACGCAGCGACTCCTCCAGACGCTGTTCAGACGAAAGAGTCCGCCGAATGGCCAGAACAGCCAGATCGGCGGGGTCACTCCCACTGGCGGCAGCCTTCTTCTGAAGTTCCTCGGCAAGGTCATCCGGAATGTGTACGTCCATCGTGATTCTCCTGCCTTCAAGTCTATGCCAAGTCGCACTCGAAATCCATGAGAAGCGTGATTGGGAAGGCTGGATGTCGGTGAAGCGTTGGTATTCCGCCGCGAAACTCTCTGGCTGACTGCGCCGACTCAACGGGTTGCGGGTTAGATTCGATTCGAGCCAGGGGGGAGAACTTCCGGCATAGGGAGGACCCCTCAACAGTCGTCACAAGCGACGCGACGCACGCCGGCGGGACAGCCAGACCGGTAATCCCATCGCCCACAGCAGCCAGCATCTCGGTTCCGGCACCGCCACTGCATCCGTCCGAGGCCCCAGCTCGTAACCGCCGTCCATCAAGGCGGTGACAAGGTCACCGGTGCCGAAGACACCGTCGCCGTTCCAGTCGCCTTGAGCCCAGGAAACGCCCTGTTCGCCCGTTTCATATTTGCCTGACTCGAGTACGCGCACAAGGTCGCTTGTGTTGAATTCACCGTCGAGGTTGGCATCGCCAAACCACGTCTTCTTCAACTGCTTGACCCACCCACGATGGTCGTCTTCATCGACTTTCCCGTCCCTATTCACATCGTAGAATGAATCGGGAAATAGGTTCTGATGGAGCTGACCGCGCAACCTTTCCGCCAGCATATCCACGTCGCCGGCGTTTAATTCGCGGTTGGCGTCCAGGTCGCCGACCGGAGACATTTCGAAGGTCAGACCTGCTGCGGCGGGATCGAATCCTGAGGGGAATCGGGTCCATTGGTTGTAGATCGTTGCGGAATCGAATAATGCATTGAAGGTATGGGAATAGAGTTCAGCGTTCTTCAAGTTGGCACCCTGGAGATTCGTTTGCACGATTTCTGCAAGGCTCAGCCGAGCACTCGTGAGATTGGCACCCGCCAGATTCGCACCTGTGAGATCGGTTGAGATCAGGTCGGCATCGGTCAGGCTCGCTCTTCGCAGGTCGGCTCCGCTCAAATCCGCATCGACGATTTCAGCGCTGTTTAGAATTGAGTCCGTCAGAACGGTGTTCTGGAGCAGGCTATTCGACAGAATTGCGCCGGAGAGATCCTGTCCAGCAAAATCCCAACCTGTCAGCGTATTGAACTGAAGCTGGATCCCACTCAGGTTTTTCTCCTGGTAACTCCGTGAAGAAACAAGCTGCTCTTGCGTGAAGCCTCGACTTGTCGTGTCGCGAAAATCGGCACCAGCAAGAATGGCCCCCGTCAAGTCAGCATTCGCCAGCGTGACCGACCGCATCATCGCGTTCGTCAGATTCGCATCTGTGAAGTCCGCAGTGCTAAAATTCGTGACGGTGAATTTGGCGTCTGACAGGTTGGCTCCCGCCAGCTTCGCGCCGCGAAAATCGGAGTGGCTCAAGCCAGCGACCGACCAAACGCCCCTCAGGTTCGCTCCCGTCAGATTGGCACCAGCGAAAACCGACGCGTGCAAATATGCGCCTGTCAGATCTGCGCCCTGCAGATTCGCGTTTGTCAGGTTCGATTCGCCAAAATCTACACCCACTAACGTCGCGGATGACAAGTCTGCGTTCACTAGATTCGCGTTAATGAAAAAGGCGCTGGTGAGGTTCTGCCCATGAAAATCCCAGCCGGCAAGTTCGGGTCCCAGGCGAATCTGGTGGAGGTTCTTCTCCTGATAGCTGGCGGTTGAATAGAGTTGATCGGCAGTCAGGCTGCCAGATGGTCCACCGACCAGCCAACTGCCTGTGACAATGGCACCACTCAAATCGGCATCGGACAAGTCAGCGCCG
>CAZFWV010000497.1:0-2196 GCA_964522605.1 uncultured Pirellulaceae bacterium
TCCCCGGCCACAGCAGGAGCGGTGCTGAACCAGAAGATTTTCCCTCTGCTGGATGTCCAATATTCCCGGAGACGCCCGAAGGCCGACCAGAGTCCGTACGAATCGATCGACGCCAAGGTCGCTTCCTGTACCGGGTTAGCCGTCCTGCTGGTCGACGCCTGTCGCTCCGTCGGCGTTCCTGCCCGCTTCGTCGGCACTCCACTTTGGTCCGATCGAAGCGGGAACCACTCCTGGGTTGAGATTTGGGACCAAGGTTGGCACTTCACGGGAGCAGCGGAACCGACCGGCGACGAATTGGACCGTGCCTGGTTTGTCGATCGCGCGGCAAAGGCACAGGTCGATCACCCACGACATGCGATCTATGCGGTCAGTTTCCGCCGCACACCGCTGCGGTTTCCCCTGGTCTGGAATCGCTCCGCCCACGAGGTCTTCGCGATCAACGTCACCGACCGATATCGAGGGCAAGGTGATCCGCCACCCGATGGATTCGTGCGCGTGATGTTTCTCGCAGTGGATCGCCAATCGGGCGAGCGACGTGCGGCCGAGCTGCGGGTCGAAGCGATCGCGGAAGATTTTGCCGAGGAAGGGACGACAAAAGACGAACGTTTTGACGGAAACGACCACTTGGTGATCGCACTTCCGAAAGAACAGGAGTTTCGTGTTGAGGCCCAATTCGAGCAACAGACAGCAGCCACGAAATTTACCGCGGCGGAAGATGGTCAGACCATCGAGCTCGTGCTGAACACGACGGAACCAACCGATCCCTCGGTAGAGACCGATACCTCGAGCACAACCGTCGAGCTGTTGAAAGCGTATCTTGGCACACCACCGGACTCGCGGCCTGACCTCGACCTGCAACCTTTCGCCCAAAATCCCCTGTCGAAGGCCGAAGCGAAGCAGATTGTCGATTTGCTGTGGCAAGACCACGCTGAACAGATTCGACGACAGCGATCGGAGGAGATCGAGAACCGGCGGATCGAGATGGACGGATTGACGATGCTATTCGACTATCACGTGTTTGGTGAGAAACCCGAAAGTGGGCGAAGTCTGTTTCTTTCCATGCACGGCGGTGGAAACGCTCCAAAACGGGTTAACGATCGCCAGTGGGAAAACCAGAAGAAACTTTACCAGCCCGAAGAGGGCGTCTATTTGAGTCCTCGCGCGCCGACGGACACATGGAACCTATGGCATCAGGCGCATATCGACCGAATGTTCGATCGACTGATCGAAGATCTGATTGTGCTCGAACAAGTGAACCCGAATCGAGTTTACTTGATGGGATACTCCGCGGGTGGAGATGGGGTCTATCAACTGGCACCGCGCATGGCCGATCGCCTGGCCGCGGCAGCGATGATGGCCGGACACCCGAATGAAGCCTCACCACTTGGTCTGCGAAATCTGCCGTTTTCGATTCATGTCGGTGCAGAGGATGGTGCCTACAATCGCAATCAAGTTGCGCAGGATTGGGGAAGTCAATTGGACAGGCTGCGCGAGGCCGATCCAGAAGGTTACGTTCATTGGGTGAAGATCTACGAAGGCAAGGGGCATTGGATGGACCGCGAGGATGCGGCAGCCTTGGAATGGATGGCTCAATACGTGAGGAACCCGCGCCCGCTGACAGTTGTCTGGCGACAAGACGACGTCACAGGCCTCCGATTTTACTGGCTTGCTGTGGAGGAAGATCAGGCACAAGCCGGCACCGAGATCCGTGCGAACTGGAAGGCGCAACGACTTGAGATTCAGACGTCCGGCCTGCAACGGTTCCTCGTTCGTGTCGACGATCAACTGGTCGACCTCGATCAACCCGTCGAGGTTTTCGTAAACGGGAGAGAGACATTCCGAGGCATCATCCCCCGAACCACGGCAATGCTCCACAAAACACTCAGCGAACGGGGCGATCCCACCTCGATCTTCTGTGGCCAAATCGAGTTAGTCTGCGAACAAAGCCCGGCTACACCGTAGGGTGTGCGGCGAGAGGGAGTCGATTGGCCAAAGCCCAATTTCATCGTCGCTTTGGGTAGTCGCCTTGGTCTTTGCGCACGAGTCGAGCGGAACCAAAGGCCAAGAAGAGGAACCGCGGATTAAGCGGATCAAGCGGATCACCGCAGATCGGTCCCTGCCGATCCGTCCCCTCCGTCAAATCCGTGGTTGCTTCTGCTCTTGAAGTTCAACCTGAACGCGATATCCTTTCGCTCC
>CAZFWV010000497.1:2296-4216 GCA_964522605.1 uncultured Pirellulaceae bacterium
TTCTTGCCGAGATCACAACATGATCATCGTTAGCAGCACAGAGTGTGCCTCGCGCGTTCATCGCCACTGGATCCTGTTACGTCGCTGTAATTCTCCCTGGACATATTGAGCTGCGCGATAGACGCAGTACGAGGCGACGATGGAGGCCGCGAGGAACGCTAGGATATTCAACGGAAATCGCATCGGCCTCCAGATCTCCCACGGTTTCACTCTCGGATGTACCAGATACATTTCCAGCGACATCGCGCCGAGTCCCGACAGAGCCCACCACGCGAGTCTGTTTTGTTGAACTGCTGCTACGACGCGAGGATGACACAAGAATCGCAGCAGGAAATAGGAAAAGCCCATCGATACAGCAAACAAGGCGACGAACCACTCGCTGAAACGACCGAGCTTGGCAAAGGTAAATTTCAACGCCAGATAGGCGAGGGCCAACCCCAGCAGCCAAGCAAAGTCCCGAGCTCTGAGGGGTGACGTAAATTGAACCTTGTGTTCAGCAATCCACGCGCCTAACAAGGTCATCAATAAGAAAACGGACCAGAGGAAAACGGGGGATAGCTGGCCCGACTGCAGCCGCTGGCCACTTTGAAACAAACGAACCATGTCCGGGATGGCCACGACAAGACAGAATGTCGCCAGTGCGCTCAAGACGACGACGTGTTTTCCAGGCCAATTCCATCGGATGTAAAAATACAGAACAACGTAGAAGAGAAGAATCTCGGTCAGGAAGTGATATTCCGTGGGATAGACCATCGCGCGAGCATATTGCCAGAACGTCCACTCACGCCACATCTGGTTGATCAAGATCTGAAAGACGACCACGGTGATCAGTAGAGCCGGATAGATCCGCAGGAGACGGCGTTTGTACCACGGTCCAAGCCGGTCGGAGCGTGTTCGTGGACTCAGACCGAGTCCAATGCCCGAACACGAAAAGAAAATCGCCAACCCAATCAAGCCACCATCTGCGAGCCATGGATACGGGTAGAAACTCTCGAGGTGCGAGTTGACAATCATCAACACCGCAAGGCCGCGAGCCAAAGACATGTCGATCCGGTCACGAGAGTCGGTAACGTCTTCGGTCATGGGCGAGTTCCAGTTTCTGAACCTCTCGTTTCACCGCCTAAGCGATGACCCAAGAACAACTTCGTTGTTTCCCAACGAGGGTGGCTGGGGTCGAGCGCAGCGAGCCCCCAGGTCACGCGGCTGGGGGCTCGACGCGCGTTCCTCGCGTCTCGACCCCAGGCACCCAAATGCCCAAGTTGTTCTGGAGTCATCACTAAGCTTTGTTTCCAAAGCGACGGTCTTCAGACAGTGCCTATTGACGGCGGCGCAGCCAATGAGCCAGGACGACCAGTGGAAGTCCGGCAATTATTGATTTCGCGTTGCTTCTTGGGGATCATTGACCGCGCCGCAGTGCCATAGTTCGAATTCTTGCCAATGAGATGTCTCCCGGGTATTGTAACGTGCGCGGAACCAGTTGCGCCATCAGCAGTGTTGCTCGACCGGCCCGGTTCCAACGGGTGGCGTGTCATCTGCAATCGAATGAGATCTCTGTACCCATTGTCCGAGGCGTGGCCAAGATCAGAAATGTGGTGAATTCCATCTCCTGGTTGCTGGCGAAGTCTGAGCGTGAGAGGAGTCAAAGATGAAAACGAGTTTGCTGGTTACAGTTGCCTGCTTGTGGTTGCTGTCCGTTCCTTCCGCCTTTGCTCTGGATCTGCTGTTGGAAGATTTCAGCGACGGAGCGATCGACGATCCGAACATCGTGCTCTCAGGGGATGCCGTCCTGGGGACTCGAACTGGAGGAGAAGGTGGCTCCGCATTGATCCGGCAATTAGCGGACGCGAGCGGCACAGGGTGGGGGATCGGCTTCACGATGGACTTTGAAGACGTAGAACTGACCGACAGCGATGTGCTGCT
>CAZFWV010000498.1:0-4190 GCA_964522605.1 uncultured Pirellulaceae bacterium
AAGCCGGGTGGCAGCTTCAGGCTTTCCGGATTTCCGTCGACGGTGCGGGTCGAATAATAGATCAGTTCGTACTTGTAGCGCGTGCCATCACCGCCGTTTTCGAACTGGGATTCCAGAAACACATCGTCGTAGCGTGCCAAGAGCAATTGCGCCGACCCGTTGTACGCATCGCGAGGCCCGATCAGTTGAATCACGTCGTCGTACATCATGGGGATGCCGCCGGCGGCGTTTGCTATATGCTTCACCGTGAGTTCCGCCTGACTGGCGCCCAATCCCCAGATCGCCCCCTGCCGATCGACCGCCACCGTATCGTGCTCACCAAACAGCAACTGCTCCAACGGAAACCGCATGTTGAAACCGGTCGCACCGCTTCCGCGACTGAATCCACTTCCCTTCAGTCGGATCTCGACGTTGTAGTAGATCTGTTGTTCATTCCAGATCACCGTCGAACCGACACGCTGATTGGACAGATAGTTCGTCGTCGTGAACATCTTGTCCAAATCGGATTCCGTCATCAGGATCCGGAAGTTGTGACGTGGACCCGTTGTGGCTTCGCGGTCATTCACTTTGTACAAAGCGCGCGAGTCGCGTCCGCCGGCGGGAAACTGAGATATCGCGCCGGCGCCGTCCCGGCCTTCGACATAGAACTGCACGACTTGGGCGAACGCCTGGCCGGGAATCGTGCCGGCGAATCGCGATCCTTCGACCAACTCCATCGGAACCGACTGCCATGCGCCCCCTTCCACCGCGTACCACAAGCGCATCTCGGATACCGCATCCGGATCGCGGGCGGTCACCGAAACGGTCACCGGTTGTCCGGGTTCCGGCACGGCGGGCGAATGCTGCAGGTCCTGGTAGGTTGGCCCGATATTGGCCTGCCGCTGCGTATTGGGTTGCCCCGGTGTGCCCGGATGCGAGGTGATGGGCAGGATCGTTGTTTCCGCCAATCGATTGAAATACAAACGGGAGTGCAATTGCGGGGATCCGGCGAGCCATTTCGCGCGAAAAGAAATCCGGTAGGTCCGACTCGCAACAATCTGGGCGCGATTAGCCAAAGTCGTTTCCAAGTGGTTGTGCATGTGCTCAGTGGCACCTGTCGCCACAATGTGCAGCACTTGATTCTCTGGATTGTCCGGGTCGGTGATCACCCGTGACTGATCATGATTGCCGAGAATGCGCCACTTGTCCGCTCCCGATTCGAAGGTTCCGTTCTGGATCCGCTCGATCGCCGTTCCGTTAGGATCCTCGATCAGCGAGATGTCGTCGATCAGGATTTCCCCTGCGTCCAGCAACCCCAGAATCAACTCGTGCCATTCCGCAGGATCATTGCTCCCCGAGGGCGAAGTGGCGCGGCCCTCGTAGCTGATCTCGACCCACCCCGCCTCAGTCCGTTCATCGCTCGCTCCCCACGATTCCGCTCGATTGTTGTCGGCGTCCGGATCGCGCAGCTCCAGGCTTGAACCACCTCCATCGGCATAGATCGGCCAGCTTCCATCGTCATAATAGCGCACCTGATCGACCAGGTTTTGAGACGGATCGAGCAACCAGATCTCGTCACTGCCATCGGCCAGTCGGCCACCGAAGTTGCCGAGTACCGCGATGCCGGGATACTTCTGTTTCAAGGCAGCGGCATCCTTGGCGACAACCAGATACTGGTCGGGGGCGATGCGAGTGTCTGGTGGAAACGAATAATCAATCCCGCCATCCAGCCGCCAGCCCGTGAGGTCGACCGTTTGCGCCGACCGGTTGTACAACTCGATCCATTCCTCGTTCGACTCGATAAACGGCAACTCATCCGTCGCGTACTGCGGAGGACCGTGATAGAGAATCTCGTTGATCACAATCGCATCGGAAATGGCGAACTGATTGGCTTCGCCCGGAGTGGCCACGGAAGGAAATCGCCACGCACCGCCTTCTTCCCCACGGCGACCCTGCAATCGATCGCCGACGGTTTGCGCATCCAAAACCGTTTGACCGTCGGCGGCAAAGAGGACGAGTCGATCGTCCACCGCCGCTGCGGACGGTTGAGGCGTGCCGCTGACTTGCCAGACTTGACCGGGCTGGAGCGTCACATCGGGTAAGACAATCGACCGGTCACGACTTCCCAACTGCTGTAGAACCATGCCCCCGAGGGAGACGGAGGTCGTCTGGACGTTCATCAATTCCAGCCAGAAGGCGTTGTCGCTCGCCGCCGCAACTTCATTGAGCAGGATCTGGCCAGGTGGGTCCGGCAGTCGCGGCTGCTCGGTGACGTACAGTTCCGCCCCGAATCGCAAATCCGGATTGCCGTCGGCGGCCTGATGGACTTCGACTGCCAGAACGTTGGATCCGCCGACCCGCAGCGCGTCGGTGGAGACCTCGATCGGTTGCGACAGCCGCGCGTAGCCGACGTTCTCGATCGCGGACGTGTCGTGACTGATCGGGCCCGCGGGCAGATTCTGTCGATAGATCTCTGCGCCGTTCAGATAGACCACGGCGCCATCATCCACCAGCAAACGCAGCAGGGCCGTGTGATCCGCTGCGGAATCTCCGGAATAGTCGAACGTATGCCGGAAGTAGTGGGTATTCGGCCCCAGGTTCACCTCCGTGCGGTCTTCCTGCGTCTGCTGGCTGACTTCATTGGTCAGGCCATAAAAATGCCACGGACGACTGGCCTCAAATTGCTCGGCCGTGATGACCATCTGATCGCTTTCAGCCTGAAAGCTGTATTCGACGATGTAGGCCTGATCGCGATCCGGCAATCCGAGCGGGACCTGTGTGGGATCGTTTTGGTCCAACGTAATCGCATCGTCGGCTTGCCCGTCGCCATTGACGTCAAAGGACAAGGTCACAAGGCGAGGATCATCATCCAGCCGGCGAGAGTAGAGGCGGGTCTGGTAGGAAGTTCCAGGCGTGAGCCCCTGTAGGGTGAGACTGATCGTTCCGCCGGCCGAGTTGCGCGAGTTTCGCATGTAGTCCTGCATCATCTCGCGAAGCGGACCGGATAACGGGGGCAGGAATGTATTTGTACTCTGCGTGCGAACACCGCTCGAGCTCGTCCATTCCAGGTTGGGGATCTGCCCAATGTTCAACGTGGTCACAGGAGTAAACGACACGCCATTCACCTGCGCTCCATCATCCGCCGATCCAAAATCCAAGACGTGGGTGTAGGTTCTTAATGACGAGATTTCCGCGTCGTCATCGTCGGCCAACCCAATGAACCGGATCCCTAATTCGGGTTCGGCATCCTCCGAGCCAGCATAGAGTAACGCTTGCCCATCCGACCAACCGGAATCGTCCCAGTCGAGTTGGGTCCACGAGGATTCGAGAGCTTGATCCGTGTCATCGTAGCGCCAGGGAGCATCCAACGAGATCACCTGGGTTTGATCTGGCGTCAAATCGGGAGGCGGAAAGTTCATGTACCCAGGCGTTCCGCCGAGTTGAGCACTCGCGCGCCAGTTGGTCGCGTCCTGGGACGTCCAGTACTCGTTGGACTTCGCTAACGTGACGCCGGCTCCATCCGCCGCCACCGGCCAGGGAAGCTGGTCGTCGTAACGGATCACGTCCATGCGGCGCTGGCTATTGTTGTAGAGTTCAACCGTCTCGCCGCCGTTGTTCAGCGCTCCCTGCCACGGGCCGAAGATCTCGACGTCTGCAGGCTCATCGACCCAGGCTTCCGGATCGGCAACCACGATCAGATAGCTATCTGCCGGTAATCGTGTGCCGGTGGGAAAGTCGAACTCGACGCCGTCCCGCAGCGACCAACCGGACAGGTCCATATCCACGGACAACAAGTTTCGCAATTCGATCCATTCGCCGCGCGTATCCTCGTCCGTCGGGTGATACATCAATTCGCTGAAGACAACGGTGCTGTCCAGCACACAGCGGTGTTCGAGTGCCTCGAGGTGGCATGGCAGTGGTCTTTGGCGAGAGCGTCGTTTCGGGTGGAAGATGCGGAACATAATCGGTGTTGACTTCAAGCTTGATAGATCAGACGCGAAGAAGAGGAAATTCGACTTTCAGCGGCAAGGTCTAGGGGCAACTTCCATTCTACAAGCGGGTGTGAATTCGTGCCGCAATTTGGCGACCTTGCCAATCGCGGCATCCGCGCCTTCTTCGACCTCCCCCCAATCCGCCAACCAATCTCTGCGGCCCTCTGCGCCTCTGCGGCCTCTGCACTGCTAACGGTGAGGTTCTTGTCGGGCGGAGCG
>CAZFWV010000499.1:0-4180 GCA_964522605.1 uncultured Pirellulaceae bacterium
TGCGGGTTAAACAAACCACCACGAATCCTGTTCGGAGACTCTGGAAAAACCACCATGTAAAAGCTGCACGACCTCCTGTGGCGGGGGTGCACGTCAGCTTCTGCCGAATTGGGCTGCGGTCGGAAAAGTCAACAGGCAGACTGAGGCGGGGGAAATCCCTGTCGGACGGCCGGTCGCGGGGGAACCGGAGATTGGCGAACAAGGAGTTTTGATGGCTGAGGACAGTGGCAAGGGCAAGAGGAGCTGGAGAGTGACGAACCAGGAGCTCCGATTGTTGAGGGGAAGACAGATTTTGGATTGGCGAGTGGAGAACGGCGAGGAACGAGGAATTTCGGCGGATCTCCCCGGCCCCCTGGCCCCCCTGACTCCTGCCGTCAACAATCGGAACTCCTTGTTCGTCAATCTCCGGCTCCTCCGTGGCTCCTCCCCCCCAGTCATCCAACGGAACGGCCTAGGGCGCGTCCCCGAATGGATCGACCTCGTCCTCCGGTTCGGGAGGCGGTTCGGTGGCGAATGGGTCGTCGGCCGAATCGGCGGCAAACGGATCGTCGACGGCCTCAGCGGGCGCCGCATCGCCGCCGAACGGGTCGTCTGGGTCCGCCGGAGTCGGGGGTTGAGGCTCCGCCATACCCGGGGCTTCGCCGAAGGGGTCCTCGGGATCGCCCGGGCCCGGCTGGGGCTCGGTCGTCGGCGGCTGCACCTCGCCGAACGGAACGTCCGTCGCCGGACCATTCTCCGGAGCTGCCTGTTCGAAGAAGGGATCTTCGCCTTGCGATCCCAGATCGCCACTTGGTGGTGCTCCACCGGGCAGCGAGTCGCGTGCTCCTTCGAGCAACTCCTGGCCTTGTTTGAGTGCCGGATTCGCTGCGGCACCGCGAGTGAGCGCGCGAAAAACCGCGCCCAGCGGTCCGCGTTGCGAGGCCGATTCTGGCGCCGGAGAGGTGGAAGCCGCATCGTCAAACACGGACCCGTTATCGGCAAACGGATCGTCCTCCGGAGCGGCTGAGTCCGCGGTGACAGGCGGCCCTCCAAACGGATTCTCATCCGCGAACGGATCGGTCGATTCGTCGCCCGTGATCTCCGCCGGTTCCGCTGCAATCGGTTCGCTCGCCGTCGCGGCGGGGGCCACGGGCTCACCGCCCGCCGGTTGACCAGCCGCCGCGGGCTCCAATTCGCCGCGTCCCAGCAATCCGGGTGCCTGGTCGGCAAACGGGTCGGCCGGATCGTCCGGCAGATCCCGCAGCGAATCCGGAATCTCCGATACCGACCTGCCGGTCACCTTCGGCTGCGACGGTGGGGCGGCCGTTGCCTCCGGGGTAGGTGGCGTGGGCGTTGCTGCGGGCTGGGGCGCCAGCTTCGCTATCTGCTGCGCTGCCCGGCGATACTGTTCAAGCAACAGACGATCGGAACCCTGTAGACGCTGCAGAGAACGTCCGACGTCCGTGCGGCCCTGAGCGGCCTCCAATTGGGCCCCATACTGGAAATCGAATCGGGCTTCATCCCGGCGCCCCTGGCGCATCTTGGCGGCGCCGCGGAAGTAGTAGACGCGGGGATCGAGACTGCCGTAGGCCGTCGCCACGTCGAAGCTTTGAATGGCTCGACTGTAGTCTCCTCGATAAAAAGCGTGGACCCCGTCGCCGTATAGCTCCTCCGCACGCGGGTCGTCAGCCGACCCCACGCTGGTGAAGGCAAGCGTCAGCAGAAGAAAGGGTAGGAAGATCGAGATTCTGACCACCACCATGATCCTTACCTCCAGCAGCACGTCGATTCGCCGCACCGGAAAAACTCCGCCTCACGCATTCCGCAGCTGTCATCGTAGTTCTGCCGATTTCGCTCCGCAAGCGAGCCGCCCACCCCAACCCAGGGACAGGCAATGCGAAGAAGCCATCCGGCGGGCTTCGCGGGCTGTCCGCGTCCCAGCCAACCGAAAAATAAGCAGAAAGAGAGATCTAGGATATTCAAGAAACCTAGGAAGCACCAGATGTGGACGTTTTCTCCCAACGCAAGGACAGGCAATGCGGACTGCCTGCCGTTATCGCTCCGCGAGCGAGCGGACCGCCACAACGCAGGGACAGGCAATGCGAATGCGGCCGGGCGTCGGATGGTAAGATGCGGATGCTTGGCGATGCAAGCATTCTGCGATGTACGCAGAAAATAAAGAAGGCGCGTCAAGCCGGCTAAACCCATACGTCGGGCCCGCGGGTCCCCAGTCGACCACGAGGGAAGCGACACCTCGCTGCGGAGCGCGACGCAGAGTCAAGCCAGCTTGACGCGCCTTCGTTTCTCAGTCCGGGCAGAATCCCGGAGCGAGACTGCGGGCCATGGAGCATGAGCATCTGCGGAAAATTGATTCCGGCGTCGCAACGGGATTCACCGAAGTCCGGCGCCTTGTGCCCAAGCGTCCGATGGCCACAGGTAATCATCGATCCGAATGGGCCTACCTCTGGAAGGGGAATTAACAGCAGTGCTGTCCCGGCTGAAAGCCATGGGCACGTCTTGCGGTTTGTAGGACTTATCGCGACCCGTTCGAACTCAACGGCTCAACGATGCAATACAGATGGTCTTCGCCACGCAGCAGAAGGCGGCCTTGACTGATCGCGGGAGAAGCCGAGACGGACTCGCCCAACGAATTGACAGCGACAATCTCCAATTGCTCCCCCGGACGGATCACCTTGGTGACACCATCATCGGCCGTTGCGTAAACGAGCCCAGTGGCTGAGACCAGCGATGCGCTGTATCCGGAACCAAGACGTTCCATCCAGAACCTTCGGCCCGTATTGGCTTCAAAGCAACTCCCGATCCCGTTGTCGGAAACGACGAGAAAGTAACGATCCAACACGATCGGCGAAGGTACGTAAGCACACCCTTTCGTCGTTCGCCAAGTGATGTGTGTATCCGTGATCCGGCCACGTCCTCCAGAGCGAATGGCGACGATGTGATATTCTGGAAAGCCGGCGGTGACGAACCATAAATCTCCGTTAAAAACGGGCGACGCCACGAATTGCTCCGTTGGGCCATCCACGAACCAGATCCGAGAACCGTCTTCGGGGTTGTATCCCGTGATGCAGAGGCTGCCCGATAGAACCAACTGATCCTGCCCGTCGACCGAGCGTACGATGGGGGTGACGTAGCTACGCGTTTTGTGTTCCCGCGCCGTTTTCCAGACAATCTGACCGGTCGATCGATCGAGTGCGACGAGGTAGCTTTCGCCATCGTGATCGCCGTTGACAATCAGTTTGTCGCCGTAGAGGATGGGCGAGCTGCAAAAACCGTGGATGCTGGAGAAACCGCCGGGCCGAGCGACCCATTTGGGCCGACCGTCAAAGTCGTAGGCGGCCACGAGCAGATCGCCGGGCGAAACGAGTCGATCGGGACGATCCGTGACTTCCTCCGGCTCGCCGGCCGGTTGCAGAAACGAAACATAGACCGACTCGCCATCGGTCACGGGCGTCCCGGACGCATGACTATTCAACTGGTGTTTCTGTTCCAGGGGCGCCGCGACCACCGTCCGTTCCCATTCGAGGGCGCCCGTGGACAGGTCCACGCAGATCAAGATGCGGCGCTGCTGCGATTCCAGACAGCTTGTCAGAAAAACGCGATCGCCCCAGACAATGGGAGAGGAATGCCCCTTCCCCGCGAGCGGGACTCGCCATGCAACGTTCGTGCCACTCGGGCCATCCCAGTGGCACGCAACATTTCGCTCCAGACTTGTCCCATCGCCGCGAGGACCACGCCATCCCGGCCAGTTTTCTGCGCTCGAGGGCATCGCTGACGCCACGAGCACCAGGCCAACGCTCGCTGTTCGCACCAATCCGGTCATTCTTTTCCCCCAACCCTTGCCAGTTGATCAGCTGACACGATAATGGTCCAGACGGTCGGCGGACAATCTGGTAACTTCCCAGGAAATCAACCGAAGCTGGTTGAGACGACGACCGATTTAGAATTAGCTGTCCGAGTTCACGATTCGGAAGTACACTAAAGCTAGAACGTCAAACTCAAAAGCGGCAAGATTCCGTCGGAGGGACCAAGAAAACGCGTTGGCCGGGATCAACCGAGGCTAGTGCTCAGCACGCCCGATCCCCGCCAGTCTCGCAGCGACTCCACTCGTCGCAATCGGCCGCGAGTTTGACTTTCTCCTGAGGCTGTGGCTTGACTCGAATGAGTAGTCCACAGCCTTTTT
>CAZFWV010000500.1:0-4173 GCA_964522605.1 uncultured Pirellulaceae bacterium
AAGCCGGGGGAGAAGGGAGCGAGGATTTCGGTTTGTTCATTGCCTGCCAGAGCCTCCCATGTTTCCGAGTCGATGACATTTTCAACAGGCCAGCCTCGTCCTCCCGGTCTCAAAACCGGCATCAGGAAAGGGAAACCTCACCCGATGAAACGGAGGCGACGGATCGCCACAGATCCGTGCGTGTGCACCCGCTGCATCCGTTCAATCCGTGGTTCCATCTTCCTCTACAGCCACGCTATCGGTTTTCTGGGCCAGCGGATTCCTCGCCCCCGGCTCCGTTATCGGATTGACTCGGTTGATCCTTCTGCAGCTTGATCAGTGCCTCGGGCAACTCGACTCCGCCGATGTCGCGCATCACCTGCATCATCGGCGGCAATGAGCCGGCCATTTTGCTGAGGAAGTTGGTCGTGCTGCTGCGCCCGTCCTGGCCGCCGTTTTCCCACACCACGATTTTATCAAACTTGATGTTCGAGATGGCACGGGAGGAGGCGTCGGCCAGATTGTCGAGGTGTTCGAGCATCAACATCTGGAAGGCTTCGTTGGCCCCGCCACAGGCATCTACGATTCGCTGCAGACCTTCGCCTTTCTTCGCGAGGATTTCGAAGTTACCGCGGGCTTCCGCATCGAGCTTTGCAAAGATCGCATCGGCTTCCGCAAGTGCTTCAATCCGGCGTTTTTCGGCTTCCGCCTCCGCCTCCACAATCGTTCGAGCCTTGGACGCACGAGCAGGCGCTTCGAGCTTTGCCCGTTCTTCTGCCTCGACGCGCTCCGCCTCGGCCAACGCGGCCTGGGCCATGGCCCGGTTCTGGACCTCCAGCACCTTCGCCTCGGCCTCGCGCTTGCGCGCTTCACCTAACTGATAGGCCTCCGCGCGGCGGACCGCCAACTCGGCCTGAGAAGCGGCGATTTTGGCTTGGGCGATGTTTTCGCCATCGATGGCGGATGCATCGGCATCCGCGACTTCGACACGCATTTTGCGCTCGGAATCCTTAATCTGCGCCTGTCGCTCGAAGTCGGCGGCTTGCTCGCCGACGGACTGTTCTTTCGCCAAGTCGGCCAATCGAATCTTCTGATCACGTTCGGCTTCGCGCGTTCCGATTGCCTGATCCCGCTGAGCGTTCGCGACCTGAATCGACTTGTCTCGTTCCGCTTGCGCGACTCGCGTCTCGCCTTTTCGTTCTTCATCCGCGACATCGGCACGCGCCTGTTGGATGGCTTGCGAAGCGGCCTTCTGGCCAATCGCGTCGATGTATCCCGACTCATCCGTGATGTCGGTGATATTCACGTTAATCAACTGCAGGCCGACTTTGTTCAGCTCGGGTTCCAACGAAGCCTGGATGTGTTCCAGAAACGTATCGCGATCGCGATTGATCTCTTCGATCCCCATCGAGGCGATCACCTGGCGCAACTGCCCGAAGATGATCTCCTCCGCCTGTTGGCGAATCTCGGGAGTCGACAATCCCAGCAAGCGGATCGCGGCCTGCTGCATGACCCCCGGTTCCGTGCCAATCGCCACCGTGAAGACACTCGGCACGTTGACGCGAATGTTCTCCGACGACAAGGCGCCGCGCAGTGGAATCTCGATCTGAATCGGGTCGAGACTCAGAAAGGCGTAATCCTGGATCAGCGGCCAGACGAATGCGGCACCACCGTGAATCGTCTTCGCCGCCTCACCGGTGCGACCGGCTTTTCCATAGATCACCAGCACGCGGTTACTGGGACAACGTTTGTACTGCCGCGCCAAGAGGATCAAGGTGGACAGCAGTACCATGACGACTGCCACAACGATCACGAGGATCAACGTCCAAAATTCATTCATTGCTCAAGTTCCTACCGCCAAGAGTTCAAGAGGTCGCGACAGTCTCACGGATCCGTGCCACCAACAGGGTATTGGGACTGATGAAGTCAACCACCATAACCCTAGCACCCGTTGGCAGCCGCTCCGAATCAGAAGTCATGGCCGGATACTCCACAATCCGGCTCTGCATCTGCAGCTGGACCTTCCCGCTGCCGCTCTGCTCGGGGGGGATGGGAATGTACACCGTCGCCGACCGCCCCACGGATCGCTCAATCCGCTGGCTGCCATCGTGGCGCAATCGATACAGCTGCTGCATCATCCAATGAACCCCCCACATTGCGGAGTAACCGGCGACGAGCGCCAGCACGGCCGAGAGGGCGGATCCGAGTTCGGCTGCCTGGCATGCCAGCCCGACGAGGCCGAAGAAAGTCAAGGCGGCAACGACCGTCCGGAAGGAGATCACGCCAAACAGCCAGGTGGATCCGTGATCGACGGGGGCGTCATGCGAGACGGCCTCCCCCGGAGTAAGGTGTCCGACGTCATCGGGTACGTCCAGGTCCACGTCATCCGGGATGTCGTCAACCAGGTCCAGGTCCTCCGCGCCGAAGCCGATCAGGGCGAGCAGGAACTGGAAAAGGAAGACGGTTCCACCGAGCACGGCGCAAATCAGGAACACGTAATACATGGTTTCCGCTCCTCTGCATCGCGAATGCTCAGAGTCATTCTGCGAGGGGTCATCAACGAGTCAAGGCACTCGGGCCCGGCCGGCGATCCGGTCGCGATCTTCGTCCGCGCGGCAACGCCCTGCAGGACGCACGTTCGCGTCCGAATTCCCACGAATTCGGCAACGATACAAGCTCCACGGCGTGACCCGTTCAGAACTCGAACCGTTCCGGGACTCGTTCTTTCTCTCTTATTCGGCGCCAAGGGCAAAATCTTGGGGTCAGGACCACCCACGGGCCAGATCGATCAGCGTCCGAACGAGGGCTCCCGTACCGCCCGCATCGAGCCAAGGCTTCGGTTTCTCGAGAAAAGCCGGGCCCGCAATATCAATATGCGTCCAAGGACGATCCGAGACAAATTGTTCCAGCAACTTCGCGGCCGTGATGGCGCCGGCCCACCGACCTTCCCCCACGTTCTTGAAATCGGCCACATCCCCTTTGATTTGCTCGCCATATTCCGGATCCATCGGCAGCTGCCAGACCCGCTCACCACACCGATCGGCGGCAGCGCGCACTTCATCGCACCACGACTGGCAATTCGTCATCACTCCCGCCACGTCGGTCCCCAGCGCCACCATGCAGGCCCCGGTGAGGGTCGCCAGGTCGACGATCTTGGCGGCTCCACGATCGACGGCGACGGAAAGCGCGTCGGCCAGCACGAGCCGGCCTTCCGCATCCGTGTTGTGAACTTCAATCGTGGTCCCGTTTCGGGCGGTCAGCACATCACCCAGCTTATAGGCGGAGGCACCGGGCATATTCTCGACCAAGCCGGCAAGTCCCATCACATTGACGGGCAATCGCAACCGCGCGATGGCTTGCATCGCGCCGAGCACGGAAGCGGCACCGGCCATGTCGCACTTCATGGTTTTCATGGCATCGCTCGGCTTCAGCGACAACCCGCCGGAGTCAAAAGTGACGCCCTTTCCCACAAGCGTTAGCCACGGATCGTCGGACGATGCGGCACCCGCATGGCGCAGGATGACCAGCCGCGGAGGACAACTCGAGCCGCGGGCGACCGCCAGCAGAGCTCCGCAACGTTCTGCCTGCAAACGCGACTCGTCCCAAACCTCACATTCCATTCCCGTCGCCTGTGCCACGTCCACTGCAGTCGCAGCGAATGTCTCCGGATTGACCGTATGCGGCGGTTCGTTGACCAATCGACGCGTAAGATTGACCGCTTCGCCAACGATCTCGCCTGCGGTCAGAGAATCTCCAGGCAGATTCCACCAGTACAGTCGATTGGGTGCTTGACGCTTCTTCTGTTTCTGATAGAGGCCCGGACCCTGCATGCCGATCAGCGAACCGACGACCGCACTTTCGGCAATGTCGGACGGCAGATCGGAATCGAGTGCGAAGACAATACTCTCACGCGGCTTTTCGGTGAGCACGCGACTCGCCGTGGAGGCGGCACGATAGGCGGCTCCACGCCCCCACGCGGATCTCGCGCCGCAACCAACAAGCGTCACCACGGGCGACGCGACTCCGGGAAGGAAATACAGGTTGGCTGTTCGACCGACGTCCGGTTTGAACTCCTGAATCTCGACCAATCGATGAATCGATCCACCGCAGGCCCTGTCCAATTCCTCCGCCGCTTGACTGAGTCCCTCGTGAAAGACTCCCACGACGATCGCGTCGGCCAACTGGCGAGTCGGG
>CAZFWV010000501.1:0-4169 GCA_964522605.1 uncultured Pirellulaceae bacterium
TCGGGCACTAACCTTCCAGCACGACGAGCAGATCACCTGCAGCGACGACGCTGCCCGTTTCGACCAGCACGTCGGCGATGGTCGCATCCCGCGGCGCGTAAACAGCCGCCTCCATTTTCATCGCTTCAAGTGACAAAAGCCCCTGTCCCTGTTTCACTTCATCTCCCTTGCTCACTTGGACCCGGGTCACTTTGCCCGGCATCGATGCGGCGACGTGATGCGGATTGTCGGGCTCGGCTTTGGGATGTAAGTGCAGGTCGCCCTCGACCGAATGATCGGTGACCCGTACTGATTGCGGCTGGCCATTCAGTTCAAAGAACACGGTACGGGTACCATCTTCGTGAACGTCGCCGACGGTAAGGTAGTTGACGATTAGCGACCGGCCCGGCTCCACCTCGATCGCGATCTCCTCCCCAATCTGAAGGCCGAAGAAGAACGAGCGGGTGGGGATGACGGAGGTGTCGCCGAACCGCTCGCGATGATTGACGAAGTCGAGGAAGACTTTGGGGTAGAGCAGATAGCTCAGGACATCGAGCTCAGATGGTTCCCTTCCGATCTCGCCTTTCAGTTCCGCGCGCGCTTTCGTGAAGTCTGCAGCCTGCAGTTTTGCTCCGGGCCGATGATTGAATCCCTTCACGCCGGCGGAATCCAGCACAATTTTGCGAATCTTCTTGGGCCATCCCTCTGGAGGCCGTCCCAGCATTCCCTGCATCATCTCCACGACGCTCTTGGGGAAACTCAGTTGGCGTTTTGGGTCGAGCACATCCTCGGTCGTCAGATTGTTGTGAACCATGAACATGGCCATGTCGCCAACGACTTTGCTGGACGGGGTGACTTTCACGATGTCACCGAACAACTGATTGGCGGCGGCGTAAGCCGCACAGACTTCCCGCCAACGGCCGCGCAAGCCCAAACTGGCGGCCTGTTGTCGCAGATTCGTGAACTGCCCACCGGGCATCTCGTGCTGATAGACTTCACTGCTCGGCGACTTCAGGTCTTCTTCAAACGGATAGTAGCACTCGCGTACATCTGCCCAGTAGTCGCTGAGTTGGTCAAGATGATCCGGCGACAACCCGGTCTCGCGTTGCGTGTGCATCAGGGCTGCCACGATCGAGTTGAGACAGGGTTGGCTGGTCATGCCGCTCATCGACGACAACGCCGCGTCGGCGATGTCCACGCCGGCATCTGACGCGCGCAGAATGCTGGCAGCATTCACACCGCCCGTGTCGTGGGTGTGGAAATGGATGGGGACTCCCACTTCCTGGCGCAAAGCTTTGATGAGTTCATACGCCGCAGTCGGTTTACACAACCCAGCCATGTCTTTGATGGCGATGATGTGGGCTCCGAGTGCTTCCAGCTCTTTCGCCATCTTGAGGTAATAGTCGAGATTGTACTTGGTGCGTTGCGGGTTGAGCATGTCGCCGGTGTAGCAGATAGCAGCTTCGCAGATCGAGGAAGTTTCCTCTCGCACCGTCTGCATGGCGACCTTCATGTTCTCGGTCCAGTTGAGCGAGTCGAAGATGCGGAAGACATCAATCCCCTCGGCCGCACTGGTCCGGATGAACTCCCGGACTACGTTGTCGGGGTAGTTTGTGTAGCCGACAGCGTTGCTGGCCCGCAGGAGCATCTGAAAAGGAATGTTGGGGATTCTCTTTCGAAGTTGAGTCAGCCGTTCCCACGGACATTCCTGGAGAAAACGCATCGACGTATCAAACGTTGCCCCGCCCCACATTTCCAGGCTGAACAATTCCGGCAGCAAATGGGCAATACAATCGGCGACGCGGAGCATGTCGAACGAGCGGAAGCGGGTTGCCAAGAGCGACTGGTGCGCATCGCGCATGGTCGTATCGGTCAGCAAGAGCCGCTTCTGGCTCCGCACCCAGGCGGCAAAACGTTCCGGTCCGAGTTCGAGTAGTTTTTGCCGCAGGCCGGGCGGCGGTGGCAGCTTCTTTGGGTAGTCGGGAACGGTCGGGTCGGGCAGCGTCTTGGCGGAATCGACTTTGCCCTTCACATCCGACCGGCCGTTGACGATTACGTCGCCTAGATAACTTAGGATTCCCGCCGAGCGTTCCTTGCGAGGCTGGAATTCAAAAAGGCGCGGTGTGGAATCAATGAACGTCGTCGTGGCATCTCCGGAAAGGAAGGTCGGATGCCGGATCAAGTTTTCCAGGAACGGGATGTTCGTCTTGACGCCGCGCACACGGAATTCGCGGAGGGCTCGATCCATGCGGCGGACGGCTTTCTCGAGAGTGCTGCCCCACGTCGTGAGCTTGACCAGCAGTGAATCGAAATAGGGCGTGATTACCGCCCCACTGTAGGCCGTGCCTGCGTCCAGGCGGATCGCAAATCCACCCGGCGAACGGTACGTGGCCAATCGCCCATAATCCGGGATGAAATGGTTCTCGGGATCTTCGGTCGTGATGCGGCACTGCACGGCATAGCCGTTCGAACGCAAGTTCTCCTGCAACGGCACGGCGACCGGCTCTTCGTGCATGTTGAGGCCCTGCGTGATCAGAATCTGGCTCCGCACGATGTCGATTTCCGTCACCATTTCGGTGACCGTGTGTTCCACCTGAACGCGCGGATTCACTTCGATGAAGTAGAACTCTTGCGTGTCGAGATCGACCAGGAATTCGACGGTGCCCGCACAGACGTAGCCGATCTCGCGACAGAGCCGGATCGCCGCCTCGCAAATTGCCTTGCGCAAGTCATACGGCAGATTGATGCTCGGGGCGACTTCCACGACCTTTTGATGACGGCGCTGCACCGAGCAGTCTCGCTCCCAAAGGTGAACGAGGTGGCCATGATGATCACCGAGGATCTGCACCTCGATGTGCTTGGCACGCTCGATGTAGCGCTCAATAAATACGTCACCCTTGCCGAACGCCGCGCCGGCTTCGCGTTGGGCTTCGGCCAGCTTCTCCTCCAGCTCGCCGAGGTTTCGCACGACGCGCATACCGCGTCCACCTCCGCCGAAGCTCGCCTTCAGGATGAACGGACAACCGACCTTCTCCGCCTCTTCGCGCACCTTCTGCCGATCCGAGACAGCTTTGGTCGAGCCCGGGATCGTCGGCACTTGGGCCTTCCGGGCGATCTGCTTGGCAGCGGTCTTGTCCCCCAGCATGTCGAGATGCTCCGGCTTGGGACCGATGAACGCGATGCCGTTGTCCAAGCAGGCACGGGCGAAATCTGGGTTCTCCGACAGAAACCCGTAGCCGGGGTGGATCGCGTCGACCTGATGCTGGACGGCGATTTCCATCAGCGCGGGAATGTTGAGATACGACCCGACCGGTTCCCCACCCTTCTCAGGTCCGATGAGGTACGCTTCGTCGGCCTTCAAGCGATGCAAGGAGAAGCGGTCCTCATAGCTGTACACGGCAACGGTGTTGAGCCCGAGTTCACTCGCCGCGCGGATGACGCGGATGGCGATCTCGCTCCGATTGGCAACGAGCAGTTTCTTCATTGCATGTCGAGTCCTGAAAAGAACGTGGATCCCTGGCCATGCCGCCAGCCATTCTGCTCAGCGGGGGCGCCGGTCAATGGTAAGCAAGCTCCTGATTCTACTGCACAAACGACCCGCTGTGCTGGTGCGAACCAATCAGGCCTAGGAATGACCCAGAAATAAACTCGGCACCTCGATCCCCTCGTTTAACCGCGTGGGCAACGCCCCGCGCGTAGGAACCGCGTGGGCAACGCCCCGCGCAGCTCGCGCGGCCCGCTGGGCACGCGGTTAAACGAGCGAAGATGCGAAGTCATTTCCGAGTCGTCCCTTACTCGCGGACCCAGCCCAGCACATCTCGCAGAATGGACCACCGAGGCGGCGTCTCTTCAATCCGGCGGCCGAGAATCCAATAGTCGTAGATCTGACGGAATTCCGGCGAGGTGGATTTCAACTCGATCCACTGGCTGACAAAATCCGCAAAGGCGGTGTCGCGACCGGCGACAGGGTACTCCAGAGGGACACTGTACGACTGAGGCTGTGGAACAACCGGTGTGAACCCCGGATAGATCAGCGTCCAGGCCGAGCCCGCCTCGGCGCTGATCAGCATCGCATCGGCCTCCAAGGCCGGGTTCACGAAGAACTCACGCGGTGATTGAATAGTCACGATTTCGACTTGCGGACAAAGCCGGGTCAGCTGCGCCTCGAATCGTCGCGAGGGCATGGTCGC
>CAZFWV010000502.1:0-4155 GCA_964522605.1 uncultured Pirellulaceae bacterium
CAGCCTGCAGCCTGCAGCCTCTCTTCTCACCCCTCAACCGCCGCGAGTGACGAAATTGACGAGGCGGCCGGGCACGATGATCGTCTTCAACACCTGCTGTCCTTCAAGCAGCTGAGCGATCTTTTCATCCGCGCGGGCGGCTGCTTCCAGATCTTCGCGGCTCGCGTCCGGGGCAACATGAATTCGGGAGCGTAATTTGCCTTTGATCTGCACCGGAATTTCGATTGTCGCATCGATGGTCAACGCCTCATCGAACGGGGGCCAGGGCTCGCAGGCGAGCGTCTTCGAGTGGCCCAGGCATTCCCAGAGTTCCTCGGCAATATGGGGTGCCAGGGGCGACAGCAAGAGGACGAGAGTTTCCATCGCCGAGCGTGGGCGGACGGACAGTTTTGTGAAATAGTTGACGAACTCCATCAGCCGGGCGATTGCCGTATTGAAACTCAGCGTTTCCAGGTCGCGCGTGACCGCGCGAATCGTCTTGTGTACGACGCGGGCCTGTTCGTCGTCGGCGGACACATCTTGAACGGCAGGATGCAGTTGCAGCTGCTCGGCGTCTTGATCAATCATCAGCCGCCAAACGCGATCGAGGAATTTCCGGACGCCGTCCACGCCGGACATACTCCAGGGCTTGGTCGCCTCGAGCGGTCCCATGAACATCTCATACAACCGCAGGGAATCTGCGCCGTATTCGCGAACGATTTCGTCGGGGTTGACGACGTTGCCGCGGCTTTTCGACATCTTGTACGCCCGCGAGTCGACGCGAATGCCCGGATCGGCGACCAGGACGAACGCATCCCCCTTCTTTTCTACCGTGTCGGCGGCGACTTTGAGTGTTTTCATGCGTTGCGAATCTCGTTTGCGAACCGGATTTCCCTCCGCGTCGCTGTGCACATCTTCCGCGCTGACCCAGGCACTGCGATCATCCTGGTAGGCGGTGTATTCCATCTCGCCGAGGATCATGCCTTGATTGACAAGTTTGCGGAAAGGCTCCTGGCTGGAGACGAATCCACGGTCGAACAGCACCTGATGCCAGAATCGCGAGTAGAGCAGGTGGAGCACCGCGTGTTCGGCACCGCCCACATACAGATCGACCGGCATCCAGCGACGTTCCTTTTCCGGGTCGACAAACACGGTTTCATTTTGCGGATCGATGAACCGCAGGTAGTACCAGCAAGAGCCGGCCCACTGGGGCATCGTGTTGGTCTCGCGCCGGTACTTCCGCCCGTCGATAACCGGATAGAGCCATTCGTCCGGAGCCTTGGCCAGTGGCGGCTCGGGTCGTCCATGCGGCTTGAAGTCATGCAAGTCCGGCAGGTCCACGGGCAGATCGGACTCCGCCACGGGCCGCATCAACCCGGTTGGGTTCCCCTGGTCGTCCAATTCATGGAGGATTGGAAAGGGCTCGCCCCAGAACCGCTGTCGGCTGAAGAGCCAGTCGCGCAGTTTGTAGTTGACCGCCGCCCGACCGAGGCCTTGCGCGGCCAAATCCGCCGTAATCTGCCGCTGGAACTTGGCCGTCGATAGACCGTCGTACTGGGCAGAGTGAACGGCCGTGCCGTGTTCGGTAAACACACTGCGTCCCTCGAGGACCGACGGACGATCCGCTTCCGCATTGGGCCCCGGATCGACCACGGCGACGATCGGCAGGCGAAACTGTTGGGCAAACTCAAAGTCACGCGTGTCGTGGGCAGGGACGGCCATGATGGCGCCGGTCCCGTAGCTGATCAGCACATAATCGGCGACCCAGATCGGAATCTGTTCTCCATTCACCGGATTGACGGCGTAGGAGCCGGTGAACACGCCGGTCTTCGTCTTGGTCAGCTCGGTCCGTTCCAAGTCGCTCTTTCGCGCCGCTGCAGAACAGTATTCGGCGACGGCGGATCGTTGGGCGGCGGTCGTCAGACGCTGGACGAACGGATGTTCGGGAGCAATCACCATGTAGGTGGCACCGAAGAGTGTGTCGGGACGCGTGGTGTAGACGCGAAGTACATCGTCTCCCGCGCGCGGAGGCCAGCCAGACTGTTGGCGTGCAGTTTTCCAGTCCGAGAACGCGTCTGCCGGTCCAATGAAGAAATCGACTTCCGCGCCGGTGCTTCTTCCGATCCAGTTCCGCTGCAGCAGCTTGATGCTCTCGGGCCAGTCGAGCTGATCCAGGCCTTTTTCGAGGCGGTCGGCGTAGGCGGTGATCCGCAGCATCCACTGTCGCAGGGGAATTCGCTGAACCGGATGTCCACCCCGCTCACTCTTGCCGTCGATCACCTCTTCGTTCGCCAGCACGGTTCCCAGGGCGGGACACCAATTGACCAGCGCATCACATTGGTAGGCCAGGCGATGTTCATCCTGGAAGCGACGAACGGCCGCTTCCCCTTCCGCGGCAATCTCGGGCGGAATCGGCAATTCTGCGATCGGACGTCCCTTCTGTTGCTGCGGATCAAACCAAGTGTCGAACAGCATCAGAAAGATCCACTGCGTCCAGCGGAAGTACCCGACGTCGGTCGTGGCGAGTTCTCGCTGCCAGTCGTAGCTGAATCCGAGCATCTTCAGCTGGCGCTGGAAATTCTCGATGTTCCGTTCGGTCTGCACCCGCGGCGGCGTATTCGTTTTGATCGCGTGTTCCTCGGCCGGCAGACCGAAGGCATCAAATCCCATCGGGTGCAGAACATCGTAGCCCCGCATTCGCGCCCAGCGGCAGACGATATCGGTCGCGGTATACCCCTCCGGGTGCCCAACGTGCAGACCATCCCCGCTCGGATAGGGGAACATATCCAGAACGTATAGTTTCTGCGGGCCCGGCAATTCCGGCGCCCGAAACGTGCCCTGTTGCTCCCAATACTGCTGCCACTTCGGCTCGATCTGCGAAGGGTTGTACCGTGGCATGCCAAGCGTCTCCCCAAGAGGCCACGAGGGACTACACCTCGTCCGGTGGTGATCGGAAACGGCGACGGCCCACCAACTCCGCTCCGAGTCGCATCCACCGGGCCGGCCACGAAGTCACCGGGCCGGCCACGAAGCCGGGCGAGCGGCCCGCCGATGCGTAGAATTGGCCATTCTAGCTTCTCCGGCCGAGGCAGCAACGGCGGCGAGGTTACGCCGCGTGGAAGAAGGAAACGATTATGAGGAACGTTCGGTCGCCCCGCAGACTCCCTTTCGTCGCCGAGACCTGACAAACCTTCCGGACAAAACCACCTGTTGCTAGAATCCAGATTCTGCCGAACTCAGCGGGATGGATGACCGCATCGAAATTCCTGACTGTTGCTGCTGAAGCGTTTAGAACCACGGAACCTCGAGTGACTCCCTATGTTGTATGGACATCGCCATCCTCTGTTGTCGGCAACGGAACGTGACGCCATGCGCGAAGCCGGCCGATTCAACGCGCAAGTCATGGACTTCATTCGTCCGCACATCCAAGCCGGAGTTACGACCGGAGCAATCGATCAGCTCATCCATGCCTATACGTCCGATCACGGTCACGGTCTCGCGTGCCTGGGATACCAAGGGTTCCCGAAGAGCTGTTGTACGAGCGTCAATGAAGTCGTCTGTCACGGAATCCCGGGAGACTATGAACTGCGGGAAGGCGACATCGTCAATGTGGACATCACGTCCATCGTCAACGGATGGTTCGGTGACCAGTCGGAGACTTTTGTGATCGGCAAGGCCACAGAAGAAGCCATCGGTGTCACCCAAGCCGCTTTCGATTGCCTGTACCTCGGAATTCGCGCCATTCGTCCCGGCGGACGCGTGGCGGACATCGGAAGAGCCATCGTTCGCGAGGCCCAGGACCGGGGTTTCAGCGTGGTCCGCGAATACGTCGGCCACGGGATCGGTCGTCGATTCCACCAAGATCCGTCCATACCGCACTACCCCAATCGACAGTCTTACGCGGAGCGAATCGAGCCGGGAACTTGTTTCACCATTGAGCCGATGATTAATGTGGGGTCGCGACACACGATCCTCGACCGTCGTGATGGATGGACCGTGCGAACGCGCGACCGCAAGCCTTCCGCGCAATTCGAACACACCATCTTGATGACCGAGAACGGGCCGGAAATCCTCACCCTGACGAAAAACGGTCCCCAGGAAGGTTTTCGCTTTTCCGGCGAGTAAACATTCGCTAAACCCGTAGCCGCGGTGAGGTTCGTTTAACCGCGTGGGCAA
>CAZFWV010000503.1:0-4154 GCA_964522605.1 uncultured Pirellulaceae bacterium
GTCGGGGTGACAGAATTCGGAGGACCATGCAATTCCTCGGGGAAAACAGCGTTCTCCGTTTCGCGCGGTGCAGAATCCGGTGCAGTTGGCGACAATTCTGCCTCCGACGACGCAGATCCACCCCTGGCCGACTTGACCCGCGCGGCGCTGACGCTGGCCTTCGACCTGCGCAACTCGCTGGATGGCGATAGCCGCGATCAGGCCCAGGAGTTTGTGGCTGCCATTCAGCGATGCCACGCGCGGCACGCGACGAGGTATGAACACGAAGGTTACTGAGGGGACGCTTGGCCCATCGCTGGATCGTCCGCTCCGGCGCGCCCTGGGAGTGCTACTGGACGTGGAGCTGCGACTGGGACGATGGCCGGTTCGAGATCATTCCATCGGACCAGATCGTGGGAGGCCAAATGATACCAATTCCCGCTTTTCAGGCAAAAGGCGTGGTGCACGCCGTCGTGATGGAAGGGGATGATCGGGTCGCCCAAGATGACGCCGGCTGGTTGGTAGTGGATTGTGGCGGTTGCCTTGGGTCGTTCCTCCGCTCTAAGGATGGCCGACACTCCAGCCCTGATTGCACTCGCCTTCGCAAGCGATTCATCGCCGCGGCCAGCAGCGTGTGGCTGAAGTTCCACGTCGGCGACAGGCAAACCGAGTGAACTCCCGTCCTACCGCCTGTCGAAGTTTCCGTCTGCGTTCGGGTTCAGAATTCCCGGCTCACTTTTGATCGTGCCCGCCTCATTGGAGATCACACAACGATACTCGCTGCCGAAGTCCCAGAGCGTCACAGGTGGCGTCGTGTAACTCGCCGACGTCGCCCCGGGAATATCGACCCGGTTTTTCTGCCACTGGTAACGCAGCTTCTTGCCCGCGGCCGATACCGCAAAGCTGACCGTCGCCGGCGGAGCGGCCGTGACGCTTTCAGGCTGAGTCGTAATGACTGGCACCCCTGCGGGAAGCGGTCGGCATGGCGAGGGTCGAATAAGATAGGCGACTCCCGGTACGGTCTCAAAGGCAAACTCGTCTTCTGTTTGAACGGTCGCCACCGGCTGCTGATTATCCTCGCGAACCACACGGACACAGCCACCGGCAAACGGAATCTGCACGACACAACGCTTGCCTTGTTCGCTGAAGATCCGCACCGAGTTGACGACCTCGCCCGCCGCCCGGTAGCGGGCATCTACCAGAAAGGCCCCGACCGCCCGCAGCCGCTTGAATTCCGCGTCCTGGGTGCGATCCCAGTTGGGAAAGAGCCTGATCACGCCGTCGTGGCTCTGCAGGAGCATATTGTTGATCGCCTCCACAATCCCAGCCGTCTCGATGCCTCCTCCGCGTTTTTGCGAGACGATACCATTGGGCCCCGGCTTCCAACCTTTGATCGCGTCGATCACGCGGTCAGCTCGATATCCGGCCCGGACCGCCATCACGAACATCATGCCGAAGTCATTGGAGTCCTGCCATCCGGAGAACCGCTGGGGTGAGAACATGTTCCCCTTGTCCAGCGTATTGCAGGTCGCAATGCGGTAGGCGGGCAAGGACGTGGCGCTGATGTTGTCAAACGTCGTGGTGAACATGAGCCCGGTGTTTCTCGCGCCTCCTTGATAGGTCAGGGCCTCCATCACATCGTGCTCCCAGTCCGGACGGAATGTAATCGTGTTCCCCCACTCCTGCAGCGGATACGGGCCAAGTTGATCGAGGATCTCCTGCCAATGGGCGCGACGGTCGGCGTCTCTCCCGAGTACGATGCTGGCGGCAATGATCTCGCGGTAGAGAAACCGGACTGCCCCTAGGCTGAACATATCGTTCCTGGTAAACCAGTTCCGCCCTTCGTGCACCGCGCCGTATACTGCGTACTGCCCATTCACCGAGGGCCCGATGTAATCATCGAAGAAATCGGCAACTTCCCGCATCAGCGGATAGCAGGTCTCGGCCAGGAACGTCGTGTCCTGGCCATACTTCCACTTCCAGACGATCGGTAGGATCCCAAACACGGCATTCGTCGGCATCGAGCCGTCCTCGTCCACCCAGGAGCCGTCGCCACACGAAGTGCCGTGCGAGGTGAAAGAAAGCTCGAAAGCGACGCCGCGGCAATTCGGCGGCATGCGACCGGCGATCGTCGGTGAAACCCACCGGTTGGCAACCCGTTTTCGGCCGGTGTTCTCCGAGTAAAACTTCACCGTCTCGATGTACGGGTCGATCAGACTCAGCCGATTGGCGGCGAAGACCCCGTAGTACGGATTCTGTCCGTTGTAGTTCATGCTCACGTTGCTGAACCACATCATGTCGTCGCGGCGGTTCCATGGCCCCCAATGGCCCGGCGCCTTGCCCGGACCGTTGTCGCTTCCGCTGCGGGCGGCTGATCCCATCAAATACAGATGGTTGTACCAATAGGTCTGGACGTCATCTCCCAACAGGACGTAAGCACGTAACCAGAAATCCTTCCACCAAGCCCTGTTCCTGGCGGAGATCGTGGCAATCGCGGCGTCCGTGATTTCCTGGACCGCGGCCTGCACGGCGGCGAGCGGCGAGTCGGCGTTCTTCACGTGCTCGGCCTGGACAACGAGCGTCACGGTGGCGCCGCTTGCGGGAAGGGAAAAGAGCAGATGCGACGAGGTGCTCCCGTCGGTCGTCAGGACAGCCTCCGCACCCAGCACTCGGGCTGCCACGGCACCTTTGACGTAAAAGGGCGCTCCCTCGGCGTGTGGTTCCTTGGTAACCCAGGCGACGGACCCCGTCGCGCCAGCCCGCTTGGCTACGTATTCGTTGCCGATGACGGCCAGGGTGACGTGCAGCGGAATGGCTTGGCCGCTGTTGGTGGACAGCTCCAACACCATGACGTTGCTGGAAGGCGACAGGCAAGCCCTCGTCTGCACGGCCGCTCCCGCCATGGTGCAGTCCGTTCTGATTTCCGAATTCTTGAGGTCCTGCGTCACGTGGTAGGCATCGCCCCCATCGGTCCCTTCCGACTTCTCGATTGTCAGAACAGCGAGGTTGAGAATGTGCTGGGTCCATTTCCCGTTTCCCTCGGCGCCGGCCAGGTTGTTGCCGGCATGAAACCCGTTTTTCCCAAAGTAATAGACCAGCGAATGCTTCGTGCCACCAAGGTGAATACCGAGATCCCCGTTTCCAAGATAAGCCCCTTGGTGAAGTGTCCGGCAAGTCGTGTCATTCCAAGTTTCGGTGGTCGTTGGTGAGCAGGCCTCGAGCACCTCGGACAGAACGTCCCATTCGGCTTCGGAAACCGCCGCCGCCGTAACGATCGGCTCTGGGTTAGGGTGCAGTGATTGAGAAACACGCGCTACGGATTGCCCTATGTTGGGCGTCCATCCAACCGGTTGAACAGGAAGCTGGGCGGTGGCCCAATTGCAATCGCAGAACAGGCCCATCGCCACCAGCAGGCAATTTCGGAAGGTAATGCAGTGGTCCATGATCTGGTTCCAACTGTTCAATCGGCTACGCGGACGAAAAACACACCTCGCATTGTCGCCGAAGCTCCTAGCGGAGAACAATCATGGGGCCGATTGCAGAAGCCGCCCAGACGCGGAACTTCAGTGATCTAAAACTCGTCTTTACCCTTTCTCCACACCGTACAAGACTTGCGCGTGCAGATCGACTCGCTCACGAAGCATGGCATTCCGAAGTCACTCATCTTCTCCGAAAGGTCGCCGTCTACGTAAGCCACCCATCTACAATGACTTCCGACTGATCCAGCAGAATATGCCCGGCTGGATTCGAACCTGCCGCCTTCGGCTCCGGAGGTGAAGCCAGGAGCCTGGACGATACGAACACACAACCGTCGATTGAGGAGCTCTTCCTTCCCAGAAAACTCGCCAGGCGATAGACACGGGGGGGTGACGCGATGTTAAGATGGGGAGCGATTTAGGCCTGGAGTGGTTTCAGGCTTAATCCCAAATGGGGAATCCCGGTTGTCTGAACCGCAGAGACACAGTGCGGCAGGGCCGCAACCCAACGGGGTGCTACCGCACCCGCAGACATGTCGCTCCCGTTGGTCGCTCGATTTCTTCGCGAGAGAACAACATTTTCACCGTTAGCAGTACAGAGTAACAAAGAAGTCGCAGCGCGGCCTTCGGCCGCAACCAAAGGGGTGCTGCCGCGTTCGGCGCAATGGGTGTGCCACTGGCTTTGCCAGTGTCCTCTTG
>CAZFWV010000504.1:0-4152 GCA_964522605.1 uncultured Pirellulaceae bacterium
GACGTCGCGCGGTCGCTGAATCGACTCGAAGATCCCCTGCTCTCTGATTTCATGAAAAGGACGGTCCGCAGCTTCTCTTCGGGCTATGCGTATTTTCCTTTCAACGCAGAGCCTGCAAAGGCGCGGGGGGCCGCAGAGGAAATAGTTGGTGTGTTGACGCTCCGCGCAAATTCACCCCCCCGATCGTCAAGTTGCTTCGACGTCGACCCACTGTTTCGATTGGGCACTCTTGAGCACGGCGTCGCAGACCTTCTGCGTCTCTAGTGCATCGCGGAACGTCGGGGATGCGGGCTTGCCCTGGGCCACGCCTTCGAGGAAATCTGCGACCTGGTGGACCAGACTGTGTTCATATCCGATCTGCAGACCGGGGACCCACCAATTCTTCATGTAGGGCATATCCCCGTCGGTTACATGCACCGAGTGCCAGCCGCGAACCAGCGAATCATCTCGATGATCGAAGTAGCTTAGGCGATGCAGGTCGTGGAGATCCCATGCGATCGACGCGTGTTCGCCATTGATCTCGAACGTGTAGAGCGCCTTGTGACCCCGCGCATAGCGTGTGGACTCGAACGTGCCGAGCGATCCATTGCGGAAGTGGCAGAGAAACGCACATGCGTCATCGATCCCGACTTCCTCCACCTTTCCGGTCACGTTGCTCTTCCGCTGCTTGATGAACGTTTCCGTCATGGCGTTCACATCCTGGATACCGCCATTGAGCCAAAGTGCGGTGTCGATGCAGTGGGCCAAGAGGTCCCCGGTGACTCCGCTGCCCGCCGTCTTTACGTCCAGTCGCCAGAGTGCATCGCCACCCTGGGGCAGGTCGGCGGAGATCGTCCAATCCTGTAAGAAGACCGCTCGATAATGAAAGATGCGCCCCAGGCGGCCCTGATCGATCAGCAATTTGGCCAGGGTCACGGCGGGCACTCGACGATAGTTGTAACAGACCAGATTCGGCACCTTGGCCTTCTCGACGGCCTGGCACATGATTTCGCCTTCCTCGGCGTTCATCGCCAAGGGCTTCTCGCACAGGATCATCTTTCCGGCCTCGGCCGCGGCGATGGCGATTTCGCGGTGCAGATTATTTGGAGCGCAGATATCGACGACGTCGATGTCATCTCGCTTTAAGAGTTGCCGCCAATCCGTCTCGATGGACTCATAACCCCAGCGGTCGGCAAATGCCTGTGCCTTCGCCGCATCGAGCTCACAGACTGCCTTGAGCACCGGGCTGTAATCCAGGTCAAAGAAATTGCTGACTTTGCGCCAAGCGTTCGAGTGAGCGCGGCCCATGAAACCGCAGCCGATCATGCCAACATTCATTCGCTTCTTCGTCGTCATTGATATTCCTTTCGGAAGGGCAGCTAATGCTTTGTAGGTTGCGCGTTCCCCGATTCCGTGATGCATTTAGGGGATCACGGTACTATTCATTCCACCCGTGCGCTTCACGAACGGCGACCATGGCGGCCAGGATTTGATTCCAGGTCTCCGGCTTCAACATGACCTCGTTGGGGAACATGCACCCATCCCAGCAGATGTGCCGCACGGCCTTGGTCAATTGTCCGTCGGGCCGTCGCAACCAGAAACCGGCGTGCCGTGGGATGTCGAGTTTTCCGGCGGGATCATTGGGCAGGCAATGGCGGCCCGTTTTGCTATGCGACCCGCTGCCTTTGACGGTGGCATCATTCTGCGCGACGTGGAAGTCAATCGTCCATGGACGCAGGGCATCCGTCAATTCCGCCATGGCCGCGTCCAGTGCGTCGGGCTCCCAGGCGAAATCCTCGGGTACGATGCGGTCTTCGGGTGCGTTGTAGCCCAGCAGATAAAGCAAAGTGTGCGCCATGTCAGCTTGGAATCCCACGGTCTCTGGGCGACCGACTTCTTCCAGCAACTGAAGCATCCTTCGCCAACTGTGCATACCGCCCCAGCAGATCTCGCCTTCGGCCGCCAATCGTTCGCCTTCGTCGGCGGCGATATCTGCCGCTTGACGAAACGTCTCGGCGATCCGCCGCGTGTTCCCATCGGGATCCGCGTACCAGCTGTCGACATCAACTGCCGAGTCGATGCGTACGATGCCGTAGGGCCGAGCGCCGAGTTCCCGCAGACGTCGGGCGATCGAACAGCCCTTTCGTACTTGGGTGAGGAACTGGGCCCGCTCCGTATCATCGCCCATCGCCGATCCGCCACCGGTCGGTGGCCAGACGGGAGCAACGACGGAACCGATGACCAGATTGCGCGACTGCGCTTGTTCGGCCAGTCGCTTCAGATCGTCGTCGCTCGAATCGATACTGATGTGCGGTTCGTAAAGGAAGAGGTCAAAACCGTCGAACTTCGCTCCCTCAAACTCCGCCGACGCCGTCAGATCGAGCATCGTCGCCAGATCGATGGGAGGTTCCGAGTCGGGGCCTTTCCCGACGACTCCCGGCCAGGCTGCGTTATGCAGTTTCGGAAACAGAAAACTCATAATCGGTCGATCCTTCGGACAGGGGATGCGTCAAACCTTACGATAATCGCCCACATTCGGAACGGAGGGGAAGGTGTCCGGGCCAAAATACCGCAGACTCACCAGCGGTTCGCGGCCCGTGTTTTCCACTTCGACACCGCGCGTGGCGGCCTCATGCGTGATAAACACTTCGTCTTCCGTCTCTTGGCCGAAACGAATCATCGCCGGCGTCTGTAGATTCAGTTTGCCAATCCGTCCGGAGCCCTGAACGGTGATCCAGCCACTAGCTCCCGGATCTTGCAGAACACACCGCGCACCGGGCTCCAGCGTCAGTTCACGGGCACTGAACAGTTGTTTCCCGTCGACCAATCCGTAGACGATCCACAGGTCTTCCCATCCATCTCCCTCTGCCGCAACCATCGGTTCCAGATAATTGTGTTCCTTGAAATGCGTATCGACATTCTTTTCCCAGTCGAGCATTTCGATGATGTAGTCCAGATCGTGATGCTTCTCCTCGGGGACATCTTTGACGAGCAAAGACCAGGGGACTTCGCGTCCTTCAACGAGCGACTGGAACATGCCGAACACGTCACTTCCCCATTGCGGTTCGTACGTGCAGAGCGATCCGGGCGCGTGCAGGACACCGGGAGGAATCAACCAACCTGTTCCACGTTGCAGCCGATAGGCGCGTGACAGGTCCAGGATGCCGTTGTCTCCCTGATCCCAGTTCTGCAGGCACTGTCGCACCTGGTCCTTCGTTGTGCCGGGCTCCAGCCCCATGAACGTGTAGGCGAAATTGTTGTCGACATTGTTCATCTGAGGCGAGAAGTAGTAGCTTTCGGGCTTGCCTTCCTGGCCGACCAGCGCGGCGTGTTCGGCCGACTGGTGCATGTGATGGGGAATCGGCCCCATGTTGTCGAAGAACTTCGAATAGACCGGCCAGCGTTCGTACTTCTCATACATCGCCGAGCCAATGATTCGCGCGCCGATTTCCGCGACCGCGTCGCGCAGCAGAAAATGTTCGCCCTCGGATGCGATGAAACTCAAGCCCTCATGCCAGATTCGGCCTTCGTTCGCCGCCTCGGTCGTGCTGCCGAACCAGCGTTCATCAATGCCACCTCGGTGCGCTCCATACGCGTACCAGTCGCTCGGATGCAGCTTGATGCGTTTGCCTGGATGAAGAAAACTGCGGGGGACCCAGGTTGGGGTCAGGCGCAAGATCCCTTCGCCAGCGTTCATCGCTCGCTCCAGTGCCGCGCTGATATTGTCGCCGGTTACAATCTTCGTCGACATGCCTGACAGTACTCCTGTGTAAAGAGAAGGATGGAGGGATGACGGCAGGCGAACCGAGCCACGCTCGGTAGCGGTATGCAAGAGCATGTTGTATTCGGTTTCGCTGCCGCTGACAAGTAAACGCGGGCGACTCCTTGTGGAGATCGAGCCGCCGGACGCGAGAAAAGGGCAAGGCTTGTGGCCCCCGGGGTGCAAAGCCGTGAACCCTATCTGTAGCCGAATTCGTGAGAATTCGGATGGCCCTCTCTGTGGCCGACTTCGTGGTACGTTTTGAGCTTGCTTGCATACGGTTCGGCGCCGTGTTTCACCGTACCCACGAAGAGGCGAGAGAAAGTGCGGGAAATACACCTCGAACGCGCCCTCCCGCGCTGGAGGTCCTGCGGCTGATGAATTGATGGGTTGGAAGAGATTACTACACCCTC
>CAZFWV010000505.1:0-4147 GCA_964522605.1 uncultured Pirellulaceae bacterium
GAGTCCCTCGTGAAAGACTCCCACGACGATCGCGTCGGCCAACTGGCGAGTCGGGGTTTCCTGCGTTGAAATGATTTGCATGGTCTGAGCTCGTTCGAAGGCGCGATGGAAGAAGTGCGGCAGCGGGACGCATCAACTGGCCACCGTCCGACAACAGTGTCGCCCGCGGCATTCGCGGCCGGTTTGCCCCCTGTCGTCGCGGACCGGCGACTGTCACATTGTAGAGGTTGTCCCAACCGGTTCCCAGTTACCACCGACCCTCCCGGGTTTACGTGGTGCAACTTTCAAGTGTTGGTCTGACTAGCGTTTACGGACAGGATTCACTCTCCCTCCGGGAGAGTCGGGCCGCAGGCCCGGAGAGGGCGGAGTGCGCAACGTGCTCGGCGCGTGTTGCTCTCCCACAAAAACCCTCCCCGGCCGCTACGCGTCCGACCCTCCCGCTTGCGGGAGGGTGTAATAACCCCATATGAGCCAGAAAGTCCAAAGCTGCACAACCGCGGTCGCGGGGGAGGACATTTCGTGGCGATGACCGATTTGCTGTTGGAATTCGTCGCCGATTGGGTTTCCGCTGCCCCCTGGCTGACGACGATCTGGGTCGCCGCGGTGGGCGCCTGCGTGGGGAGTTTCTTGAACGTCGTGATCTACCGGCTTCCTGCGGGAGTCAGCCTGATCTATCCGGGGTCTCGATGCCCGAACTGTGGTCACGCGATTCGCGGTTACGATAACGTGCCCGTTTTGAGCTGGTGTCTATTGCGGGGTCGCTGTCGTGACTGTCGCGGTTCGATTGCAGTTCGTTATCCACTGGTCGAGGCAACGGTGGCACTCTTGTTCGCATTTCAATGGTGGGTCGATGTGCAGCTCGGTGCTGGGGTAGCTTCACAACCGGCCATCTTGGCCACTCGAATTCTCGTGTTTCTGTTGCATGTGAGTCTGTTCTGCTGCCTGTTGGCCGGTGCGTTGATCGACCTGGATGGCCAGTCGGCACCCTGGTCCTTGGTTTGGCCCGTGTTTGTGTTGGTGAGCTTATGTGCATGGCAACAGCCCCAGGCGCTCGCTCTGCTGCTCAAGTCCGATTTCCGCACCGCTCGCTTTCTGTTGGGGCAGGCCATGGTGGGGGGCCTGGTTGCTGGAATGGTCGCATCGTTGTGTCACGGATCCCGGTCGTGGAGGAACGCGAGTTCCACGCCGACGGTGCTGGGAATCTCAACCGGCATGGTCCTGGGTGGTCTGGTCGCCAGCCTGATGATCGTACTCGCCGCGATCGTCCGAATGGTGCTCGCTCGCTGGACTCCTTTCGCGACCGCCCCGATGCTGCTCACGGTTTTCGTCGGTATCTATCAGCTCATCCCGGAAAGATATGGGCTGGGCGCGTTTTCCTCCACGACGACTTGGCTCGCTTGGGGCCTGATCGGACTGGCAGCCCTGGGAATCGGCCGCTGGATCCGACGCTACGAAGGGGTTCCGAAGGCGGAAGCCTCGGATCCTCGTGCCAAGTGAGTCGGTGGAATTGAGCCCTCAGTTGTAGGCTTTGTCTCAAAACTGCACTGGCAGTGGCACACAAAACTGGCGGGTGCCACTGGCTCTGCCAGTGCTGCGGAAGAGTTCTGAGACAAAGCCTAGAACCAAGGGAATCTTGCGATCGAACGCTTACCGAGGGAATCCGCGATCGTCCGCAGTTTTCATCGATTGAATCGGATTCCGTCATCGCTGCAGGAGCCCCATTTTCCGAGCGATTATGCAATACTACTCAGTTCGAACGATGCAGACGAACCGTAGATCGGGAGAAACCACGTGAAGAACGATTTGGACCAGATGCGTGCGGCAATCATGGCATCGCCTAGCTACCGGCTGGCCGAAATGGATATCGAGTTGCTTCAGACGCCCGAACTTCGGCCGATCCGCATGCAGCTGGAGTTATTGAAATGCGAAATCGTGTTTCAGCAACAAGGAATTGCCTCAACGATCGTGGTCTTCGGGGGCACGCAGTTGGTTGAACCGGTGGAGGCCGAGCGTCGTCTCCGGCTCGCCCAAGAACAGCTCAAAAAGGATCCGGATGATCGCGCTTTGCAGCGATTGGTCGCGCGAGCCAAGCGGGTGCGCGAACGATCCGTCTATTACGATGAGGCACGCGAGTTCTCTCGCCTGGTTTCTTCCACTTGTCAGAAACAGGGAAAATGCGACTATGTTGTGATCACGGGAGGCGGCCCGGGGATCATGGAAGCCGCAAATCGAGGAGCGCATGATGTCGACGCGAAGTCAATTGGCTTGAACATCACTCTGCCCGAAGAACAGGCTCCCAATCCATACATCACGCCGGAATTGTGTTTTCAGTTTCACTATTTTGCACTCCGCAAGATGCATTTCCTGCTGCGTGCGAAAGGACTCGTTGTTTTCCCAGGTGGCTTTGGCACGCTGGACGAATTGTTCTGCACGCTGACGTTGCGACAAACCGGTCGCATGCAGGAGATCCCGATCATTCTCTACGGAACGGACTACTGGAAACGCGTCCTTGATTTTGATTTCCTGGCCGACGAGGGTGTCATCGCGGATCACCACCTGGATCTGTTTAATTATGCGGATAGCCCCAGCCAAGCCTGGGAGGAAATTGTCCGCTTCCACCAAGTTCGCACCTGAAGGAGTTGCATCCGATGCGTACGCGGGATAACTGGAGCCGAAAGGCGTTTGTCGCGGTGCTGATGATCGGAGCCTTTGGTGTGTTCGGTTGCCGTCCATCGACGAAGACCGCCGAGGCGGACAAGTCGCAGCCTTCGACGACTGAGGCCGAGGCAACGACGGCGGAAACGACCGTTGAAGAAATTGCGATCCCCGAGGGAACGGCGGAGGAATTGTTCCAATTCTTGCAGGATGTCGAGGCACGCGAACTGGGAACGCAAGAACAGAATGCGCAGCAGCCGGTCGACATTCAGCAGCGGACGGAAGCCGTCGGACGCCTGATGCGCACCCGTGTCCGAGTCTGCGACAAGTTGCTCTCCCAAGACGCATCGGCTGAATCTCGGGCAAGCGCAACCCAAATGAAGTTGGATGCGCTCCGCACATTAGCGGCGATTCAGCCGGATCCATGGGCAGACACTTTTGCCAAGTACTGCGACGAGTTGATCAGCGGTGACGATCCGTTTCTAGCACGCGTCGCGAGGGCAACACGTTACCAAGGACTCGTGAACAACTTCCTTTCGGTCGCAGAAGGGGACGCGGAATCGCTGCAAACATCCCTGGCCGAACTGCTTCAAGATCCGCAGGCGGGTACCGAAACATTCCGCGCTGCGCGCGAGGCGGCTGGATGGCTGATTCAGGCCGGGCACCTGGGTCCCGCCGCCGATTGCCTCACGCAAATCGGGAAACGGTATGAAAACGACGCCGATCCGAACCTTGTCGCGGAAGCAGTCAAGCTGCTCAATCAGTCCACCAATCTCCAACTGGCCCAATTGGCCCGCGACGTCCTCGAGGAACAACCGGGCGCCATTGATCGATTGAGTTCCGCAATGCAGGACCGGCTGCAATCGAATTCCACCGATCCGAACCGACTCGCCTACGTCATGCAGACCACCCAGATGCTGGAGTACGCCGGACACCCCGTCGCCGCCCGGCAGGCTTATGAGCTGATCCGAGAGCACTACCAAACGGAGCCTGAGTCACAAACGGCGGAAACGGTTGAGCGAACCGTCGATTTAGCGCGCACGCGACTCGGCTTGATCGACCAACCGCTCTCCATCGAAGGTGTGTTGCTGGATGGTTCGATCTTCGACTGGCAGGACTACCGAGGCAAACCGGTTCTGGTCGTATTCTGGACCACGTGGTACGAGAATTGGCTGGCAGACGTCGAGCAACTGCGGAATGTCGTCCGAGACTATCGATCGCAAGGCCTGGAGGTGATCACGATCAACCTGGACGATGAGCGAAACGCGTTAGAACGGTTTCTTCAAACCCACCCGCTTCCCTGGCCGGTCGTTGTGAATGCGGACCCGCTGTCCGCCGGCTTCGAAAACCCGAACGCCGTGAGATGCGGTGTTGAAGCAGTGCCTCTCGCGATCCTCGTCGACGCGGAAGGCGTCGTCACCGACCTGCACGTCCTCGGCAGCCGATTACCGGTCGTGCTGAAACAGCGTCTGGGCGAAAACGAGGATCCGTC
>CAZFWV010000506.1:0-4146 GCA_964522605.1 uncultured Pirellulaceae bacterium
AAAAAAACAGGTCGGGCTAGGAGATGTTCCTGGGCCTCGACCTGTTCCGCGGGGGCACAACACGATTTCCGTCAGTGCGAATCGCACTCTACTTCCACTTAATCGAACATCCGACTTGCTTGGTCTCCGTCGTCTCCGGAGCCTGGTCGGAAAGAACGGCGTCAATCGCCTCTCTCAGGTAGTGGCTTTCGACATCGGAAGCCTTCATGTTGTCGTCAATGGCGCCCATGTAGGCGATCGTCCGATCTTTGTTCAGCAGGAAGGCGTGAGGCGTACAAGTGGCGCCGTAGGCCTTCGCCGATTCTTGAGACTCATCGAAGATATACGGGAAGTTGAATCCCTTTTCTTCCGCCCGAGCCTTCATGGCTTCCAGATCTTCCGTCTTGTTGACGTTGATGGCAACGACAGCGACATTCTTGTCCTTGTAATCCCGCGCCAGTTCGATCAGGCGGTCTTCATAGGCAACGGCGACGGGGCAATTGTTGCAGGTGAAGACGATGGCGACCGCCTTGGCGTCCCCAAAACTTGACAGGCCGTACGTCTTTCCATCCGTACCCGGGAGGTCGCTCCACGTGGCCGCCTTCTCGCCGATCTCGACCTTGGTGTTATGTTTTGCTGCCCACGATTGGGAGAGAGAGACCATTGCCACCAGGGCCACCAGACCCATCACAACGACGCGCTTTGACATTTTTCTTTGCTCCTGCAGATTACTCAAACCGTAACTTTTTGAGCCGAATTTGTTGCATGGGGTCACAAGCGAAGCGGACTTACGCAGTCCGCAACCCGCGATCGCCTCTTGGTCACCGAGAAGGCCTGCAATCCGACCCCAACCAGGCCGGAGCATTCTAGGAACGGCAAAGTCGAAGTCAAGTCATGGCGGGCAGGACGGAGAATCAAAGAGGAACCACGGATCCAGCGGATCAGACGGAGGTCCACCGATCGGGCCTCATTCGGCGTCTATCCGCGTTTCTCCGCGGCCATTCTTCCTGCGTTAGCCCGGAAAGAAAACGGGGATCGGAAGCGTTCTATACCTCGGCGCTTCGTCGATGCCGCGGCAGGTAGTGAGGGATGCCGTATTGAATCAGCTTTTGCTGCAGTTGCGCTGGCTCGATTCCCAGCAGCTGGGCGGCGGCTTCCAAGTGATAATGGACTTCTTGCAGTGTCTTGCGAATGTGACGTGCCTCGACCTCGGCCAAAGACGGCCACGGATTGGCGACCCGCGGGACCTCGGGGATTGACTCGAGCGCATTGACCACTTCTGCGTCAATTTGCTCCGCCTCCGTTCCCTCTTCCGGGATACGATCGACCGCGTCGAGCAATCCAGCTATCGCCTCCGCGCCGACGATCGCGTCGTCCGAACCTGCAACCGCCTGCTCCACGACCTGTTGCAGCTGATCAATGTTGTTGGGCCAATCGACGGATTGGAGCAAGGCGATGGCGGCTGCCGTGATCGGTTTGAGCGGCAGGCCGCGTTCGAACGTTGTACGAGCGATCACATGTCGAACGAGTGCGGGGATGTCGTCGCGTCGCTCGCTTAAAGGTTGTGCGAGGATACTCAGCGTGTTGAGTCGGTAGAGCAGGTCAAAGCGAAATCGTCCGCGCCGAACTTCGTCGTGTAAGTCGATCGACGAGGAAGCAATGATGCGAACTTGCGCCTTCGTTTCCGTCTGAGCGCCAATCGGTCGGCAGCGATTCGCATTCAAGAGCTCAAGCAACCGCGCTTGGCAATTTGCATCCAGTTGTCCGACCTCTTCCAGGAAAAGAGTTCCGCCCTGCGCTGCTCCCACCGCTCCAATCGCGGATCCGATCGACAGCGGCATCACGCCTGCTTCGTGTCCGAACAGTTGAGAAGCGCGGAACGCAGCAGGAACCTGATGACAACGAAACGGGATAAAAGGACCGGAGCCGTGAGAGCTGTGGGCGTGAATCGCACGGGCAATGAGTTTCTTGCCCGTACCGGGTGGTCCGGTGATTAGCGTGGGGTAGAAGTAAGTGGCTGCTTGAAGGATTCTTCGGCGCGTCCGCATCGTCCACGCGGAATCCCCCACGAGTTGATCAAGCGCAAAGGTGTCGTGCATCGTGCAACTTTCCGTCTCTCAGTTCACTAGCGTTCCCTTGAGGATTTAAAGGACAAATTTTTTACCAGTATTATCCAACGTTCCGAAAATGCAATCGGCTGCCTGTCGATTCCAAGAAACTGAAACAACTTGGTCGCCGGGTCCGTGTCAAGGTTGCTTAGCAATAGAAATGGAACGGACCGTGGGTCTTCCAGCTCCATCCAAAAGTAAGTAGGACGGATTGGCAATCCGTCTTCTCTTGTGGGCTCTCTTGTGGGACGGATTGCCAATCCGTCCTACAAAATGACCGGTGCGAGGGCGAAAATGCCGCCGCTGCGCCGGATCGCACCGCCAGTGACATTCAAAGGAATCGCCAGAAACGGCGTTCCACCCGACAGCGGACGGATTGCCAATCCGTCCTACGACGATGCGGTGAGACGACGTCGATGGAGCTGCCACAACAATGCGGAAGCGAACAGAATTCCGGCCCAGCTAGTCGGCTCCGGTACGAAAGCGCCGGGGCTGCTTCCACTTTCACTCCCGACCCGAGGACCGTTCTCGTAACCGCCTGCTTGGAGGGCGAGTACAAAATCGTTGACAGTGAAATCCCCGTCCCCATTCCAGTCGCCGGTGGTCCAAGTCGAGTTGCCGGGGATATTGTCCTCATACTCGCCGCCCTGCAACACCAACACCAGATCGTCCGTGTCAAACAGCCCGTCCAAGTTGGAATCGCCGAAGTAGGTCCATTTCAGGTCTTCGACCCAGATTCGGTGATCGACCGAGTCGATCACACTGTCCTGATTCAGATCGAACTTCAATTCGTTTGAGCCCGAACGAGTCGCCTCCGAGAGCGCGTCGATGTCGGTGACCGTTAGCTGCGCGTCGTCGTCGAAATCGCCAAATCGATACCGGGATTCGATCTGCTCAAGATAGGTAGGCAGATCAGCGGCAAACGTTAAGTTCCCGAAGATGGAATTGAATCTTACATCCGGTTGGTCCTTAAAATCCTCGACGGCGACAATGATTCCCGCAAGTTCCCAAAGACCATCCTTCTGGTAAAAGACGCTCCCTCCTGAGTCGTTGAAAACCGCCTGTGCCTCTGCGTCCAGCCATGCGGTTCCTCCGGGACCACGGATGGCGCTGTTCGAATTTCCACCCGTCCCATCGAATTCTGTGATCAAGGAAATAATGTCGTAATCGCCGGCGACGGTTGTATTGCGAACCGTGATGGTAATGTCGTCATCTCGTTCCGATCGGAACGGTTCATCATCCTCGATCAAATTGGTGCCCCAACGGAGCGCATTCGAACGTAACGTCGTGAAACCGGAGTAATCGCCCGGTGGCGTCGTTTCGGTCCATACCCAATTCCCCCTCTTGACGACGTCCCAATAGGTCGGATCCGCCGCACGGTCACGGCCGTTTCCGATCATGGTGACGACGGTCCCGGCGGATGGTGTTTCTGTTGCGATCCGCAGAGGGGGAAGGCCAGGATCTTCGGCCAATTGATAGATCACCAAGTCGGTGAATTGCGTGAGCCCACTTCCGGTCGGGTTTTTAATGTAGAAAACACTACTCGGGTCGGGCTGGAAAGTGCCTAGATCCGGGAACGTGATGGGTGCCGGATGCCGGATGTGCCGGGCGGTCAGCACCCAGCGATTTCCGAGGTAGACGCCCGTGGAGCCATCGATGATTCCGACGTTGTTCCACCAGACGGCGTCCGGAGGGGGGGAAGTGTTCCCCTGGGTGGTCGAAACGATGACAGCATGGACCGACTCCGTGCCCAAATACAGGCCGGCTGCAACCAGACAGCAGATGAGGAGCCGAGTCGAGCGAACCATGAGTAGGGCGGGTGAACCACCCGAATAGAGACGTGGATTGGAAGAAAGGCGTCTCAAGTTCCCCCCACGAAATAGTGGGAAGCCACGCCCCTCTCTGCCATCCTAGCTGCCCGACGCGGAATGGACAAGAAATCGGACGCCATTCGTCGCTTGCGGACGCCATTCGTCGCTTGGTGCTGCCATCCCGCGGGTGACCCGATCAACTCTGGCTCCCCTCGCCCCGTTTCGGGGAGAGGGGCCGGGGGAGAGGG
>CAZFWV010000507.1:0-4135 GCA_964522605.1 uncultured Pirellulaceae bacterium
ATCTCGGGCGGAGGCAGGGGATAGATACATCCGCGGATTGCCGCAGCATATTCGCTGGGTGCCACTGGCACTGCCAGTGCTCTTCCTCGACTCAAGAGGACACTGGCAAAACCAGTGGCACACCCAATTCGCCGAGCGCGGCGGCACCACCTTTGGTTGCGGCCGAAGGCTGCGCTGCGCCTCTGCGAGCTCTGCGTTTCGCCTTTTCAACGCAGAGCCCGCAGAGGGAGTTGGTTCAACCCGTAGAAGCACGCCGACTAATCGGACGCTTCTTCGTGTCGAAGGACGATATCGGGCGGAGGCAGGGGATAGATACATCCGCGGATTGCCGCAGCATATTCGCCATAACGCGACAGATCCTCTCGCAACACTTCAGGGGAAGCCAGGATCGGTACCTTCGATGCGTCGACCCAAGACGAATCCAACGAGAAGTAGCGAGCTGCTTCCGTCGTTAATCCCCCCGGTAAATATTCAAACTCGCGACCCGCGAGAATATCGTGGGGCAGGGAATCGTCGCCCTCCGTCTGCAAATCCTGTAACGTGGCTGGGTAGGACCCATGCTGATGTCTCCAGAGAATCATCCGCAATGCGACATGCGTTGCCCGTCGCTGGTTTTCCAGAAACACTTGAGCGTCCAGAAGAGAATGTTCGTGCAGTGTCTGACCCCTAAACGTAGGGTACAACGGCGTTGAGCTTAACCAGGCGTCAAGTTGTTTCCACTTATCAATCCGCCGACGGCTGCCTCGGATAAACCACGTAGGCGAATCTGTACCGCCGGTGAACAATTCGAGAATGTTTTCTTCGTGACGTACATCACCGATGTACTGCCGTACGACGTCCAGCCGTGCTTGCTCCAGAACATTCACCAAACGCAGCCAGCGCTGACGTTCTCCCGGGACCGCGGCGCACCACGCAATCGCCTGGTCTGTTGTGAGCGAGGTGTCGGTGGCATCCGATCCGGCGATCGATTCAAGAAACACGGAGGGAAGCTCGCGAATCCGATCGCGTTGTGACTGAGCATCGACAACGACCGGCGTCGTCCACGAAGATTCCTTCCCGAGCCAGCCTTTTGACCAATCGATGGCCCGCTGCAGATCATCGATCGTCTGCCGCTTATCGGCTGCCCAGAACAGGATGTTTTGCAGGATGACCTCTTCACCGCCCTGCGCCATCCACCAGGCGAAGGAATCTCCACCGTTTCGCAGCGTTTCGCATGCGTGCATCGCAGCCCGGTAGCTTTCCATCGCGTCGGGAAGGTCCCCGTTAGATTGCCGCTCGCGTCCCTGAGCGACCAGCAGTCGCACAAACCACTGCATTTGAACGCTCTCTTCATAATCTTGATGTGGTCTCGTTCCCGGTCCATGAAGGGTTTCGATCAATTGGAGCCTGCTCAACACCGAATCATCAAGGAGCTCGACGTTCTCTCGCAACCATTGAGATTCCCATTCAGGAATGCGCCGTGGTAGATCGCTCCAACGCGGTAACGTCACGTCTTCCGCCTTGATCTGCTGCAGAGATACGTACTCTTCATCGGAGAACGGTTGAGTCAAGTCGCGCAGCTTATTGCGAACTGCTTCGGTCGCCTGGAGCTGCTCAGCATCCCGTGCTTGCGAGAGCAGGTCCGCCGTCGCCGCAGGTTCGACCCGTGGGATCTCGTAGGCACGATGAAAATAGAAACCGAACCCGACTGCGGAGGCGGTTGCGAGCAGGACCGCGATCGGCGCCACCCAGTCACGCCACCGATCTCGATCAAGAATCCAATGCGTTGTGCGAACGCGCGAAGCGGTCCATAGTCCGACCGATGGAATCAACAATGCCAGCCAGAGCGGCAGGTGAAACCAAGCCGTCAAGGCACTCCAGGCGGCCAGGACCGCGGCGCCGACGAAGGTCGCGGCAACCGAGATGAGCAGGCTGCGCAAGAAGACAGAACACATCTGTCCCCAGGCGTAGGCCAGCACGCAGTAGATGACATATGCGGTAACCGTTGAAAACTCTTCCGGCGTGCGTCGCCATGCCCACACGCGAATCACCGCCACCGTGCTCAGGGAAAGCAAGACGAGGAAGACAAGCAAGCCGATCGCTTGACGCTGCCACCACAATTGTCGCGCGGAGACGCCTCGTTCTGCAAGAAACCGGTACGACCGGTTGCTTTGGTCCCCCGAAAACAGCGTTGCACCGATCACTGGCGGCCAGAAGAACAGGAGTGCTACGAAATCCGTGCCCGGTGTGAGCAGAAGCACGAGAAAGACCAGAATCAACGTCCCGAGCCAAACCCAGCCGAGTTGACGGAACGACAACCATCCCATGCGAGCCAGTTGGGAAGAACTCATCGCCCAGTGTCGACTCGTGCTCCGCTGGCGCGATTTCCAGATCGCAGGAATCCGTGGTCGATCCGTAAACCAGCGTCCTGCCAATGGATAGCTGATCGCAAGTGCAAGTAGGCCGCAGATGCCGATCAGCACCAGAGCGAGCGATTCCGTCACTCGCGGAGTTCTCGAATAGTCCTCGAGCAAATCGGGAGTGGACATCAGAGAAAACACTAGCGCGGCCGCCGTGAATGTCGCCAACAACGGACGACGAATGAGGAGTGAGCAAACCATGGAAATGAACAGCACAACCAGCCCTGCAAACCCGGTGATCCAACAGATGACCCAGTCAAACGGGCCCCAAATCCATCTTGTGAGGAAAAACAAAGCAATTCCCAACAGGGCGAAGCTCAGGAGAGCAAAAACCAGCTTGCCCAGCCAGGGAATTCGAAAGCTCGAAGGCCACGCACGCAGTTGATCCCAGGTGCCCTGTTCATGCTCCAAATTGAAAATCGTGGCCCCTATGCCGAGCGCATAGAAGACGGTCATGCCCAAGGCCAGAAAACCCAGTGCTTCGGTTTCCACCGGTCTGCCGCTGGTCACGCGGTGGGCGTACACGAAGAAGAATTGCATCGCCAGGGCCAGGATCACCATCGCGATCCAGAAACCGCGGTACGTGCGGTATTCCTTCCAGAGGACTCGACGCAACAATGTCTGAGTCATGGTACCAACTCCCGAGAATCGGTTGGCGTTTCGCTCGGTTCGCCCGCTCGCATGGATGCCACAAAGATGTCCTCCAGCGAAGGTCGACGCAGCTCAAAACTGCGAATCATCGGTAACTCGCGCAGCAGACTGCTGGCGACTTCATCGTTTCCTCGAATGTAGAACTGACAATGCCGACCGCGCCGCTCGAGCGCGAACGCGTTGGCTGGCAACTCGACCGGTCGCTGCTCATCGAACAGCGTGGCCGCCACCTCCGTCATGTTCTGTTTGAGCTGATCGAGTGGCTCGCAGACAAGAACTTTCCCGTGATGAATGATCGCCACGATGTCGGCAACTCGCTCGACCTCGTGGATTTGATGACTCGACAGGAACACGGTGCGGCCATCGGCCGTCAAGTCGACCATGCTGTCGAGAAACTCTCGCCGCACCACGGCGTCCAAACCGGATGTCGGTTCGTCGAGGACTAAGAGCTTGGGATCGTGTGCCAGGGCCAACGCAAGTGCGACCTTGGCACGCATGCCTTTCGATAACTGTTTCAACGGGCGATCGGTTGGCAGATCGAATCGCTTCAGGAGTTGGTCATAGCTTTCCTGGAATCCGGGTGGATAGTAGCCCGCGACGAACCAGCCGATCTCGCTCACGGTCATCCATTCGTAGAGTACCGGTCGTTCCGAGACGTATCCGACTTGGCGACGAATGGCAACTCCGTCCCGGTGGCTGTCCAAGCCCAGGGCCGTTGCGGTGCCCGAATCCTGTTCGGTCAGACCCAACAGAATCCGAATCGCCGTCGTCTTACCAGCGCCATTCTCTCCCAGCAGTCCAAAGACGACTCCGGGCGGCACCGCCAGCGAAACGCCGTCCAGCGCCCGTTGATTCCCGAATGACTTTGACACGTCAACGAACTGGATCACCGGATCAAGGCTCATGACATCCTCGCAAATTTCTAGCGGCACAGGTTCCCGTTCGTCTTCATCTCTGTATTCCTCTCTGGCCCTCTGCGCCCTTGCGTCCTCTGCACTGCTAAAGGTGAGCTTCTTGTCGGGGCGAGTGAATTCAGTGATACGGCAGGGTTGAATTGTGTTTCTACCCGATTTCGCTGTAGGCAT
>CAZFWV010000508.1:0-4121 GCA_964522605.1 uncultured Pirellulaceae bacterium
AACCTCCGTCGTCGTACCGTGTGGCCAGGCACTGCCAGCCTTCCTGTCGCTGGGATTGGATGTAGGCCTCAAACGTGGAGGGAGGGAAATGTATCAGAGAAGAGAAGAAATCGCGAACGGACCTCTTTGGTGCAGGCGGTTGTGTGATTGCGAGCGGTGCAATCAAGCGTGGGAGACATATGGTGGAGATGTGAATGGTGTCGATTAGGTGATTGCTCCAAGCAAACGGATCACGCTGCAGCACCCCTCGCACATCCAAGTGGCAAGCCCACGCGGCAAGGAGCCAGGCACACCGGGCGTATCGCAGGTGGCCTCCTACGGCCGATTTGTCCCAAAATAAACCTCCTCTTCATGCGAAAAGAACACTATCCACTGGAGTGCCTCATCCACAATGATCAAATCATCGCTACTCGGATAGTAAAAGGCATTCCAGTACTTGACGAACATCTTCCAAGTTGTGATCGCGGCCCATTGAGCTTCCCACGCCAGGAAGACCGATTGGCGAAAAGGGATCCCGAGGTGATCGAGCCATTTCTTGATCCGAGCGGTCTCGGTGTCTGAGTATTCCCAGTCAAATGTCACCGACTCAATGTGACGGAAGAAGCCAAGTAAGGAGGGTAACTCGCCGAGCAGTCTGGCTTCACTGATGAAGCGCCACACTCTTCGTGCCGACGGTTCGTCGAGCGGTTTGATTTGGGCAAGATGTTCGTCGGGAAGCAGATCATACTTCGGATCCGTGAATCGCCATTTGAGAGCGAATTGATCCATCGGTATCGTCGTCAAGCTGTCGCGAATCGAGGAGGTCATGATGGAAGCTGATTCCGTATAGCCCGTTGTTTCCGACTATACTTTCCAGCACACGGAAAGAAGCTAATCCGGCGGTTATGCGTTCTTTCGCCTGCCGTGCAGCAGCAGTAGGACAATCGAGGTGAAAAACAGAACAACCGGCTCCGGCTCCGGAACGGGAGCCTCAATGTTCCGCGGCCCTAGTTCGTAGCCGCCATCCTGGAAGGCGATCACGAAGTCGCTGGTGTCAAACAGACCGTCCCCATTCCAATCTCCCTCGCGCTGCGTCAACTCGTATTTTCCAGCCGTGAAGACCTGCACGAAGTCAGCAGTGTTGAATTCGTTGTCCAGATTCGCGTCGCCAAACCACGTTTTCTTGAGGTCCTTAACCCAAATACGATGATCCTCTTCCGTCACGTACGCGTCCCGATCCAGGTCAAGTACTGCATTCGGGAAGATACTGGATCCGAGGAAAGCGCCCATCAAGCTCGTGAGACGATCGATATCCACAACGTCCAGTTTGTCGTTGGCATCGAAATCGCCGATTCGAGTCGGCACGAACGTCATCCCGGCTGCCTGAGCGTCGAAGCCATCAGGAAATACGGTCCACTGGTCATACACGGTTGCTGAATCCACTCGAACTCCCGTCAGCGTCGCGTAGCTTAGATTCACGTTCGTGAGTTTGGCGCCCACGAGATTCGCGCCCGTCAAATCGGCTTGACCCAGCCACGCGCCGTTGAGATTGGCGTACGAAACGTCAGCATCGGCCAACGTAGCGGCTCGACGGATATCGGGAGGGTCTGCAAAGAACGACCAGGAGAGATCCTGCTGCGAAAAATCCCACCCCGTCAGGTCGTTGTCGCCCAGAGCGATTCCTTGCAGATTCTTCCGCTGGTAGCTGGCGGTCGCATAGAGCTGCTCTTTTGCGAAACCGAGCGCGGTCGTCTTTCGCAGTCGTGCACCAGTCACGACTGCATCGGTCAAATCAACAGCAGATAGTGTTGAATAAGACAGGTCGGCGTCCCTCAGGTCCTGCCCGCTGAAGTCCCAACCGCTGAGATCGTTCGACACCAGCCCGACGCCTTGCAGATTCTTCTGTTGATAGCTGCTGGTCGAATACAGCTGCTCCTTCGTAAAACCACGGGAAGTTGTTTCCCAGAATCGGGTCCCCATCACGGTCGCTGCCGTCAAGTCGGCATGGGTAAGCGTCGTCGACGACAGGTCCGCATTCGTCAGATCCTGGCTGTGAAAATTGCCGCCGGCCAACGTGTTCCCGCTGAGATCAACACCCCGCAAGCTCCTTGCCTGGTAGCTCGCTGTCGAGTACACCAAACCCATGTGGAAACCGTCGAGGACGCCCGCAAAACTCGCTCCGTTCACGATCGCGCCATCCAACGTGATGTTCTTCAGTGTTGCTTTGGCAAACGAAGCGTTCGTGAGGTCTTGGCCCGCAAAGTCCCAACTGGTCAAGTCGTTCTCGCCAAGATTGACACCTTGCAGGGTTTTCTGTCTGTAGCTTCGAGTCGCATAGAGCTGCTCTTTATTGAAGCCAAGTGACGTGGTCCTTTGGAAATCCGCGCCAGCCACTCGTGCGTCAGTCAAATTCGTATTGCTCATCGTGGAATCATGGAACGAGACAGCCGCCAGGTTCTGACCTGAGAAATCCCAGCCGGTGAGATCATTCTCGCTGAGCAGCATTCCCTGCAGGTTCTTTTGCCTGTAGCTGGCGGTGGAATAGAGCTGTTCCTTGGTGAAGCCGCGCGACGTCGTCCTGTAGAAATGAGCCTCGGCAACCACTGCTCCGGTCAGGTCCGTGTCTGTGAGAATGGAAGAATTCAGTTCGGCATCGGTCAGGTCCTGGTTGCTGAAGTCCCAGCCGCTCAGGTCATTGCCAACAAGACGGATGCCGTGCAAGTTCTGTCCTTGATAACTGGCTGTTGAGTAAAGCTGTTCCTTGGTCAGTCCGCGACCGGTTGTCGCGGTGTCACTGAAATACGTGCCGGTCACAACCGCACCCGTGATGTCCGCACCCGTCACCGCCGTGAATAATCTGGCACCAGTCAGGTCCGCATCGCGGAGATTGGCGTTCACCAGGCGGGCTCGCAGGTCGGCGCTATGGAGATTTGACGCGTGAAAATTCGCATCCGTTAGATCACGGCTGCGGAGATCGGCAAACGCCAGATCCATCTCATCCAGTTGTACACCGGGAACCGGATCGATCCCCTCGGTCCCCGGAATCACGGTTCCCGTGTACCAGTTGTAGACGTCAGCATGCGCCAAACGTGAAGCCGAGAGCGTACAGAGAGCGACGAGAGTGAGGCGCAGGAAGGAACGAAACATGAACCGAGAGCCCACAAGCAACCTCTTATTGACGGCGGAGCAATAGATAAGCCAGGACAACCGACGGAAGTCTGGGAATCTCCCGTTTTCGCGTTGCCTCCTAAACCATTCGCCGCGCCGCAGTAAATCAAATGCGACCCCGATAAAGATCCATTATCCTCTGGCCTCGGCAATGTAGCAATTCACGGACCAGCTTGTCCGCATGAGTCGGGATCGATCGGTCAGGACGGCGTCGGTCGGCCCATCGCAATGATCGGCAATGAGCTTCCCCGATGAAGGAACCCAGTGACTTCCGGCGTGAATGGGTGGACACGGAAACGAGGGCAGATCCGAGGGCTCCAACGTATTGAAGGCGGTTCGAGGAAGCCGCGTCGCTTTGGAACGCTCCCCGAATTCTGAGACTTCTTTGACGTCCTCGCGGCCGCCTCCACTTGGTCGTCATAACCTATTGTTTCACAAGGGTTTATGGCTTAGCAGGCGGCGGGTAAGGAACCCGAAGCCTCTCAGTTTCCTTCAGCGACGCTGTCCCGTAAGTACCATCTCTGTAATGAGTTGGAGGGACCTCCAAATGGAGACGATCTCCATTCGCCGTCGAAGATGCTGACCAGTATGCTCCCGGCTCCCGGGTATTCGAATCGCAGCAATCAGCGTTTCTGAAGCAGGCTGTCGTCGGAAAACCGTTGCCAAACTGAACGAGATTCCTCACAGCAGTGCGCGGCCGATGCGTGCCACCGGGTTCTCCGTCTGACCAGTTCTCATCCGAGGTGGAAATCACCTTTGCGCCCAGCGCAGCGGTGAAAGTCACCGCCCGCAGCCAGAGTTGCCGTCAAAACGACGGCGACTTCGGGTGATTGGCAACCGGAAACGGGACGCGTTCGTACACAGTGACGAACCGTTGGGGCTCAGAAACGAGTTGCCTCTGGCGCGCTCAAGACACAAGGTCCTGAGTTTCGAACTCGGATTACCGGAATGACTGCGGCGGAGACCACACCCCT
>CAZFWV010000509.1:0-4101 GCA_964522605.1 uncultured Pirellulaceae bacterium
GGAGACCACTGTTTACCGTACTCCTAGACGCCACAGACTGTCAAGAGCGAGCGATTTGACCGTGGGACGCGAGATAGGCAACAACCTGTTGCGCCAGTTCGGGCGCCGGCATGTGCGCCGAGTTGAGCACCAGCTCCGGCTGCACGGGCGGCTCATAGGGATCATCAATTCCGGTGAACTGTCGGATCGTCCCCGCACGCGCCTGGCGATAGAGGCCCTTGGGGTCTCGTGCCTCGCAGACCTCCAGGGGTGCGCCCACGAAGACCTCCACAAAATCGTCGGCTTGCCCCTGCGAAACGACTTGCCTGCGCACGGCATCTCGATCGCGTCGATACGGACTGACAAAGGCGGTCAAGGTGACCAAGCCTGCGGAGCAGAACAGCTGGGCGACTGCGCCGATGCGTCGGATGTTTTCCTGGCGGTCGAGCGGACCGAAAGACAGGCCAAAACGAGCGGCGAAATCCGAGCCGTACTCCTGCTCCAGCATCGGGGAGCTCGCATTGAGACCGTGGCGGATGTTGTCCCCGTCCAGCAGAAAGGAATGCACGCCCCGCTCGAATAGCTGCCGATCGACCAGATTGGCGATCGTACTCTTACCGCACCCGCTGAGCCCCGTGAACCAGACGACACAGCCGCGATTGCCCGTCAGTTGCTCGCGTTCCTCCCGAGAAACCAGGTGCTGGTGCCAGGTCACATGTGTTTCGCGCGCCATTGCTGCTCCCTTCGGTTTCGGTCCGGACCGAGAAACTCGGCCCTGGATCGCCACCATGCCTTCTCGCCTCCCAGTTTGACCATTATGGTCTATGATATTCGGTATGCGGGCTTGAAAAACTCGGCGAAAGTTGTATCGTCGGCAGGCCGATAGCAAAAGGCGCCCCGCCGAACTAAAGGATATGGTTATGGTTCAGACGCAGACCGCCGTTTCGGAGTCTTCCCCCGCACCCCTGCGCAGTCACCAGGGGTCGGCACAGCTCCTGTACGACAAGTGCCTGGCGCTTGCTAGCAACCTCTGGTGGACGTGGCAACCGGAGGTGGTCAACCTGTTTCGCGACTTGGACCCGATTCGCTGGCGTCAACTCGATCACAACCCGATTGCGCTCCTGAAGGAATTCACGCCTGCACGGCTCGAGACGCGAGCCACCGAAATGGTGCTCTACAGCCGGATCCACCACGCGTACCGGCAACTCAAAGCCTACATGGCCTCTTCGCGTCCGGCCTGGGCGAGCACGCACGCGGGCGTCTTGGGGGCGCATCCGGTCGCGTACTTCTCGGCCGAGTTTGGGATTCACGAATCCGTGCCCGTCTATTCGGGGGGTCTGGGCGTCTTGTCGGGCGATCACATCAAGAGTGCGAGCGGCCTCGGGGTTCCGTTAGTCGCCGTCGGACTCTTCTATGATCAGGGATACTTCAAGCAACGACTGGATGAGAACGGCTACCAGGTCGAAGAGTATCTGGATACGCGGGTCGAGAATCTTCCGCTCCAGCCGGCATTGGATCAGGAAGGTAATTCGCTGACAGTTTCGGTCGATACACGCAGTGGACCGCTGCTGGCCCGTGTCTGGTTGATGAATGTCGGACGCGTCAAACTCTATCTGCTGGATTGCGACGTGGAGGGGAACAGTCCGGAAGATCGTTCGTTGACGAGCCGACTTTACGGGGGCGACGAACGGACTCGGGTCCGGCAGGAGTTGGTCCTCGGTGTCGGTGGGGTGAAGGCACTGAGTGCCCTCGGTGTCACGCCCGGTGTTTATCACCTCAACGAGGGACATAGTGCTTTTGCCCCGCTGGAAGCGATTCGCGAGCGGATGCACGAGGACGGACTGTCGTTCGACGATGCACTGCGCGAGGTGGCTCAGCGCACGGTGTTCACAACCCACACGCCGGTGCCCGCAGGCCATGACCGGTTTAATGCCGAGTTGATCGAGGAGCATCTTGGCCCGCTGCGCGATGCACTGGGGATCTCCTACGAGCAGTTCATGGGACTGGGGCGTGTTGAGCCGCACAACATGGATGAACCGATCTGCATGACGGTCCTGGGACTGAAGCTTTCCCGGCGGGCGAACGCGGTCAGTTGTCTGCATGGCCAAGTCTCGCGGCGGATGTGGGCGCATCTCTGGCCCTGGCGATCCGAAGAAGAGATCCCCATCGGACACATCACGAACGGTGTGCACATTCCCAGTTGGCTCGCGTGGCAGATGCACCAGCTGTACGACCGGAACTTCCCGGCCGGTTGGGTGGACCGGATGGGAGAGCCCGAGGTTTGGCAGAGGATTTATGACGTGGATTTGGGTGAATTGTGGGAGACCCACAACGCGCTGAAGAATCTGCTAATGGCGTTTGTCCGTCGGCGAATCAGTCGTCAGTGTCGCCGTCGTGGTGAGAGTGATGAAGTGGTCGAGACGGCCCGGAATCTGCTCGATCCGGACGTTCTGACAATCGGATTCGCTCGCCGTTTTGCCACGTATAAACGCGCCAATCTGATTCTGAGTGATGTCGAACGGCTGATCGGTCTGTTGAGTGACCCGGAGCGGCCGCTGCAGATTATTTTCGCCGGAAAAGCTCACCCGAAGGATGAGCCGGGCAAGGAGTTGATCCGCAGTATTGCCAACACGCGTCACGATCAGCGTTTTCAGCATCGGGTCGTGTTTATCGAGGACTACGATATCAACGTCTGTCGGCATTTGATTCAGGGTGTTGATGTCTGGTTGAACAATCCTCGACGTCCGCTGGAAGCGTCGGGGACCAGCGGGCAAAAGGTCGTCCTCAACGGAGGGCTGAATTTCTCCGTACTCGATGGTTGGTGGGCGGAGGCCTACGACGGACGAAACGGATTCGCGATTGGCAAAGGAAGAACCCACGTCTCCGATGAAATCGCGGATCAGCGCGATGCGCTGTCGCTGTACGAGGTCCTGGAGCGGAATGTGATCCCGACCTATTACAATCGCGATGTGGATGGCCTTCCCCGGCAATGGATCCGGATGATGATGAATTCCATCGCTTCACTCGCCTGGCGGTTCAGTGCCGACCGGATGGTGATGGACTACACGCGAACCGCCTACGTTCCCGCGGCGGGCGGCCTAAGTTGCGAAGTGAGCGTTCGATAGCTCCGGTGGGCTGTTTTGGAAGGTGCACATTTCGTTCGTTCGTAGCCGAATTCGTGAGAATTCGGAGGGGTCTCGTAGAGGGAACCCATTCGCACAGTCCCGAATTCTCACGAATTCGGCTACGTGCAACTTCAAAGTTGGCGCTTCGGGTTTGTGGTGGATTTCAATGCGCACGCTCCCGACAGGCAACTAGCCAGCCAGTGCCACCGAACGGAGCCAGGTCGCGGGCACGACCTTGCGATGCGGCACCTGGGCGCGGAGCAATTGATACCGCAACTTTGCCAATCCCTGCGGATCTTCCGCCGCGCAATGATACGGAATCAGCGGACGCAGCCGCGCCCCCAGTTGTGCATTTCCTCGGCGATGCCTCTCCGCCCGTGCCGGATCGCTCCAGAATTGGGCCCAACCGATCGATCCACAGAGACCCGTGGCGCCGAAGTGGGGAGATTCAAGCACTTCTTCGGTGAACACGCGGATGCATCCGTCATAGCGCGAAAGGACATCGTGCATGGCCAGGATCGCCCCGTCCGCCAGATAGGGAGCGAACAGGTCAAAGTCTTGTTTCGTCGACGCGTAACGGTGATCGCCGTCGATCCACAGCAGCCGGAGTGGAGCGGTCCATTGGGGCGCCAACTCGTACGAGCTGCACTGATGAAACTCGACCTGGTCCAGCACGCCCGCCTGGTCCAGGTTGGCATCAAGCAGCGCGCGTGCGGTCCACTTGCCGTGGGCATCGCGTGCCAGGGGACCTTCGTCCGGCAATGGGTCTACGGCGACGATTGTGCGCTGAGCCGTCAACGCGGCGGCGCGCGCCAGCACGATCGTTGATCGCCCGCGATAACTGCCGATCTCAAGAATCGTGCCCTCCGTCGTGGGACAGGCAGCGACGAGGGCGAGAAACGACAGCTCTCGGTCCGTCAACCAGCCGTCGACATGGCTGATCGTCCGTTGAATCTGTTCGAGTTCATCCTGGAAGTTTCTCGGAAGTGTCATGCGA
>CAZFWV010000510.1:0-4096 GCA_964522605.1 uncultured Pirellulaceae bacterium
TGACAATGCGCTCCGGATGGGAGGATGTTCAGGCGACTTATCTTGCAGCAAAAGCGGGTTCTCCTGGAGTCAACCACGGTCAGGCCGATCTCGGCTCGTTCGTGTTGGAGTCGAATGGCGTCCGGTGGTCGATTGATTTGGGGCCTGACAACTATAACTTGCCCGGCTATTTCGACCGTGCGAAAGGTCGCTGGCGGTACTACCGAAATCGCGCTGAGGCGCACAGTACGTTGCTGGTAAATCCAGACGCGGAACCGGATCAGGTTGTCGATGCGCAATGCAGCATCACAAAGTTCCACGGGGATGCGGCCGCGCCTTTTGCGATTCTCGATCTGACCGAGGCCTACCAACCTCATGTTCAGCGATTGCATCGTGGCTTTGCATTACTCGATCGGCGCGCGGTGTTAGTCCGAGACGAATTGGAGACGCACGAAGCACCAGTGGAACTCTGGTGGTCGATGGTGACTCGGGCAGAGATTCAGTTGCGAGACCAAGGGCGCGTCGCCGAATTGCGACAGGACGGACAGTCGCTCCGCGCCGAGATTCTCCAGCCGGCGGATGGAACATTCTCGGTTCGTCCGGCAGTTCCGCTCCCGCAATCTCCGCATCCCGACCGACAAGCAGAAAACTCTGGCGTTTCGCTGCTCACGATCCAACTCGATGCTCCGCAGCGGCTGGCTTTGAGTGTCCTGTTCTGCCCGGGTACCCAACCAACCGCCGATCGAAGCCGAGATGTGCCGTTGGCTGATTGGTAGTCCGGTGCCCGTACCGACGGTTTCGTCGGTTCAGCTCGTACGATCTGACCGGATTTGCGCGGTTCCGTGGGGGCAGATTCTTGCCGTTGGTCAGTTGGCGGTCTACTTTGCTAACGTGGTCCCGTTGTTCGGGATCTGCGAATCCGGGTGCCGGACTCTCTGGGGGATCAGCGAGCGAAGTCGCCGGGGGAGGCTCCCGAAGCGGTTGGATTTGGATCGAGTGCGGCTTGGTTCCGTGCGTCAATTACAGGGAGACATCGAACAATGAACACTGAAAGTCGTCCGTTTTCTGAAGGTCCATTGGCTGTCGTCGAGCATGAATTGGCACGCCTTAGCAAGGAGTGGATCTGGTTTTTCTTGCTCGGCGTACTGTTGATCGTTTCGGGGATCGTTGCGATCAGCTATCCGTTCATGTCATCCGTCGGATTGGTCTTGGTCTTGGGGATTCTGCTCATCATCGGCGGTGTGGCAACAATCATCGGGGCCTTTTGGGCCGGTCGATGGAGCGCATTCTTGTTGCAGCTGCTGGTGGGCATCCTTTACGTGATGGCGGGCTTGGCGATCCGTGATTCACCACTGGAAGCGACTGGGTTTCTGACCCTCTTTATCGCGGCATTCTTCATCCTGGTCGGCACGTTTCGTGTTGTCGTTTCGCTGGTGGAACGGTTTCCGCAATGGGGCTGGGCGCTGTTGAATGGCGTGATTACCCTGATTGCCGGGGTCATCATCTACGATGCGTTTCCGTCCAGCGCGATGTGGGTCATCGGGTTGCTTGTCGGATTGGAAATGATCTTCAACGGTTGGACCTGGATCATGTTGGCCCTGTCGATTCGACAGCTGAATACGCCTGCGGCCGAAGCAGAAAAGCCTGCCTGAGGGTTCGCTAGGCAAGAGGATGAGCCGCGGAGAACCGCGGATTGACGCGGCTTCCCTCATCAGTTGTGCTCGGGTTCGCGTTTCCGCAGACTTCAGCACTCCATGCGGCGGGGGCGGGAGATCCGCGCCAAGCAGAGCGTTCCAAGGCGCTGAAAGCGCCCCCTTTCCGCGCGAATCTGCGTTCATCCGCGGCCGCCGCTATCGGAGGTTGGCGACGGTCGCTGTTTGCTCGCTTTCTTTCGGCTGCCGAAAACCGGTCTCCGTCTTTCCATCGTCTTCCGCAGAAGACAACTCCTACACGTGGTTTCAAAACTGTTACGGACCGAGTTTGTGAGCCGACGGCGCTAGCCGCGGGCCACGATTTGCCGAGTCGCATGGAGAATTGGTTTGAGGCTGGCGCCCTTCGGCTCAGGTCTTGAACCTGGTTCTAGGCTGTGCAGCTGGCACCGGGTAGACTGGCTGCTTGCGTTTCGACTTGTGCGCCGGCGTCCCATGGTAGCCCCCTCCGTGTATTTGCAGGAGAACGAGATGTGTGTCCGCTATCCTTCCGTGGTCCTCATCATGATTCTGATTGCGGCCTGTTTTCAGCCAGGACCTCAACCCGCCTGGGCGCAGGAGGAGAATGCCGCCATGGACGATCAAGCATGCCAGTTCCTCCAGTACTATCTGGACGAGATTCGTCCGGTGGAAATCCTCGTCAACCGAATGTGGTGGCAAGCGAACACATCCGGCCAGGATGAAGATTTCGCCCGGAAAGTGGAAGCCGAAAATCGGCTGAACGCCCTGCTCTCAGATCGTGCAGCTTTCGAGCAGCTCAAGACGCTGCGTGAAGCCCCGTTGTCGGATCCGCTGCTGCATCGTCAGATCGAGTTGCTTTATCTTCAGTTTCTCGGAAAACAGGTCGACCCGGAACTGTTACGGCAAATGACCGCCAAGGCCAATCAAATTGAGCAAGCGTTCAATCTGTTCCGCGCCGAGGTGGAGGGGGAGAGTCTGACCGACAGTCAAGTTCGTCAGATTCTGACAGAATCCACAGACAGTTCACGGCGGAAGGCCGTCTGGCAGGCCAGTAAACGGGTGGGCGAGACGGTTGAGGCAGACTTGCGTGACTTAGTGCGGTTACGAAACGAATCGGCCAAGCAGCTTGGGTTTTCCGATTACCATTCGCTGCAGTTGGCACTCAATGAGCAGAATGCGGACGAGCTACTGGCCCTGTTCGATCAACTGGATGAATTGACGCGAGAGCCATTTCAGCAGTCCAAGGCCGACATCGATCGTCGATTGGCCGAACGTTACCGAATTCCGGTGGGAGAGCTGCGGCCGTGGCACTATCACGATCCGTTCTTTCAGGAGGCGCCGCGTGTCTATGATGTGAACCTCGATGATGCCTTTGAAGGTGTCGATATTCCGGCTGTATGTCAGAAGTTCTACGCGGGGATTGGCCTGCCGATCGAGGAGGTGTTGGCGCACAGTGATCTCTTTGAACGTGAGGGGAAGAGTCCGCATGCGTTTTGCACGGACATCGACCGTGAAGGGGACGTGCGCGTGTTGGCGAACATTGTCCCGAACGAATACTGGATGAGCACGATGCTGCACGAGCTCGGACATGCGGTATACAGCAGTCGCTTTATTCCGCAACGTGTGCCCTATGTGCTGAGAACGGATGCGCACATCCTGTGTACCGAGGGAGTCGCAATGATGTTCGAGCGGTTTGGCAAGAGCGCGAAATGGCTGACGGCGATGGGCGTCGACGTGCCGGATCCGACCGCGTTCGATGAGGCGGGGCGTCGAATGCGACGTGATCAGTTGCTGATCTTTTCCCGCTGGTGCCAGGTGATGCTGCGATTCGAACGAGCATTGTATACGAATCCGCAACAAGATCTAAACAGCTTGTGGTGGGATTTGGTCGAACAATACCAGCTGTTGCTCCGGCCGGCCGATCGCAACCTGCCGGATTACGCGAGCAAGATTCACGTTGTTTCGGCTCCTGCCTATTATCACAACTACATGTTGGGCGAACTGTTTGCTTGTCAGTTGCATGCGGCGATTGCGCGCGACGTGCTGCAAACCGACGATCCGTCGACCGCCGTCTATTCTCAGAATCCCGCCGTCGGTCAATTTATGATCGACAAGGTATTTTCGCGCGGGCGGATCCTGCCGTGGAATGAAATGACGCGGCAGGCAACCGGCGCACCGCTCAATGCAAAGGCCTTTGCCGCCGAATTGGGTTCGACGCCTACTCCGTAAGGCACGGATCAAAAACAGGTTCCCCGTTTTCAATCGTCCTCCCGCGCTCGCCGAAGTTGTTTCGGCGAGCGCCTTGAAGATCAGGTCACCTTACTGAATCCGGGCATCGCCACGGGATATTTGCCATTCGCATCGGGTGTCACCGGGGGAGTCGAATCCCAATTCATTTGATCTAATCCCGGTGCCAGCTCGAGCGTCGACTTCCAGGCTTCGTCCCA
>CAZFWV010000511.1:0-4081 GCA_964522605.1 uncultured Pirellulaceae bacterium
CCTCGACTCAAGAGGACACTGGCAAAGCCAGTGGCACACCCATTGCGCCGAGTGTGGCAGCACACGCGCACAGCGGGATACGTGTGCCGTTACCGATTTCCAGAAAATGAAAACGCAGAGGACGCGGAGTCGCGGAGGGCCGCAGAGCTTGTTGGGAGGCTGGAAACGAATTACGCATCGTCTAGTCCAGTGTAAGGAGGGACGGATGCAAGATCCTGAGGATTCGGCTAAAACTCGAACTCACAATCAGGAAGTGCATCACGCAGTTGCTGCTGAGCATTCGGCGTGAGTTCCGGATTGCGCGTTAGGATCAGCTTCTTCAGGGACTTCAGTTGTGACAACGGTGCGACGCAGTCGTCTGTGAGGTTGTTTGACCCCAGGTGAATCCATTCGACATTCTGCAGAGGTGTCAAATGCACCAGGCCAGCATCCGTGATTGCCATCTTGTCGAGGTTTAACCATTTCAGAGTCGTCAGCTGCCCGACGGATGCAAGTCCCTGGTCGGTCGTCCGCGTCGCATAGAGGTTCAATCTCTCCAATCGAGCGAGTCCAACGAGTCCGCTCAGGTCCTCCGCGCCGACGGGCGATTCACTCAAGTCCAGGTTTTCCATTTCCAAGTTCGTGAGGGCTGCCAAATGCTTAATTCCCTGGTCCGTGATGGGGCAGGCCTTCAACCGCAGGATTCGCAGTTTCGGAAAGCTCGAGAGTAGCGACAATCCGTCATCATCGATCTGGGTCTGGTAGAGATAGAGCTCTTCGAGATTCGTCAGGCCCTGCAATTGCCTCATTCCGTCCGTGCCGACGGCACATTGATCCAATTGCAGCGATTTCAGACTCTTCATCTCCTGCAAGTGCACCATACCTTCATCCGTGATGCGATCGCCGGATAGCTTGAGGCTCCTCATTTGCATCAGGTTTTCGAGTTGAGCGAGCCCCTCGTCCGTCACCTGCGTGTTGCGCAAGTCGAGGAGCACGATTTGCTGAAGCAATGCGAGGTGGATTAGACCATCGTCGCTGATGGCGCAGCCAAGAAGTTGAAGGCTGCGCAGCTTCGGGATTTGGGCCACATGGACTAGACCCGCATCGGTGATTTGGTTATTGGGCAATTCCAATTTGCTCAAGTTGGGCATTGTCCGGATCGACCTCAATCCCTCGTCGGTCACGGCAGTTGAGTCGAGCGTCAATTCCTGCAGGTTCATCAACTCGGCCACGTATCGCATTCGGGCGTCCGTGATGTCCGATCCCACGAGCCGCAGTTGCCTCAGCCGCGGCAGTCTTTGCAGGTGTGCCAGTTGCGAGTCGCGGAAGGGGACTGCACTGGGACCATCGGGAAAGGAAACGCGGACGACGTTTTGATTGTCGTCAAAAGTCAACGATGCGCCCCGCTCCTGCAAGCGGGCCACGACCTTGGGGTCGTCGAGGGCTGAGGGCGGTTTGGCCTCGGGTGTTGACGAGGCGTCAGCGGACGAAGCTGCCTGAGAGTCGGCTCCGTTTGCGCCAGATGACGAGTTCGCATTGCGGCTGGCGTCGGGCTGTCCGCAACCGGACAGCAACGCGATCCAGCAACCGAGTAGCGCGATCTGAAAAAGGCAGCGGACGGTCGTCGACACGCAGTTCTCCTCCTTAATCTTCTTCGCCGGTCAGCTGTTTCTTCGTTGGCCAGAAGCGAAACGTAAAGTATAAGCCGAACAGGAGCAGAAAAGCGCCCCACCAGAGATCGACGTGTAACTCCGGCAGCTTCACATCGGGCGGATAGAACAGGCCATAGATGCCACATCCGAGAATCAGCACGCCGTACACGCTGAACAGTGCTCCAACGAAGAACCAGATCGTAATCGTATGTTGGGGTTTATCACTCATCGACGCGCAGAGCCTCTACCAGAAGATGATATTCAGAATGATACTGATTCCCAGCAGCACGCAGCCCCAGACCACGGGCTTCTTCAAAAGGGGGAGGTGCGCCTGGGAAGGGATATCGGTTTCGCCGAAGCAGAGATTCTTCAGTTCCGACACCGGCTTGGGTTCTGTTACGAGGCTAACGCCCACGACGACCACGAACGTAATGATGAAGGTCCAGACCGCCATCCAGACATTTGCTGGAATGTCCTTCGTGTTCTCGGAAAACGTCAAATACAACAGGTGCTGCGGATTGAACTTTTCGATATTCCATTGTCCCAACTGGGCGTAGGTTTCCGGATACCAGGTCTTGTATGCTTCTGCGTCTCCGGGAAACCAGTGCACGTACAAGAACATCGCGAGACAACCGAGGATGCCACTCGACAGGCCCAGGAATGCTGCGGCGGTCGTGGTTCGCTTCCAGAGCATTCCCAGAATGACCGGCACAAAGAGCGGCACGATGAACATGACGAACAGGAGCTGCGAGAGCGCCATGATCGTCTCGAAGTGCAGGCAGACGTAGGCGGCGCCAATGCTGATCAGAATGCCGAGGATCGAACAGATGCGTCCCATGGTCACGTAATGTCGATCCGTCGCATTCCGATTGATGAGCGGCCGGTAGACGTCGTACGTCCATACCGTGGCAAAGGCACTCACGTTTCCCGCCATCCCCGCCATGAATCCTGCGATCAGCGAGGTGACTCCCAGACCGAGCAGTCCCGGGCCACAGTAACGTTTGAGCAACAGCGGCAAAACGTCATTGTAGCCGTACGCCTCTCCGGCTTTCACCGCGGGAGCGTTCTGCGGCAACAGAGGTTCCTCAAGCACCGCCATCGCCAGCAAGCCAGGCAGAATGACGATCAACGGAACCAGCATCTTGAAAAAGCCGCCGATGATCGTTCCATTCTGTGCGCTCGGCAGATCCTTCGCCGCCAAGACTCGCTGAACGACGAGAAAATCCGTCGTCCAGTAGCCGAACGATATCGCCAAGCCCCAGCCAAACACGATCGCCGCCCAATGCATGCCCGCCGGATTGCTGCTGGCATCACTCATCGAGCCCCACATGGAAATGTAATTTGCCGACGCAGCGGGAATGTCAGGGTGAATGCGGGAAACATTTTCCTGAATCCGCTCCACCATCCCGTCCCAGCCACCGGTCTCAATCAAGCCGACGATCGGAACCAGCAGGAATCCGAACCAGATCAGAAAGAACTGGAGAACCTCGTTGAAAATGGCGGACAGAAGACCTCCTGCCGCAACGTAGATCGCGACCGTGACGGAGGAGACCCAAATGCTGAAATTCAAATCCCAACCCAGGATCACCTTCATCACAATCGCCATGCCGAACATGTTGATGCCGCTCATGAAGATTGTCAAAAACAAGAACGAGATTCCCGCAACGCTGCGCGGAGCCTCGCCGTAACGCAGCTTCAGATAGCCTGGAACGGAATGCGTCCGACAGATGTGATAAAAGGGCATCATTACCAGCGACAGGAAAACGATGGCCGGAATCGCGCCGATCCAGTACGCGTGATTCATCAGCATCCCGTGCTGATAGGTACTGCTCGAATAGCCAATCGTCTCTTGAGAGCCGAGGTTGGTTGAGATAAATGCCAGTCCCGCAACCCAGGCCGTCATCCCGCGACCCGCCAGGAAGAAATCTTCTCCCGTCTCCGCAAATCGTTTCAGATAGAATCCGATCCCCAGTACAAGCACGAAATAGAGGATGATGATCAGCATGTCGACCCAGGTGAGGGCGATGATCGATCCGTCGCCGCCCGGCTGGGATGTCTGGGCTGTGGCGAACCAAGCCAGTTGCCATACCGTGTTCATAAGAGTGACTTTGCGATGGAGTCAGAAGTCGGATGCCTGACGCAACGTGATCCGGCGAAAGGTGAACCGGTCGTCATCTTCCGACAGACGGCTGCGGGGGATTTTTCACCAATCTCCCCTTGGCGCATCATCGTGCGCCGCGCCAGTTCCGCTGTCAACGGGGATGCCCAGTGTTATCGTTCCAAGTTCTGCGCTTCCGTCCCTGACCTGGGAACAGCACCCCGGATCACGAGTTGTGAAGTTGCACGTAGCCGAATTCGTGAGAATTCGGAGGTCTCAAGCAGGGGGACCCAGCGACAAGGCCCCCGAATTCTCACGAATTCGGCTACGAACTAACGAATAGTGCAACTTC